>NZ_CP107783.1:2467272-2775681 GCF_036345255.1 Streptomyces sp. NBC_00569 | reverse complement strand
ATCAGGGACCCAAGTAATGACTGTGCCACGCCAGCCCTCGTCCCCCGACGCAGGGCAGCGCCCCCCTGAGAACCGCCGGAGGGTCATCCGCCGCCGCGCGCTCACGCTGCTCACGATCGTGCTGCTCATCGGCGTGCCCGCCGGCTATCTGGTGATCTCCGCGGACCAGAGCCGTAGCAGCGGCAAGGACAAGGAGGCCAAGTACTCAGCCACGGGCCTCACCATCGGCTGGCCCTCCAAGGTCCAGCGCCGGCTGTACCAGGTGCCGGTCCCGGTCTCCTCCGCCAAGGGCGTCGCGTACTACGAGACGAACAACCTCCGGACGAGCCGTCTCTACGTCCGCTTCCGCACGACGGACTCGGGCCTCGACAAGTTCCTGAAGACCATCGGGACCAGCTCGTCCAAGCTGGAGAAGGACGAGATCACCATCAGCGCGCGCAATCAGAGGGTCGTGGGCTGGGTCTTCAACGGCCCGGGCCCGTACTGGGGCCTGACCCACAAGCAGAAGAACCCCGAGCCGACCCTGGACATCGTGGTGAACCGCGCGAACCCGGCGAAGCCCTTCGTGTACGTGGTGTCGACGACGACGCCGTAGCGCCGGCGCGCACCGCTGCGGCCGGGGCCGGGCGATCCGTCCACCGCACCGGCGATCCCGGCGTCGCACCGCCCGCACGTCGTGCTCCGGCGCCGCTCACCGCTCCTCGCGGTCGGCGGCCTTCACACCGCCTCCCCGAACCCCGAACACCACCAGCCCCACGCGTACACTCCGTGCGCACTCACGGCCCCCGCCCCGAACCCTCACAGAGCGACTGGATAGCGTGGAGCAAGTGAGTGAGATGAAGACGCCTGCCCTCCAGTACCGCCTCGACGGCCCGGACGACGCCCCGGTGCTCATCCTCGGGCCCTCGCTCGGCACCACCTGGCACATGTGGGACCGGCAGGTACCCGAGCTCGCCCGGCAGTGGCGGGTGTTCCGTTTCGACCTTCCCGGGCACGGCGGCGCCCCCGCGCACCCGGCCGGCTCCGTAGCCGACCTCGCCACGCGGCTCCTGGCCACGCTCGATGAACTCGGCGTGCAGCGCTTCGGCTACGCGGGCTGTTCCCTGGGCGGCGCCATCGGCGCGGAGCTGGCGCTGCGCCACCCCCATCGCGTGGCCTCCCTGGCGCTGATCGCGGCCTCGCCCCGCTTCGGCACCGCCGACGAGTTCCGCCAGCGCGGCGTGATCGTCCGCAGCAACGGCCTCGACCCCATCGCCCGCACGTCCCCCGAGCACTGGTTCACCGGCGGCTTCGCGGCCGCCCAGCCCGCCATCACCGACTGGGCCGTGCAGATGGTGCGCACCACCGACCCGGGCTGCTACATCGCGGCCTGCGAGGCGCTCGCGTCCTTCGACGTACGGGCCGAACTCGGCTCCATCGGGGCGCCCACGCTCGTCCTCGTCGGCTCCGACGACCAGGTGACGGGCCCCGCCCAGGCGCGCACGCTCGTCGCCGGCATACCGGACGCCCGGCTCGCCGTGGTGCCCGCCGCCTCGCACCTCGCCCCGGTCGAGCAGCCCGCCGCCGTCACCGACCTTCTCGTACGGCACTTCTCCACCGCCTGGCAGCCCGCGTACGAGACCGGGCAGCACGCGATCCCCGCCGCGCCCGTCAAGCCCGTCCTCGCGCCGCCGCCCCCGCCGGTCGCACCCGTCGCGGAGATCGGCCCCACTGAGGCCCAGCCCGAGGCGGCCGTCCGGCCCGACCGGCACGACATGGGTCTCAAGGTGCGCCGCGAGGTGCTCGGCGACGCGCACGTCGACCGGGCCCTGGCCTCGGCGGACGCCTTCTCCGGCGACTTCCAGGAGTTCATCACCCGCTACGCGTGGGGGGAGATCTGGAGCCGGCCCGGCCTCGACCGCCGCATGCGCAGCTGTGTGACGCTCACCGCGCTCGTGGCCGGCGGCCACCTCGACGAGCTGGCCTTCCACACCCGGGCCGCCCTGCGTAACGGCCTCACCGCCGACGAGATCAAGGAAGTGCTGCTCCAGGCCGCCGTGTACTGCGGTGTGCCCGCGGCGAACTCGGCGTTCAAGGTGGCGCAGGCCGTGATCCGCGAGGAGACCACGCCGCAGGAGTAGCAGCCGGGGGAGTGGAAGACGGGCGCCGGGACGGGCCGGAGGCGGGCGGGGAGCGCAGGATGGTTCGTATGAAGCTCACGAAGAAGATCCATGCCTGCGTCCGCCTGGAGAAGGACGGGCGGACGCTCGTCATCGACCCGGGCGGCTTCTGCGAGGAGGACGCGGCTGTCGGGGCCGAGGCGATCCTCGTGACGCACGAGCACGCCGACCACTTCGACGAGGCCCGGCTGCGGGTGGCCCTCGACGCCGACCCGGCCACCGAGATCTGGACCCTGAAGTCCGTGGCCGACAAGATCTCGTCGGCGTTCCCGGGGCGGGTGCACACGGTCGGGCACGGTGACACGTTCGAGGCGGCCGGTTTCGACATCCAGGTGCACGGCGAACTGCACGCCGTCATCCACCCGGACATCCCGCGCATCACGAACGTCGGCTATCTGATCGACCACGGCCGCGTGTTCCACCCCGGCGACGCGTTCACCGTCCCCGACCAGCCCGTCGAGACGCTCCTCGTGCCCGTGATGGCTCCCTGGAACAAGATCGCCGAGGTCATCGACTACCTCCGCGAGGTCGGTCCGCAGCGCGCGTACGACATTCACGACGCGCTGCTGACCGACCTGGCATGGCCCATCTACGAAGGGCAGATCGGGGCACTCGGCGGCACGGACAACCTGCGGCTGACGCCGGAGGAGTACGCGACGCTCTGAGCTCTCCCCGGAGGGTCCGAGAACTCCCTTTACAGGCCGAGGAGTTCGACGACCTCGTCGGTCGTGGCGAGTTCCGCGATCCGCGGGAAGATCTTGCCGAAGCTGTGCTCGTGGGAGGCGGCGTCCGTGTCCGTCGTCGCGTCCTCGACCACCGTGAGGTGGTAGCTCAGCTCGAAGGCGGACCGGGCGGTGGACTCGACGCCGATCGAGGACGAGATCCCCGCGAGCACGATCTGCGTCACTCCGCGGCGGCGCAGCTGGAGGTCCAGCTCCGTCCCGGTGAAGGCGCCCCAGTGGCGCTTGGTGATCACGATGTCGTCGCCGAGCGGGCCGAGCTCGTCAGGGAACTCGGAGAACGCGGCGGGCGGTGCCTGGGTGAGCCCCGGAGCGGCCGACCGGCTCACCGGCAGGTCGCCGCCGTCGGGGGACCAGGCGACGCGGACGCGCACGACGGGCAGGCCCTTGGCGCGGAAGGCCTCCGCCAGCGTGACCCCGTTCTTCAGGACGGCGTCGGCGGGGTGGACGGTGGGCAGGCCGAGGATGCCGTTCTGGAGGTCGATGAGGACGAGGGCGGTGCGCTCGTCGAGGGTGGTGGCGGGCATGAGGGGTGCTCCTTGCGGATCCGGGGGAGATACTTCGACAGGCTAACTTTCAAGCAGGGAAACTTGCAAGGTAGCCTGCCTATCCTGCCCTGTCTGCGGGTGACGGCCGCAACCTGGGGTCGGCGGGCGTTGTCGTACCCGCCCGGTAGGTTGTGGGCATGCGGATTGCTACCTGGAATGTGAACTCGATCACCGCCCGGCTCCCCAGGCTTCTCGCCTGGCTGGAGAGCACCGGGACGGACGTGCTGTGCGTCCAGGAGACCAAGTGCACGGCCGAGCAGTTCCCCGCGGACGAGCTGCGCGAGCTGGGCTACGAGTCCGCGGTGAACGCGACCGGGCGGTGGAACGGCGTGGCGCTGATCTCCCGCGTCGGCCTGGAGGACGTCGTCACCGGCCTGCCCGGCGACCCCGGATACGAGGGCGTCCACGAGCCCCGCGCGATCTCCGCCACGTGCGGCCCCGCGCGCGTGTGGTCGGTGTACGTGCCGAACGGCCGCGAGGTGGACCACCCGCACTACGCGTACAAGCTCCAGTGGTTCGAGGCGCTCAAGGCGGCCGTCGCGGGCGACGCCGGGGGCTCCCGCCCGTTCGCCGTGATGGGCGACTACAACGTCGCGCCGACGGACGACGACGTCTGGGACATCTCCCTCTTCGACGGCGCCACGCACGTCACCCCCGCGGAGCGCGCCGCGCTCGCCGCGCTCCGGGAGTCGGGCCTGTCCGACGTGGTCCCGCGCCCCCTGAAGTACGACCACCCCTTCACGTACTGGGACTACCGCCAGCTCGGGTTCCCCAAGAACCGCGGCATGCGCATCGACCTCGTCTACGGGAACGAGCCGTTCGCCAAGGCCGTGAAGGACTCGTACGTGGACCGCGAGGAGCGCAAGGGCAAGGGCGCCTCGGACCACGCGCCGGTGGTCGTGGACCTGGACGTGTAGGGCGAGGCCGCCGCGCGATCCCGGGGCCGGAGGCGAAGGCCTCCATGCCCCGCGATCCGAGGGGCCTGAGCCCTACGGCTTCAGCGCCCCCAGGTCCACCGCCCGGGCCATCGCGTCGAGCCCCGCGTCCCCGGGGTGCAGATGGTCCCCGCTGTCGTACTCGGGCCGGATCCGCGCGGGATGCGCCGGATCCCGTACCACGGCGTCGAAGTCGACGACCGCGTCGAAGTCGCCCCCGCTGTCGCGCACATACGCGTTGACGACCTCCCGCTCCCGGTCCGCCGTGGCCGTGCACAGGGTCTCGCCCTCGCACGGAGTGACCGTCGCCCCGACCACGCGCAGACCCCGCGCGTGGGCGCGGGCGGCGATCTCCCTCAGTCCGGCGACGACCTGGGCCCCGGAGAAGCCGGCCCGTACGTCGTTGACGCCCTGGAACACGACGACCGTGCGGGCCGACGTCTGGGACAGCACGTCACGGTCGAGGCGGTGCAGCGCGCTCACGCCGCCCGTGTCCGTCGAGACGCCGTCCCCCGGATAGCGGTCGCCCGTCACCCGGTTCGCCGAGATCCCCTGGTTCAGGACCCCGTAGTGCGGCACCGTGTCCTGCTCCCGCAGCCGGGTGGCGAGGACATCGGGCCAGCGGTGGTTCGCGTCCGGCGTCGACTTCACGCCGTCCGTGATGGAGTCGCCGAGCAGGACGACCGATCCGGGCCCGCCGCTCACGTCGACACCGGTGAGCAGCGGCCAGTACGTGATCGTCGACGTGTACGAGGCCGCTGAGGCCTCCGCCGCGTGATCGCCCTCCAGGCTCACGTACGAGCGCTGGATCGCCTGGCTGTGCACCGGCGCCGTGGCGACCGCCTCCGGGAGGTGGAAGCTGACCAGCAGATTCGCGCCCGCCGGCACGTCGAAGCCCACCGCGTCGCTGAACGCCTGCGCCCCCGCGGGGATCTCCGTACCCTCCGCGCCCCGGAACGTCAGCGGCACCGGGTCGGCCTTGGCCCCGGCGCCCGTGTCCTGCACGGCCACCGTCGCGCTCCCGACCCGCACCGGCGCCGACGCGAACGTGTTGTCGAGCCGGATCCGCACGCGCGGCCCGCCCACGCTGGTGTGCACGACCAGCCGCACCGTACGGTCCGCCCAGGGCCCGACGGCCGTGTGTCCGGCGGTGGACGCCGACCAGGTGCCGGTCCACCCCGGCGCGGGCGAGCGCACCGACAGTGCGAAGACATGCAGGTCGGGGGTGCCGGGGTCCCGGGGCAGATCCACGGAGGCGATCTCGCGGCCCCTGGCCACGGGCACGGTGACGACGAACAGGCGTGTCCTCTCGGCGAGTTGACCGCCGGGCGTGTTGCGGTGGGGCAGTGCCACGGACTTGGTCGCGAGCGGCCCCGTGCGCCAGTCGGGCGCGGTGAGGCGGTACGTGGAGCGCGAGCCGTCCCGGTAACGCACGCCGCCGGAACCGGCCGCGTCGCCGCCGGTTCCGGCCACCAGGAAGGCGAGCGCGTCGCCCCGGCCGTGCACGCGGACGCGCTGGCCGTCGGCGCGCACGTTGTCGGGCCCCTTCGACGCCGTGCGCGGCCAGGTGAGGCGCGCGCCCTCAATACCCAGGGCGCGCCCGGGAGTCCAGCCGGCCGCCGTCAGGTCCCCGGCGGACAGTGAGCTGCCCGAGCCGTCGAAGTCGGCGTCCCCGGCCCGGTCGTCGGCGCTGACCGCCCTGTTGTCGAAGAGCCGCTCCAGGGGGAGCGGCTCGGGTCTGTGCGGGGCGGCCTGCGCGACGGCGGTCGGGGCGAAGCCCGTAAAGAGCGCCAGTACAGCTGCCGTTCCCCAGACGCGTCGGCGCACGACCGACTCCCTCCGCTTGTGAGTGAGACGTGACAGTTGCGCCACGAAGCTAAAGACGAGACAGCCGTGCGTCAATGAGCCGCGTGCGAACGTGGCCCGAACTCTCCGTAACGGGGCTCCGCGCGCCCTGTGGTGCGACGGCCTGCGGGGATGTCAGGGTGAGTGGTATGAACATCCCTTTCTTGGACAACTGGCGCAAGAAGCACGGCTCCGCCTTCGGTGTGGCCGTCTTCACCGAGGGTGACGGCGGGGCCGAGGGCGTCGCGGAGCTTCTCTCCGAGTGCGAACTGCTGCGCTCGCAGGCGTACGAGGCGGGGGTCGAACTGGACGACACCGTCGCGTCGTTGGAGGCGCTCGACCAACTGGTGCCGCGCTGGCGCGAGGACGAGGAGGCGCTGCCGTGGCTCGGCAACGACGCCGGCCTGTACCTCGGTACGGTCCTCGTCCGCCAGGTGCCGGGCGCGAGGTGGGTGATCTGGCCCAACGGGCAGCCGGTGGTGCGGCTCCGCTCCGGCCGCGAGGTCGACGTCGTCGCCGCGGGGCACGAGTGGGCGACGAGCGGGGCCCCCGAGCTGTCACAGTTCTACGCCGAGACATCGGAGACGTAGACCCGCAAATACGGTTAATGCCCCTACGTGCGTGTCGTCGGTCAAGTCCAAAATTGACGTGGATAGTTTGCGCGGACCGACACAGCTGAGAGTGGGCAGGTCTGCATGGCCGTCGATCCGTTGATCGAGCTGCGTGACGTCAACAAGTACTACGGGGAGCTGCATGTCCTCCAGGACATCAACCTCACCGTCGGCAAGGGGGAGGTGGTGGTGGTCATCGGCCCTTCGGGGTCGGGAAAGTCGACGCTGTGCCGGACGATCAACAGGCTCGAGACGATCCAGTCGGGGAACATCAGGCTCGACGGACAGCCGCTTCCGGAGGAGGGCAAGGCTCTCGCCCATCTGAGGGCCGAGGTGGGGATGGTCTTCCAGTCCTTCAACCTCTTCGCGCACAAGACGGTCCTGCAGAACGTCTCCCTCGCCCAGACGAAGGTCAGGGGCCGCAAGAGGGACGAGGCCGACAAGCGCTCCCGTGAACTCCTGGACCGAGTGGGGCTCGCCTCGCAGGCGGCCAAGTTCCCCGCCCAGCTCTCCGGCGGCCAGCAGCAGCGCGTGGCCATCGCCCGCGCCCTCGCGATGGACCCCAAGGCCCTCCTCTTCGACGAGCCCACCTCGGCCCTCGACCCGGAGATGATCAACGAGGTCCTCGAGGTGATGCAGCAGCTCGCCCGCGAGGGCATGACCATGGTCGTGGTCACCCACGAGATGGGCTTCGCCCGCTCCGCCGCCAACCGCGTCGTCTTCATGGCCGACGGCCGCATCGTCGAGGACCGCACCCCCGAGGACTTCTTCACCAACCCTCGCAGCGAGCGGGCCAAGGACTTCCTCTCCAAGATCCTCAAGCACTGACGGGGGTGGACCGATCCATGCTGCGCAAGACACGTGTGTTCCGCGCCGTCGCCGCCCTCGCCCTCACCGCCCTGGCCGCGGCGGCCTGCGGCAAGGAGGGCAGCCCGCCGACCAAGGGCCCGTCGGACGCGCAACTGCCCACATACCAGGTGGCAAAGGGGTTTGAGCTGACCGACTCCAAGACGTGGCTCAGGGCCAAGAAGCGCGGGCACTTCGTCGTGGGGGCAAAGGAGGATCAGCCCTACCTCGGCGAGAAGGACCCGGCCACCGGCGTCTACTCCGGCTTCGACATCGAGATCGCCAAGATGGTCTCGGCCTCCCTCGGCTTCGCGCCCTCGTCGATCGACTTCAGGACGATCGCCTCGGCCAACCGCGAGACCGCCCTGCAGAACGGGCAGATCGACTACTACGTGGGCACCTACACGATCAACGACAACCGCAAGAAGCTCGTCGGCTTCGCCGGCCCCTACTTCATGGCCGGCCAGTCGCTCCTCGTGCGCACCGACGAGCACGACATCAACGGACCGCAGGACCTGGACGGCAAACGCGTCTGCTCCGCGGCCGGCTCGACCCCCTACCAGCGCATCCAGAAGGATTACCCGAAGGCGGTGCTCGTCGCGTACGACACGTACTCGGTCTGTGTCGACAACCTGCTCACCTACCAGGTCGACGCCGTCACCACCGACGACGCGATCCTGCTCGGCTTCGCGGCCAAGGCGCCCGACGAACTCAAGCTGGTCGGCAAGCCGTTCTCCGAGGAGCCCTACGGCATCGGCGTACCGAAGAGCGACAACGCGCTGCGGTTCGCGATCGACACCGCGCTCCTGACCCGCCAGAAGGACGGCGACTGGAAGAAGGCGTACGACGCGACGCTCGGTCTCTCCGGAGTGCCCGCGCCGAAGCCGCCCCCCATCGACCGCTACCCGGCGAGCTGAGGAGGCCCCGTGGACGTACTGACCAGCAATTTCTCCACCTTCGCCAAGGGGTTCCTCGGGACGGTCGAACTGACCGTCTACGCCTCGGTCCTCGCGCTCGTCCTCGGCTTCGTGATGGCGTCGTTCCGGGTCGCGCCCGTCGGATCCTTCCGGGTCTTCGGGACGGTGTGGGTCAACATCCTGCGCAACACCCCGCTGACCCTGCTGTTCTTCGCCGTGCTGCTCGGCCTGCCGCGCTTCGGAATCGTGCTGCCCTTCCAGGTGTTCGCGATCCTCGCGCTCGGCTGCTACACCTCCGCGTTCATCTGCGAGGCGCTGCGGTCCGGCATCAACACCGTGCCGAGGGGACAGGGCGAGGCGGCCCGCAGTCTCGGCATGACGTTCAGCCAGACGCTGTCGATGGTGGTGCTCCCGCAGGCATTCCGGTCCGTCATCCCGCCCGTCGGCTCGACCCTCATCGCCCTCGCCAAGAACTCGGCGATCGCCGGCGCGTTCAGCGTCAACGAGCTGCTCGGCACCTACAAGACCCTCAGCGAGCTGGGCTACAACATCATCTGGACCTTCTTCTGGATCGCCGTCGGTTACCTGATCATCACCCTCACCATCAGCGCGATCTTCAACCTGCTCGAGAAGCGCTGGGGAGTTCCCCGATGAAAGCTCTCGCCCACGACGCGACGGCCCTCTACGACGTACCGGGACCGAAGACCGAGCGCCGGCACCGGCTGTACGGGGTGCTGTCCACGCTGATCCTGCTCGGCCTGCTCGCCTGGATCTTCTACCTCCTGTTCGACACCGACCAGTTCACGTACACGAAGTGGATGCCGTTCGAGTACAAGGGCATCCAGGAGCTGCTCCTGCGCGGGCTCGGCAACACGCTGAAGGCCTTCGCCATCGCGGCCGTGCTCTCGCTCGTGCTCGGGACCGTCCTCGCGGTGGGGCGCCTGTCCGACCACCGGCCGGTGCGCTGGCTCGCCACGCTCGTCGTGGAGTTCTTCCGCGCGATGCCCGTCCTGGTGATGATCTTCTTCATCTTCGTGGCGCTGAAGGTCCAGCCGCTGCCCGCCCTCGTCGCCGGGCTCACCCTCTACAACGGTTCGGTGCTCGCCGAGGTCTTCCGCTCCGGCGTCAACTCCGTCGAACGCGGCCAGGGCGAGGCCGCGTTCGCGCTCGGCATGCGCAAGACCCAGGTCATGACGCACGTCCTCGTGCCGCAGGCCGTACGCGCCATGCTGCCCGCCATCATCAGCCAGCTGGTGGTCGCCCTGAAGGACACCTCGCTCGGCTATCTCATCACCTACGAGGAGTTTCTTCACGCCGGGAAACTCATCGCCTCGAACCTCGACTACGATTTGCCCTTCATCCCCGTGGTGATGGTGATCTCTCCGATCTACATCGGGATGTGCATGCTGCTTTCGTGGTTCGCCCAGTGGGTGTCCAAGCGCCAGCGGCGCAACCCCAAGGTCGAGGCGGCCGAAGTCGCCCCGGCCGAACCGGGGACGCTGCTGCCGGGGGTGCAGTAGCAGGGGCTCCTTGCAGAGACCACAGGGCCATGCCCGCCCGGCAGCAGCCGGAGATCACTGCTCGCGCAGGGGGATCGACACGTATGACGGGTCGTCCTTCGGCGAGGAGAAGGTCAGCTGCGCGCCGGTCGGGTTGTGCTCGATATAGAGCGGGTCGACCGTGTCGACGACCAGGGCGAGCCGGTGCCCTGCCGGGACGTCGTAGGCCGTGGAGAACAACTCCAGGTCCACGCCGAACGGAGCACCGGGTGTCTTGCCGTGGAAGGTGTACGGCGCGTTGCTGACCAGCTTGCCGAGGCCGAGCGGGCCCACGTCGTAGAGGTATGCGACGAGGGTTCCGCTCTCCTTGGTCGGGGTGAGCGTCGTGTGCAGCCTCGCCGTCCCGCGCACATGCTGCTCGGACGAGTACTTCTCCGACTGCCACACGCCCGCCCAGCGGCGCGGCAGCAGGGGCACCGAGGCCGTCGGGGGCAGCCGCAGGAACTGGTCGAGGATGTTCGAGAGTTCCAGGAGCCCGCCGTTGGCGCCCGAGTCGACGTTCGTGTGGATCGTGGTCGTGCCCGCGAGCGCGATCTTCTTCTTCGTCGCGCCGACCGACTTCCAGTCGGGGTAGCTCTCGTACGCGCCGGTGGAGCGGGACTTGATGCGGACAGGAAGTTCGCGGTCGACGCCGTTGTCGTCGCCCTTGAGGTAGTGGTCGAACCAGCGGTGCGTGTCCTCCCACGTGTCGTTGGGCAGCCCGAGCAGTCCGGTCGCCTCGGCCGTGGCGTGGTCGCCGGGGCGGAACTCCAGGCGCTTGGGCGTGGTGAGCTTCTCGTAGAAGTCCGCGTACTGGTTGGGCGGGAAGATGGTGTCGCCCCAGGCGTTGCCGAGCAGGACGGCGGCGCCGTTCTTGTTGATGCTGTCGATGTACGTCTCGGGGGAGCGCTTCTTGCCCCACGCGATCATGTCGTCCTCCTTGGCCAGGTTCGAGCCGAGGAAGTCCTTCATGACCTGCTGGAGTTCGGGGCTCGGGCGGCCCGTGAGGTAGCCGGCGCCGGAGAGCAGGGCGGCGGCCTGGAAGTGCTGGGTGCGGCCCGAGTAGATGGAGTCGATCAGGTCGCCCCAGCCGCTGAGCGCCGCCACGGCCTTGATGCGCTTGTCGTGCCCCGCGGCGAGCAGGCTGATGCCCGCGCCGTAGGAGACGCCCGCCATGCCGACCTTGTCCGGGTCGGCCTGGGTGTTCGCGAGGGCCCAGTCGATGACCTTCGAGGCGTCCTCGATGTCCTCGGGGCCGCCGACCTCGATCTCGCCGCCGGACTGCCAGAAGCCGCGCGAGTTGTAACTCACCACGACATAGCCGGAGTCGGCGAGCTGCTTGGCCTGGGCGAGGTACTCGATCTGCGGCACGGCCCAGCTCGTGGGGAGCACGACGACCGGGTATCTGCGCGAGGTGTCGGAGGGGGCTACGACGTTGGCCTTGAGGACCGTTCCGCCGGCGCCGCTGATGTCGACGAAGCGGACGCCCGGCCCCGGCGCCGCCTGCGCGGCCGGGGCCAGGCCGAGTGCCGTCCCGGCGATCAGGGTCGCGGACACGGCACCAACAGTGGTCGTACGCAGCGCTCTGCGCGGGTGTCCCACGGGTCACTCCTCACTCGTGTCAGTGCAAAGTGACCCGACGGTAACCGTGGCGGCTTACCGTAGGTAACCCGTCGGTAAGTTACGTACGGGTAACGATGTTTCGTTGTTCAACGGCGTCCGCCGGACGGCAGGTCGGGGGCGGGTCACTTCGCCCGGTGCGAGGAGGCACGGGGCGTCGCCGCCGGGGCCGGCGCCTGGGCGGCGCGGGTGACGTCACCGACCAGCTCGACCACATCGGGGCCGTACGCCTGGGAGTTGACGACCTTCAGGAGGAGCGCGAACGCGTTGCCGCCGTGCTTGCGGGCCAGGCGCTCGTGGTGGCGGGCGAGATAGCGGGTGGCCGCCTGGTTGGTGACCGGCAGCTGGCCGCAGAAGAGGAAGACCGGGCGCGAGCCCTGCCCCTGGCCCGCCGTCAGCCGGGCGAGCAGCACGTACTCCGTGATCCCCGGCTCCAGGCGGTAGCGCTCACTGCCTATCTGGAACGCGCCCCGGTCGGGGCCGGGCTCCGGGTCCGTGTTGACGCGGACGCCCGGCAGAAGGCTGTGCATATGGGCGGCCATCCGTCGGTTCGACGCCGGTCCGCCCACGCAGAACTCCGTGCGCTCTCCGAAGCCCTGCTGGGCCGTGTCGTGCGCGACGACCTGCGCGTGCGCCCCGCAGTCCTTGATGATCGCCGAGAGTTCGAGCAGGGCGAAGACGTCGTGGCGCTTCACCGTCAGCTCGGGGCCGCCCGCGTCGCGGTTGACCACGAGGAGCGACTCGGAGTTGTCGGGCAGCCCGAAGAAGGCCTGCCTGCGGCGGAGTTTGCGCTTCCACAGGTAGGTGCGGGCGAGCCAGCCAAGGGCGGCGCTGATCCCGGCTGCGATCACGCCGAGGAGGATGTTGCGCACGTCTTCAGTCATGGGGGCGCATGCTAGCGGGCGGACGGATCCTTGTTCGAGGGGGTCCTGACGGCTCGCGGAAGGGAAGTTACGCTGCGCAGACGGCTGTTGACTGGAGGTACGGATGAGACGTCCTGTTGCGCGGAATCAGCGAAATCAGCGGAATCAGCCAGGCCTGCGAAGTCTGCGGAATCTCTCGGGACTGGCCGTCGCGGCCACGCTGGTGACGGTGGGCGCCGCGGCGCCCCCGGCTTCCCCCGCGTCCGAGGCCCCCGTCGCGTCCGCGCAGAAGGTGCCGCTGGCCGTCGGCTACGGCGGCGCCGTCTCCAGCGTCGACGCGGACGCGTCCGCCGCCGGCATCGAGGTCCTGCGCAAGGGCGGCAACGCGGTCGACGCCGCCGTCGCCACGGCCGCGGCGCTCGGCGTCACCGAGCCGTACTCCGCGGGCGTCGGCGGGGGCGGCTACTTCGTGTACTACGACGCGAAGACCCGCAAGGTGCACACCGTCGACGGCCGCGAGAGGGCCCCGTTCACCGCGGACTCGGGGCTGTTCCTGGAGAACGGCAAGCCGCTCGACTTCAACGACGCGGTGACGAGCGGCCTGAGCGTCGGGACGCCGGGCACGCCCGCCACCTGGCAGACCGCGCTCGACACCTGGGGCAGCGAGCGCCTCGGCTCGGTGCTTCGGCCCGCCCAGAAGCTGGCGCGGGACGGGTTCAAAGTCGACGCCACGTTCCGCTCCCAGACCGAGGCGAACCAGGCGCGGTTCAAGGACTTCCCCGCCACGGCCGAGCTGTTCCTGCCGGGCGGCGCGCTCCCCGTCGTCGGCTCCACGTTCAAGAACCCCGATCTCGCCCGCACCTACGACGAGTTGGGGCGCAAGGGCGTCGGCGCCATCTACCGGGGCGACATCGGCGAGGACGTCGTACGCACCGTGAACAAGCCGCCCGTGGACCCGGCGTCGGGCCGGGTCGCGCGGCCCGGCAAGCTGTCCGTCAAGGACCTCAAGGCGTACGGGGCGAAGCTCCAGGCCCCGACGCGCACGTCGTACCGCGGGCTCGGTGTCTACTCGATGGCACCGTCGTCCTCGGGCGGTACGACGGTCGGCGAGGCGCTCAACATCCTTGAGCGGACGGACCTGTCGAAGGCCACGCAGGAGCAGTATCTGCACCGCTACATAGAGGCGAGCCGGATCGCGTTCGCGGACCGCGGGCGCTGGGTCGGCGACCCAGGATTCGAGGACGTACCGGCCAAGGAACTGCTCTCCCAGCGGTTCGCCGACTCGCGGGAGTGCCTCATCAAGGACGACGCGGTCCTGAAGAGCCCGTTGGCGCCGGGCGATCCGCGGCACCCCGGCACGTGCGGTGAGCCGGGCGACAAGGCCGCCCCGACGACGTTCGAGGGCGAGAACACGACCCACCTGACGGTCGCCGACAAATGGGGCAACGTCGTCGCGTACACGCTGACGATCGAGTCGACGGGCGGCAGTGGCATCACGGTCCCCGGGCGTGGCTTCCTGCTCAACAACGAGCTCACGGACTTCTCGTTCGCGCCGGCCGACCCGGCGGTCCATGACCCGAACCTGCCGGGGCCGGGCAAGCGCCCGCGCTCGTCGATCTCCCCGACGATCGTGCTCGACCGGCACAACCAGCCGGTCGTGGCCCTCGGCTCGCCCGGCGGCGCGACGATCATCACGACCGTCCTGCAGACGCTGACCGGCTTCGTCGACCGCGGGCTGCCCCTGGTGGACGCGATCGCCGCGCCCCGCGCCAGCCAGCGCAACGCGGCGGCGACGGAGCTCGAACCGGGCCTGTGGGACTCGCCGGCAAGGGCGCGTCTGGAGGGGCTCGGCCACGTCTTCAAGCAGAACCCGGAGATCGGCGCGGCCACGGGCGTGCAGCGCCTGAAGAACGGCGAGTGGCTCGCGGCGGCCGAGAAGGTGCGGCGCGGCGGCGGCTCGGCGATGGTGGTGACACCGGCCTCCGGCGGCTGACCGAACGTGCGCTGAGGGGCCCGTGGGTCCCGTCGGTTGATGTGTGATCGACGTCAACTGGCGGGAGCCGCGGGCCTCTTGGCGTATTCGAGGGGTTGACAGGTACCTGCCGTGGCGCGAAATTTAGGCTCGAAGGTAAGGAAACTTTCCTAACAGAAGGGTCCCCCACGTGCGTACTCGAACGCTCGCCCTCACCGCCTCCGCCGGGGCCGCGCTGCTCGCGACGGCTCTGCTCCCCACGAACGCCACCGCCCGCGAGAGCGGCCCCCAGCGCGCCCAGGAGGGCACGGTCGGCGCGGCGGACCTGCTCGCCAAGGTCACGTCCTGCTCGCAGATATCGAACGGCAAGTACCGCACCGACGAGGAGACCTCGGCGACCGTGCCGGTCTGCGGCAAGAACGGCGCGGTGTTCTGGAAGGCCGACATGGACATCGACTGCGACGGCCGGATCACCACACAGTGCAACGCCGACACCGACCCCTGGTTCCAGGACGACACGGCCTTCCACCAGTCCGACGGCAAACCGCTGAGCGCCGAGAATCTCCCCTACGTCGTCGTGCCCAGCTCCAGCGGCATCTGGAACTACGCGGGAGCCGGCATCAAGGGCGGCGGCGTCGTGGCCGTCATCTACAACAACAAGGTCGAGTACGCGGTGGTCGGCGACACCGGCCCGGACAAGATCATCGGTGAGGCGTCCTACGCCACCGCGAAGGCCCTCGGCATCGACCCGGACCCGGAGACCGGCGGCACGGACTCCGGCGTCACGTACATCGTGTTCAAGAACAACCAGACGTCCCCGATCGAGAGCCACGGTGCGGCGGTGACCCTCGGCGACTCCCTGGCGAAGAAGTTCCTCCAGGACAACTGAGGAAGATCCTTCAGGGTGACTGAGGGAGATCCTTCAGGGCCGCTGAGGGTGAAGGCGATGCCCCTGTTCAAGGGTCCCTCCTGCGGGTTTACGCTGCGCTGTCGCGTACTCGTTCGAATGCGTCGACGGGACAGCGCGGCCCGGGGGAGGGCCGCCGGACGAGGGGGGCCTCGCAGGTGCACCGCACCATGGAACAGACCGTTCAGCCATGCCCGCAGTGCGGGACGGAGATCAGGACCGACCGGCGGTTCACCACGTGGTGCTCCGCGTGCGACTGGAACGTCGACCCGGTCGAGCCGGACGAGCGGCCGGGCCGCGTCGAGAGGATGCGGCGCGGCATCGCCCACCGCTACGGGGAGCGGCTGCTCGCCGAGATGACGCGTGGGGAGTCGCCGCGGCCGCGTCGTGACGTGGCGGGCGTCCTCGCTCACACCGTCGCGCTGTGCGTGCACGGAGTGACGGTCGCCCTGTTCGTCACGGGTGCGCTGCTCGTGTCTCTCGGCTGGGGCGGTGCGCTGCCCGTGCTCGGTGCCTTCCTGCTGGGTCTCGCCTGGCTGTTCCGGCCCAGGTTCGGGCGGCTTCCCGATGACGCTCCCGTACTGCACCGGGCCGACGCGCCCCGGCTGTTCGCCGTGATCGACGAGGTCGCCGCCTGCGCGCCGACCTCCGGGGTGCACGCCGTCGCGGTCACGGCCGAGGCGAACGCGAGCGTCAGTACGTACGGAGTCCGGCAGCGCCGCCTGCTCACCCTCGGGCTGGGGCTGTGGGAGATCACGACACCGCAGGAGCGCGTCGCGCTGCTCGGGCACGAGCTCGGCCACTTCGCGCACGGCGACACACGCCACGGCGTGATCATCGCCAACGCGCTGCACTCCTTGAACTCCTGGCGCTACCTCGTGGCACCCATCAGGAACCCGAGCGGGCTCGAAGTGATCCTCAACGCCTTCTACCTACTGCCGTTCCTCGCCGTTCAGGGCGTCATGATGCTTCTCGACCAGCTGACCCTGCGTGCCGCGCAGCGCGCCGAGTACCTGGCCGACGCGACCTCGGCCACCGCCGCCTCGACGGACGCGGCGGTGGCCCTCCAGGACCGTCTCCTGGTGTGCGGCCCGGCCGAGGCCCTGCTGCTGCGTGAGTCCAACGCGCGCCAGGTGCGCGGCGCGGCGAAGAGCGACGAGCCCGGGCAGGGGCTGTGGGACCGCCTTGCCGCATACGTCGAGTCGATCCCCGAGAGCGAGTACGAGCGCCGCCGCAGGGTGGGCGTCCTGCGGGGCCACAGCGTCGACGCGACCCACCCGCCGACGCATCTGCGACGGGCCTGCCTCCTCGCGAGGCCGGCCGAACCGGCCGCGGTCCGCGTCGACGCCGCGGCGGTGGCCGCCATCGCCGCGGAACTGGCCGACGCGCGCCGGGTGGTGGCGCGGCGCGTGCTGCGCGGCTAGAGGACGTTGCGGCGCATCCGGCCGGGTGCCTCCCGCTCGGCCGGCGGGCGGCACCCGCCGGGGACGCGCCCCGGGCGCGGCCCGCTCACAGTGCCGTCAGGATCCGCGGCCCCGCGTCCGTGATGGCGACCGTGTGTTCGGCGTGGGCGGCGCGGGTGCCGTCACCCGTGCGCAGGGTCCAGCCGTCCGGGGCCGCGTAGTAGTCGTCCATGCCTCCGGCGATCACCATCGGCTCGATCGCGATCACCATGCCGTGCTTGAGGCGCATGCCCCGGCCGGCCCGTCCCTCGTTCGGGACGGGCGGGTCCTCGTGCATCTTGCGGCCGATGCCGTGCCCGCCGAAGCCGTCCGGGATGCCGTATCCCTCCGCCCGGCACACCTTGCCGATGGCGTGCGCGATGTCCCCGATCCTGTTGCCGACGACCGCCGCCGCGATGCCCGCCGCGAGCGCGCGCTCCGCCGTCTCGATGAGGTGTACGTCGTCGGGGCGCGCCGTGCCGACCGTGAAGCTGATCGCCGAGTCCCCGGCCCAGCCGCCCAGTTGGGCGCCGAAGTCGGCCGAGAGCAGGTCGCCGTCGCGCAGCCGGTACCCGTCGGGGATGCCGTGCACGATCGCGTCGTTCACCGACGCGCACAGGACCGCCGGAAAGGGGGTCGGGGCGAACGAGGGGCGGTAGCCGAGGAAGGGGGAGCTCGCGCCGGCGGCGCGCAGCACGCCGTGCGCCACCGAGTCCAGCTCCAGGAGCGAGACCCCTACGGCCGCCTTCTCGCGGACCGCCGCGAGCGCCCGGGCCACGACCCGGCCCGCTTCCCGCATCTCGTCGATCGATGTGTCTGTCTTGAGTTCCACCATGCCAATTACAATACCGGTATTTGAATGGGGGATCTGCCAGTAGACTGGACGCATGGTCCGAACCCCCCTGACCCCCGAAGAGCGCGAGCGCGGTGAGCGGCTCGGCCTGCTGCTGCGCGAGGCCCGGCGCGGGCGGAGCATGGTCGAGGTCGCCGCGAGCGCGGGTCTGTCCGCCGAGACGCTCCGCAAGATCGAGACGGGCCGTGCGCCCACCCCCGCCTTCTTCACGGTCGCGGCCCTCGCCCGGACCCTCGGCCTCTCCATGGACGAGATCGTGGCGAGCTGCTCGCCGGTGACTGTCTAGCTGCGGCGAGTGAGGACGGTGCCACTGCGGAAAAGCGCCCGTAGCGCCCTCGAAACACGAAGGGTGTTTTCTTCCGAACCGGAAGACTCCACTCTGCGGAGGGATCGGGCGGCGTGTGATGGAAGTGGAACAACTCCCTGACCAGGTCCGGGAGTTCGCCGAGTACCTGCGTAACCTTCTGACCCGGCTCGACCAGGACGCGGGCTGGTGCGGCATCTTCTGGCAGCGCGACCCCGACGGGATGAGGGTCTGCCTCACGGGCGCCGAGGTGCCTCCCTGGGATGTCGTGGAAGCCCTGCTCCAGGATCTGGGCGTGGGCGGCGGGTCCTGCGAGGCCGAGGTCGAGGCGGAGGCCGTACGGGCCCGCGCCCTGCACCGCGCCTCGCTCGCCGCCTTCGACGCGCGGGCCGGCGGCCGTGAGCTGCTCGGTGACCGGCTCGACGTGATGCTCCGTGAGCAGCGGTACGCCGCAGGGCGCCAGGTGGAGCTGGCCCAGCTCCTGCACACGGCCGCCACGCGGGAGCAGGCGGAGGCGATGCGCCTCGACCTGGCCTGGGCACGCGACGACCATGAACGCGCGACGGCCCGCTGCGCGGAGCTCCACCGGAGGATCGCGGACCTGGACCGCCGGCCATCACCGCCACCCGTGCCCCTACCGCAGCAGCACCCGCAGCCGGCGCCGCCCGAACCCCCAAAACGCTCCGAATCGTCCAAGGAACGCAAACGCCGCCCACGAGGCAGCGCCCGTTTCGCCGGGATGCCCGCCGAGGCCGCGCCCGCCGACGACGCGCCCCTGCCCGCCGCCCTCGCCGTTCAGGGCCCGTTACGGGACGCCGTGGCGAGCCCTCGCGGCGCCCGGTTCGCCGGAGCCGCCGAAGGGGAGACGACGGCACCGCCGGCCCCGCAGCACCTCGACAGCGAGGCGCGCGCCGCCATCGCCGCCTGCGTCGGCACTCTCCTGCGGCTGCGCGCCGAGGGCCGCGGCGGGGAGGCGCACGGCGTGCTCGTCGAGGCGGCCCACTGGCCCGCCGCCCGATTCCCGCTGCTCGCAGCCGAGTTGGGCCGCGCCGGACTCGGCGCCGACTGGGCGACCTTGCTCTGGGAGACGGCCTCGCTCCCGGCGGACCTCCTGGTGGCCGCCGCCGACGCGCTCGCCGCCGCGGGACGCACCGCCGACGCGCAGCAGATCCTGCGCCAGGGAGTGGCCCGTCCCGCCACCGAGATCGGCGCGTCCGTGCTCCGCCTCACCGGCGAGGGCCGTCATCGCGAGACCCGTGCGCTCCTCGACGCGTACGTCCGCGTACGCACCCCCGAGGAGGCCGCCCGCAGCGTGCGCGACGACCCCGGACGCCTCGTGCCGTTGCTCGCCGAGGCGGCGCGCGGCGTGTCCGACGAGCGGTACTGGGATGTCGTGCACGCGCTCAGAGTCGCCGGGTTCCATGCGTAGCCCGGTCGCTTCTCACCCGCACGGGTGCGAAACATGATCGATTCCGCCGGTTAACGGCGATGGTCTTGGCAAGGCCGCCGGTGAGGCTTACGTTCGTCCCTCTACGGCCTGTGTCTACGGGCGTAGAGGCTCTCTGACGTCCCCCGGCGGGGGCAACAGGCAAAGGAGCGGCACATGGCCCACGTCGTACGCGCCGCGCTGGTCCAGGCGACCTGGACGGGCGACACCGAATCCATGATCACCAAGCATGAGGAACATGCGCGGGAGGCGGCCCGGCAGGGCGCCCGGATCATCGGCTTCCAGGAGGTCTTCAACGCCCCCTACTTCTGCCAGGTGCAGGAGGCGGAGCACTACCGCTGGGCCGAGCCCGTGCCGGACGGGCCGACCGTGACCCGGATGAAGGCGCTGGCCCGCGAGACCGGGATGGTCGTCGTGGTACCGGTCTTCGAGGTCGAGCAGTCCGGGTTCTACTTCAACACCGCGGCCGTGATCGACGCCGACGGCACGTACCTCGGCAAGTACCGCAAGCACCACATCCCGCAGGTGAAGGGCTTCTGGGAGAAGTACTACTTCAAGCCGGGGAACCTGGGATGGCCGGTCTTCGAGACCGCCGTCGGCCGCGTCGGCGTCTACATCTGCTACGACCGGCACTTCCCGGAGGGCTGGCGCCAGCTCGGCCTCAACGGCGCCCAGCTCGTGTACAACCCGTCCGCCACGAGCCGTGGCCTCTCGGCCTACCTGTGGCAGCTGGAACAGCCGGCCGCGGCCGTCGCGAACGAGTACTTCATCGCCGCGATCAACCGCGTGGGCGTCGAGGAGTACGGGGACAACGACTTCTACGGCACGAGCTACTTCGTTGACCCCCGTGGGCAGACCGTGGGCGACGCCGCGAGCGACAAGGACGAGGAACTCCTCGTACGGGACCTCGACTTCGGCCTCATCGAAGAGGTGCGCCAGCAGTGGGCGTTCTACCGGGACCGCCGGCCCGACGCATACGAAGGGCTGGTGCAGCCATGACCACTGTCACTCGTGAAGGAGCCGACGAAGGGACCCGTGCGACCTTGATGACCCCCGACCTCCACGCCCGTCACCGCGCCGTCCTGCCGGACTGGCTCGCCCTGTACTACGACCGCCCGATCGAGATCACCCACGGCGAGGGCCGTCACGTCTGGGACGCCGCCGGGAACAAGTACCTCGACTTCTTCGGCGGCATCCTGACGACGATGACCGCGCACGCCCTGCCGGAGGTGACCAAGGCGGTCAGCGAGCAGGCCGGACGCATCATCCACACCTCGACCCTCTACCTCAACCGGCAGATGGTCGAACTCGCCGAGCGCGTGGCCTCGTTGTCCGGCATCCCGGACGCCCGCGTCTTCTTCACCACCTCCGGCACCGAGGCCAACGACACGGCGCTGCTGCTCGCCACCGCGCACCGCCGCTCGAACCAGATCCTCGCGATGCGCAACAGCTACCACGGCCGGTCCTTCTCCGCCGTCGGCATCACCGGCAACCGCGGATGGTCCCCGACCAGCCTCTCCCCCCTCCAGACGCTGTACGTCCATGGCGGGGTGCGCAGCCGGGGCCCGTACTCCCGTCTGACCGACGCCCAGTTCATCGAGGCGTGCGTCGACGACCTGCGGGACATCCTCGGCCAGACACGTGGCGTCGCCGCGCTGATCGCCGAACCCATCCAGGGCGTCGGCGGGTTCACCTCGCCGCCCGACGGCCTGTACGCGGCGTTCCGCGAGGTGCTGCAGGAGCACGGCATCCTGTGGATCGCCGACGAGGTGCAGACGGGCTGGGGCCGCACCGGCGACCACTTCTGGGGCTGGCAGGCGCACGCGCAGAACGGTCCCCCCGACATCCTGACCTTCGCCAAGGGCATCGGGAACGGCATGTCCATCGGCGGCGTCGTCGCGCGCGCCGAGGTCATGAACTGCCTGGACTCCAACTCCATTTCGACGTTCGGCGGCTCGCCGGTGACGATGGCGGCCGGCCTGGCCAACCTGATCTACCTCCTGGAACACGACCTCCAGGGCAACGCCCGCCGCGTCGGCGGCCTCCTCATCGAGCGGCTCCGGGCCGTCGGCGCCGCCACGGAGTGCGTACGAGAAGTACGCGGCCGGGGATTGATGATCGGCATCGAGCTGGTGAAACCCGGCACGGACGAGGCCGACCCGGACGCGGCGGCGCGCGTGATCGAGGCGGCCCGCGAGGGCGGACTCCTCGTCGGCAAGGGCGGCGGGCACAACACCAGCGTGCTGCGCATCGCGCCACCACTGACGCTCACCGTCGCCGAGGCGGAAGAGGGAGCGGCCGTCCTGGAGCGGGCCCTGCACAGCGCCTGTTAGCCGAGGCAGCGGGTCTGCCCGTTCGAAGGCAGTGCCAAGGAAGGGGGCCCCATGACCGTCACCGCCGCCGAACACGCCCTGTCCGTACGGCAGATACTCGCCCTGGAGCGGATCGCGGCGGGGGACCCCGAGGTGGTCGCGGGGGCCGGTCACCTCGACCGGCCCGTGCGCTGGGTGCACGTCGCCGAGGCCGCCGACGTCGGGGTGATGCTCAGCGGCGGCGAGATGGTCCTCACCACCGGCGTCCTCCTGGCCGGGAACGCCCACGCCAGGACCGAGTACATCGAGTCCCTGCACCGCGCGGAGGCGGCGGCCGTCGTCCTCGGGCTCGGCCGTGCCTTCCCGTCACCGCCCGAGGACATGCGGCGCGCGGCCGAGCGGTACGGGCTGCCGATGGTCGTCCTGCACCGCCCGTTCCCCTTCGCCGAACTCACGGAGGAGGTCCAGTCGAGGCTCGTGAGGCGGAAGTTCGCCGCCGTCAGCCTCTCCGAGGGGATCCGCACCGCGCTGACCGGACTCATCACGGCGGGCGCCCCGCTCCAGCGGCTCCTCGACGAGATCGCCGCGCACAGCGGCTGCCCGGTCGTCGTCGCCAACCTCGCCCACCGTGTCCTCGCCACCGCCGGTGAGCGGTCCGCCGTGGACGACGTGCTGCGCGACTGGGAACGCATCGCGCGCCGGGCGGGCTGCGCCGACGGCGCCGACTGGTACCGCGCCGCCCTCGACGGGCGCGGCGAGCGCTGGGGCAGCGTCGTGCTGTGCGGCTACCGGGGCGACGGCCCCACCGGACGGCTCCTCGCCGAACGTGCAGCCGAGGCCCTCGTCCTGCACCGCATGCTCGGGGGCGCCGCCCACACCTGGGAGCAGCAGTCCGCGCAGGGCATCCTCACCGAGCTCGTCTCCGGCGTCGTACCGGCCCGCCAGCTCCTGCCCCGGGCCAGGGTCGCCGGTCTCCCCGTCAACCGCCGCACCTTCGTCCCGCTCGTCGTCCGCGACGGCGACCCGGCCGAACTCGGCCGCGTACTACGCCTGTTGGGGCTCTGCGGGCTTGCTGCCGAGCTCGCGGACGGCGCCACCGCCGTCCTGCTCAGCCTCGCCCGCGACCAGGCCGCCGGACCGCTCACCGAGCACTTCGCGGCCCGCCTGGGCACCGGGGCGGGGGAGCAGGCCGTCGTGGCGGCCGCCGAGCCGTGCACCGCCTGGGACGACGTGGCCGCCGGGCTGCGCGAGGCGCTGCACGTCGCGCAGGCCGCGGCCGGCACCCCGGACGTCCCGCCCGTCGTGCGCCTGCGTGACGTACGCCTGCGGGGCCTGGTACGGCTCCTGCGCGACGACCCGCACGTGCAGGCCTTCGCCGAACGCGAGCTGGACGGGCTCCTGTACGCCGACGACCCGGGCCTGCTGCCCGTGCTGCGGACCTATCTCGCGACCGGGCGCAACAAGTCGCGCACGGCGCAGCTCCACCACATGAGCCGCCCCGCCCTCTACCGCAGGCTGGAGGCCATTGAGTCGCTCCTCGGCCTGGACCTCGACGACTTCGAGCAGGCCGCGTCCGTCCACATCGCCCTCCTCGCCCATGACGCGCAGAGAGGGTGACAGCGTGGAACGCCGTACGGCTCCAGACGTGACACGGTGCACCTCCGGTACACGGCGCGGACTTCCTAGGCTCACGGCACACCGAGCGACCGGAGGTCCCCGATGAGCACCGTGATCCGCGCCGCGATCTTCCAGACCGCCTGGACGGGCGACAAAGAGTCCATGATCCAGGTCCATGAGCAGGCCGTCCGCGACGCCGCCGCGCAGGGGGCGAAGGTCCTCTGCTTCCAGGAGCTGTTCTACGGCCCGTACTTCTGCCAGGTGCAGGACGCGAAGTTCTACGAGTACGCCGAGGCGATCCCCGACGGCCCCACCGTCCGCCGCTTCCAGACGCTCGCCGCCGAGCACGGCATCGTCCTCGTGCTGCCGATGTACGAGGAGGAGCAGCCCGGCGTCCTCTACAACACGGCCGCCGTGATCGACGCCGACGGCACCTACCTCGGCAAGTACCGCAAGACCCACATCCCGCAAGTGAAGGGATTCTGGGAGAAGTTCTACTTCCGGCCGGGCAACTCCGGCTGGCCCGTCTTCGACACGGCCGTCGGGAAGATCGGCGTCTACATCTGCTACGACCGGCACTTCCCCGAGGGCTGGCGCGCACTGGGCCTCGAAGGGGCGCAGATCGTGTTCAACCCGTCGGCGACCTCGCGCGGTCTGTCCGGCTACCTGTGGCAGCTGGAACAGCCGGCGTCCGCCGTCGCGAACGAGTACTTCGTCGGCGCGATCAACCGCGTCGGCCAGGAGGAGTACGGCGACAACGACTTCTACGGGACGAGCTACTTCGTCGACCCGGAGGGCCAGTTCGTCGGGGAGGTCGCCGGGGACAAGGAACCCGAACTCGTCGTACGGGACCTCGACATGGCCAAACTGCGCGAGGTCCGCGACCGCTGGCAGTTCTACCGCGACCGCGCGCCGGGCGCGTACACGCCGCTGACCAACCCGTAGGCAGCGTAGACACGGAAGAGGGAGCATGAGCAGCAGCCGTACCGTCATCCGCGGCGGACTCGTCGTCACCGCCGCCGACGAGATCCACGCCGACGTACTCATCGAGGACGGGCGCATCGCCGCCCTCGCCGCGGCCGGCACCGACGCCGCGGAATCCTGGACCGCGGACCGGACGATCGACGCCCGCCAGAAGTACGTCATCCCGGGCGGTGTCGACGCGCACACCCACATGGAGATGCCGTTCGGCGGCACCTTCGCCGCCGACACCTTCGAGACGGGCACCCGGGCGGCGGCCTGGGGCGGCACGACCACCATCGTCGACTTCGCCATCCAGTCCGTCGGGCACACCCTGCGCGAGGGCCTGGACGCCTGGCACGCCAAGGCCGACGGGAACTGCGCGATCGACTACGGCTTCCACATGATCGTCTCCGACGTGCACGACGAGACGCTCAAGGAGATGGACCTGCTCGTCGCCGAGGGGGTCACGTCGTTCAAGCAGTTCATGGCGTACCCCGGCGTCTTCTACTCCGACGACGGGCAGATCCTGCGCGCCATGCAGCGGGCCGGTGAGAACGGCGGCCTCATCATGATGCACGCCGAGAACGGCATCGCGATCGACGTCCTCGTGCAGCAGGCGCTGGAGCGCGGCGAGACCGACCCGCGCTTCCACGGCGAGGTCAGGAAGGCGCTCCTCGAAGCCGAGGCGACGCACCGCGCCATCAAGCTCGCCCAGGTCGCGGGCGCGCCCCTGTACGTGGTGCACGTCTCGGCGCAGGAGGCGCTCGCCGAGATCGCGCGGGCCCGCGACGAGGGCCTGAACGTCTTCGGCGAGACCTGCCCGCAGTACCTCTTCCTGTCCACGGACAACCTCGCCGAGCCGGACTTCGAGGGCGCCAAGTACGTGTGCAGCACGCCCCTGCGGCCCAAGGACCACCAGGCGGCCCTGTGGCGTGGCCTGCGCACGAACGACCTCCAGGTCGTCTCCACCGACCACTGCCCGTTCTGCTTCACCGGGCAGAAGGAGCTGGGCCGCGGCGACTTCTCGAAGATCCCCAACGGCATGCCCGGCGTCGAGAACCGCATGGACCTCCTGCACCAGGCCGTCGTCGACGGACACATCTCGCGCCGCCGCTGGATCGAGATCGCCTGCGCGACCCCGGCCCGCATGTTCGGCCTCTACCCGAAGAAGGGCACCATCGCGCCGGGCGCCGACGCCGACGTCGTCATCTACGACCCGCACGCCGAGCAGGTCGTCTCCGCCGAGACCCATCACATGAACGTCGACTACTCGGCGTACGAGGGCAAGCGGATCACCGGCCGCGTCGAGACGGTGCTCTCCCGCGGTGAACTGGTCATCGATCAGCGGACGTTCACGGGTCGGGCCGGACACGGCGTGTACGTCCCCCGCGGCATCACGCAGTACGTCGGCTAGCGGGCCCGCACCGGCGACGAACGCCAAGGCTCTCGCTCAGGCGGCGCACGGAAGCGCGGAGGAGGAGGTCCTGGTGGCGGTGACGTGGGAGATCACCGACCCTTGCAGGTTGCCGTTGAGGTCGTAGATCAGTGAGGTACCGGAGCTGCTGAAGTCCGTTCCTTCCTGGACGGCGTCCTGGTTGATCTGGATCCAGCCGGTGGCCGTCCCGTTCGCATCGGTCAGTGATTCCTTGATCTTGTAGTTGAACTGCTGGGATCCGCTCCGGGTCCAGGTTCCGCTGCTGGTCGCGGTGCCGGACCCGGAGGTGGTTATCAGGCACGCATGGCCGGATTTGCCGAAGGAGAGCTGGATCGGGTCGCTCGCTCCGGGGCGGGTGACCGTGCCCGACCAGGTTCCGACGGGAGTAAGGGCGCACAGCTGGGACGCCCCGGCGGTGCCGGTCGTTGTCACCACGCCCAGGAGCGCGGCCGCCGTCACGGTGAGGATGAGTCGCGTTTTCATGGCGATGAGAATGGCTGATTGGCCTCTAGCGCTGCTGGAGGATCGTCGTAGCGGGCCGCGGCTCGCCTCACAGCTCCATGCCGGCTCCGGAGTGCCTCTAGCGCCGAGCCGGACCGTGCCCTCATGACATGGGACGAATCCGGGTTGCGCCACTTTCTGACGCAGCAACTGACGTGGAAGCCGGGCGAATTCGACGACAGCCTCGAACTCGCCTTCATCGAAGTGCCGCTCGACTACGCGCACCCTTCCGGTGAGCGCATCGAGCTGGCGCTCAGCCGGATCCGGGCGCTGGATCAGCGCAGGAGGCGTGGTGCGCTGCTGTCCCTCAACGGTGGCCCGGGCGGCGACGGCGGTCTCGGCAGGCTGCTGCCGACGCGTCTGGCCGGCACCGCGCCCCACGAGGTCTACGACCTGATCGGTTTCGACCCTCGTGGAACCGGCGCTTCGACCCGGGTCGAGGGCGAAGCGAGTCCGACGACCGTGCCGTTCGACTCGCGCCCCCCGGACTCCGTGTTCGCCGCCATCTCCGCGGACATGTGGGAACGCGACCAGGGGTGCGTGCGCGCCGGGGGCAACCTGCGCCGTCACACCACCACGGCCAACAGCGCCCGCGACATGAACGTGATCCGCATCCTGCTCGGCGAAGCGCGGATCAGCTTCGTCGGCTGGGCCTACGGCACGCTGCTCGGCGCGCTCTACGGGGCGATGTTCGGAGCGCACCTGGACCGCAGCGTCCTCGACTCCTCGGTCCATCCGGACTGGGACTGGCGGGAGCAGTTCGCCTCCCAGGCGCTCGCGGTGCGCGAGAACGTGGACCTGTGGGCGGAGTGGGTCGGGCAGCGTGACCGGTTCTTCGGTCTCGGCGACGGCGCCGCGCGGGTACTGGAGAGCGTGGAGGAGGCCGCGGCGGCCCTGGCCTCCATCGGCGAGGGCGCGTCCTTGCGTACTGCGTTCGACGGAGTCGTCGGCACCCTGAGCGCGGCTCGCGGTCGCTGGCAAGAACTCGGCGCCCTGATAGGCGAGTTGGGCAAGGCGACCGGCGCCGGCGACGCGGAGCGGGCCCGTGAACTGCTAGCGGGCCAGTCCCGCTGGCGGCCGGGTACCGCGGCGGGCGGACTGCGCGACGCCGTGCTGGAAGCCGTGACGTGCGAGACCGAGTGGCCGGCCGACCTGGAGATCTACTACCGCGACATGCGTGACTTCAGGGACCGTTTCCCCTACGGCTTCGGCGTGATGCGCGCTCAGCCCTGGGTCGCCGCCTTCGGTACGTGCACACCCGTCGAGCGGCGCCCGGCCATCATCCGCGGCGACTACCCGACGGGGCTTGTGGTGCAGGCCGACGGCGACCCGCTGGACCACTGCCCGGGGGCGGTGGCCATGGCCGAGCGACTGGGGCATCCGCTGATCCTGGTCACCGACTCCGGAGCCCACGAGATCTACCGGCTCGGCGGCAACGCGCAGGTGGACGCGCTCGTCGACGCGTACCTGGTAGACGGTGAACTGCCGCCCACGCGTGTGGAGTTGCCGGGAGAGGCCCGGCCGAGCATCCCCGCGGACTCGAGCTTGAGCTGACAACGGCCTGGGCTGACAACGAACCCCCTGGCGGACGGTGTGCGATCGACGATCACCGTCCCCCAGGGGGTTCGTCCGTCGCGTCACGCGTCGGCGATGCGAAGTTCACGCGGTGCGGCGCCGTCCGAGGCGAAGAGCAGCAGACGCTCGCCCTCCTCCGCGAGCTCGGCACGCACCCGCTTGCTCACGGCGGAGAAGAGCTGTACGTCGACGGTGGTCGACGCGCGCGCACGGTCGACCCGCCAGGCGCCGGCGACGAATCCGTCGACGAGGATCGTCCCCGGAATCACGGCGTTCTTCGTCGCGATGGCCTTGCGATGGGCATCGCTGATGATCCGGGTGCGGTCCGCGTGGGAGAGGATCGCGTTGTCGTACGGCGCCAGATAGCGAACCGGTGCGGGCGCGTCGGTGCCCGGCCGCGGGGCGTCCGGCAGATCCAGGAGCTCTCTTCCTTCCTCGTCGCGCAAGGAGACCAGCCGCGGACGCAGGCGGTCGGTCACCGCGCGCAGCCGGGTGAGACCCGACCATGCCTGGATGTCCTTGACGGTGGCGGGCCCGAACGCCGCCAGATAGCGCAGGACCAGGTCGTCGAGGTCGGGCTCCGTGTCCAGCGGGGCGCCGATCCAGTCCTCCGCCAAGGCGTACGTCGGCTGTCCGCCCTGCCCCCAGACTCCGCGGGGCGGGATCTGGACCACCGGCAGCAGACAGCGCACGACGTTGCTGAGCGCGTTGGCGGGGTGGTCCGGCCAGGTCGCACGCAGGGCGGCGGTCAGGTCGCCGACGGTGTGCGGAGCCTCTTCCAGGAGCTCCCGGCCCGCTGCCGCCACCTTGGCGGGATCCAGTCCGTTCAGGTCCTTGGCGAAGGTGCTGATCAGGCTTCGTTCCAGGAACGGCTTCACGCACGGCCGCAGTCTGCGGCAGTCGGAGGACGTGACCAGATGGACGGTGCCGCGCATCAGCGGGACGCGCACGGCCTGCCGCCCGGTGAGGAGTTCGGCCAGTTCCGTGGGACGGAAGTCCTCCAGCCTGGTCCACAGGCCGTAGTACGGGGGGAAGGGCGCCTGCGCCTGCAGGCCCACGAGGTGCTCGAGCGCTGCTTCTGCCGGCATCGGTCGTCGGTTCAGCAGCAACTGGCGTGCCAGAAAGGCGCGGTTGAGAGCCCGCCGGTCGAGCACGTCGGCGGGCTGGGACGCAGTGGTGGCCATCTGACCTCTCAGTTCAGGAGAGCGAAGAACGCTCGCAGTTCATCGGCGAGGACGGAGGGCCTCTCCAGGGCCGGGAAGTGCCCGCCGCTGTCGAGATCCTTCCAGTAACGCAGATCCGTGAAGCGCTGTTCGGCCCACGCGCGCGGCAGCCACGCGTCCTTGGGAAACACGGAGCATCCGACGGGTACGTTCGTGGGATTCATCGGCTCCTTGTTGAAGCTCTCCCAGAACAGCCGTGCCGACGAGGCCCCGGTGCCCGTCAGCCAGTAGACGGTGGCCATGTCGAGCAGCGCGTCCTGGGGCAGCGCCTTCTCCAGGCTGCCGTCGTGGTCGACCCACTCCCAGAACCGGTCCAGGATCCAGGCGAGTTGACCGGTGGGGGAGTCCGCGAGGCCGTATCCGAGCGCTTGCGGGCGCGTGGACTGGATGGCCGCGTAGCCCGAGCGGTTCTGGCCGAAACTCTTCATCCGTGCCATGGCCTGCTGGTCGCGCGCGTCCAGTTCCACCGGGTGATCGGGTGCCTTGGCCAGCGGCATGGTCAGATGGATGCCCAGGAGGTGGTCCGGGTCGGCGGTGCCGAGTTCGGCGCTCACCCACGAACCCCAGTCACCGCCGTGCGCGCCGTATCGCGGGTAGCCGAGCCGGGCCATCAACTGCGCCCAGGCCCTGCTGGTCCTGCCGACCGTCCAGCCCGCGGACGACGGCCTGCCGCTGAATCCGTGTCCCGGCAGCGACGGGCACACCACGTGGAAGGCCTGGGACGGGTCTTCGGGATCGGTGAGCTCGGGAATCAGGTCCAGGAACTCCAGGACCGAGCTGGGCCACCCGTGGGTCAGCAGCAAGGGCGTGGCGCCGGCATGGGGGGAACGCGCGTGCAGGAAGTGCACGTCCAGGCCGTCGATCTCGGTGCGGAACTGGGGGACGGCGTTGAGGCGCTCCTCGGCGGCGCGCCAGTCGTACTCCCGCTCCCACGAAGCGCACAGATTTTTCATGTACGACAGCTTCGGACCCTGCTCCCAGCCGTCGACCGTCTCGGCGTCCGGCCAGCGCGCGGCAGTCAGTCGTCGACGCAGCTCCTGCACCGAGTCGTCGGGGAAGTGCACCCGGAACGGTGTGATCTCTGTGCCCATGCTTGAGGCCTCCTTGTCAGCCCGAGACAGTCGGGTGTCCTGAGGCTAGGGACGGCTGCTACAACCGCGGTCGAGCCGCCGCTGTGCCGGCACCCGCGTCCGGGCCGAGGCGGGACGAGGAGGCGGGGGCGCCGACCGGTGCCCCCGCCTCCTCGTCCCGCGCTGTCCGGCGACGGTCACCAGCCGCCCTTGACGGTCTTCGCGATGTGGGCCCGGTCGTCGTCCGACACCCACCAGCCGACCGGTAGGGCGATGTGCCGCCCGGCCACGCGGTCGAGCCCGGGCAGGACCGCTGTGCAGTCCCGGGTGGCGCCGTAGACGTCGTTGCGCTCGTGGACCTCGCTCGTGGCGATTCCGGCATCCTTCATGCGCAGGACGAACGCGTCGCGGTCGTCCACCTTGAGGGAGTAGTACCAGAACGACGGATTTCGGTCGGAGGCCCGCTCCGTCAGCTCTGCACCGGCCACCCCGGCCAGCTCGCCGTCGTAGAACGCGGCGTTCTCGCGGTGCCGGGCGACGAGGTCGTCGACGGCCTCGAGGTTCGCCAGCCCGATGGCCGCGTTGATGTCGTTCATATTGAACTTGAAGCCGTACTCGGGGATGTCGTTCTTGAACCGGGCCCCGCCGCCGTCGCGGTCGATGCCGTACCAGCGCAGCATCCTGGCGCGGTGCAGCAGTTCGTCGTCGGGCAGCACGATCAGTCCGCCGTCACCGGTCGTGAGGTGCTTGATCGCCTGGAAGCTGTAGACACTGATGTTGCCGTGCCCGCCGAGCGGGACGCCCTGGTACGTGGCGCCCCATGCGTCGGCGCAGTCCTCGATGACCCGGGGCCGGACTCCGTGGACGCGTTCGGCCTGGTCGAGAACGGAGTTCAGGCGGTCGAGGTCGACGGGGTAGCCGCCCCAGTGCACGAGGACGATCGCCCGGGTCGCGGGCGTGATCTTCCGGGCCAGGTCGTCGAGGTCCACGTTCAGGGTCGCCGGGTCGGTGTCCACCCAGCGGATCCGCATCCCGTTCGCCAGGATCGGCCAGTTCGTCGCCGTGCAGGTCAGCGCGGTAGCCAGGACCTCGCCGTCCCGACCGGACTCCGTCGCGACCAGGTGCAGGGCCAGGTGCAGCCCGGACGTGGCGCTGTTGACGGTCAGGATCCGGGGGTTGTCCAGCCGCTCGGCCAGGGCGCGTTCGAACTCGTCGACCTTCGCGCCCTGACCGATGTAGCCGCTGTCCAGAACCTCGCCGACCAGCGCCGACGCCTTCGCGGACATCGCCACCTTGAAGAGAGGGATCATGTGTCGTCCTCAGCAGCGGGGGGCGCCGGCGACGCGGTGGACATCGACGTCGGCGACTTGGGTGAACTGGGGGTTCCCGGCCATGTCGTAGACGTGAGAGACGCCGGTGCTGGTGAAGGCGCTGCTCACCGCCTCGGTGTTCTGGTCGATGTGGATCCAGCCGAGCTGTGTGCCGGTCTCGTCGATCATCGCCTCGGCGATCTTGTAGTTGAAGTCGCCGGCGCCGCCGGTGGACTTCCAACTGCCCCTGCTGACACCGGCGGACGTGATGAGGCACGCCTTGCCGCTCGGTGTGAAAATGAGCTCGATATCACCGGTGGTGCCCCCATGGGTGACCGTACCGGCCCACTTGCCCACCAGTTGGCGGGAGGAGTCGGTGCCCGCGTAGGGCGCCGGGTGCGCGGTGCCTGCCGCCAGGGCGGTCAGGGCACCGACCGACACCATCGTGGCGATGATCCTTTTCATGTCCGACGACCTCTCGGCTCGCGCGGTGCTCACTTGTACTCGCCGTCGGTCTCGACGAAGCGGTTCCGAACGAGCCACGTCCCGTTCGAACGGACGAGCTCGTCGTCGCAGAGGGTGTGGTGGCGGAAGTGCACCTCCCCGCTCAGGAGCGTGCGGTCAGGGGTCACGTAGACCATGACGTAGCTCTGTGCGCGGACGGTGTCGTCGTCGATCTGCTCGACGGTCAGCTGCCCGACCCAGTGCCGCAGGACGAGCCCCTCGTGCAGGCCGCTCTGCCGCTCGATCGCCTTGACGAGTATGTCGCGGCCGACCAGGGGATCGGGCATGTCGGCGGCCTGGAACACGCCGTCCTCCGTGAAGGTGCGCGCCCACTGCTCGCCGTCACCACGGTCGAGAATCTTGAGCTGCAGCGCGTAGAACTGCTGGATCTCCAGGTACAGGTCGCTCGGGACGAGCTTGGTGCTGAGATCGTGCGAATTCATCAGTTTCTCCAGTCGGGTTCGGTGACTGCTCGGCAGCTGCTTCGGTGGTTGATCCGGCGGTTGTTCGGGTGGTTACTCCGACACGGTGTGGAGGTGGCCGAGGATCGTGTCGGCCGCGCGCGGTGCGCCGCCCGCCTCCTTCATGTACTTGCGCATGTCACGCAGGTTCGCCTGCACGGTCTCGTCGGCGGCGACCTCCAGGACGGCCTCCCGCAGGGTCTCGGCGGTCACCTCCTCGGGGGGCAGGACACGGCCGAGGCGCAACTCGCCCGTGCGCGCGGCGATCATCTCCGAGTCGCCGTTGTGCGGTACGGAGACGAGGGGCACCCCCGCGTACAGGGCGTTCATGGTGTTGCCGGCGCCGCCGTGGCATACGAACGCGCCGGCGTGCTCGAGGACCGCCTGCAGCGTCAGCCACGTGTGGATCTCGGCGTTGGGCGGCAGTTCGCCCACCGCCTCCAGGTCCACGCCGGGGCCCGCCGCGATCACCACGTGCCACGGCAGCCCCTCGAAGGCCTTCGCGCACATCGCGAAGAATTCGGGCTGGGTGTTGAAGGTCGTGCCCAGGGAGATCAGCACCACGGGCTTGTCGCTCGACGGCTGCCACGTGCCCTGCAGGTCGCTCTCCCGCAGCGGGATCCCGACGAACGTGTACCGGTCCTCGGGGAAGGAGTCGGCGTCGGACTGGAACTCGCGCGGCATGAAGGAGATGTTGCGGGGCGCGTCCGACATCAGCTCGTCCAGCGTGACGTCCTGCAGCCCGTGTGCGTCGGCGAACGCCCGCAGTTCGCGGGTCAGTTGGCCGAACATCCCCTCGGCGGCGCCCTCCGCCTCGGAGAAGTACTGGTGGGACGCCAGGACCGGATAGAGCTGGATCCCCGGCACGCCGAACTTGCGCGACATCACCCGGCCGAGGAACTGCATGGAGATGTCGTAGACGAGGCAGTCCGGCAGATCGTCACCGAAGTGGGCCTCCAGCGTCGGCGCCGTGGCGGCCGCCTCCCGGACCGCGCCCAACAGGACACGGGCCAGCCAGTCCTCCGCGCCGGTCGGGGCGATCGTGCGCGGGTCGAGCGTCGTGGCGTAGGGAATGACGTCAGCGCCCGTCGAGGCGATCTTCTCGGCGAAGCCGTCGGCGGCCAGGTAGCTGACCTTGTGACCGCGCCTGACCAACTCCTCGACCACGCCCAGCGTCGGCGTGACATGCCCCGCCGCGGGGATGTTCAGGAAGGCGATGTGCTTCTGCATGAGTAGTCCTGCTCCTGGTGTCGTCGACTCGCTCGGGGACGCCGGCCGCGTCATCCCAGCGGCCGGATCGGTGTCTTGACGCGAAGGTCCGCGTACTTCGGGAGCACGCCCAGGGCCTCCGTCTCCGCCAGCGTCGGCGCGGTCCTGTCCTTGTCCGAGAGGACGAGGTCGTCCAGGTCGGGCCATGGCAGGGCGAGCTGCGGGTCCAGCGGATTGATCGAGATCGCCTTCCCGGGGGTGTAGACGTTGTCGCACAGGTACGTGACCACGGCGGTCTCACTGACCGCCGCGAACCCGTGGCCGAGCCCCCCGGGGATGTACACGGCGCGGCGCTGCTCGTCGTCCAGCGGGATCGCGAGGGACGCGCCGTACGTGGGCGAGCCGAGGCGGACGTCGACGACGACGTCGACGATCGAACCGCTGACGCACGTCACGTACTTCGCCTCACCCGGCGGGGACGCCGTGAGATGGATTCCGCGGATCGTGCCGCGTCGCGAGACCGAGCAGTTGACCTGCGCCACGTCCATCGGACGGCCGGTCGCCGCGGACAGCCGGTGGCCGACGAACAGTTCCAGGAACGCGCCGCGCGAGTCGCCGAACACCTGTGGCTCGACGAGGTGGACGCCCTCGATGCCGAGTTCTTCGAAGTTCATCAGGCCTCCTCGTCACCCGTTGGCGCCGGCGCCGACCGGGACCAGCCGCTGGATGTCCTGGGTGGCGGCCTCGGGCAGTCCCATGAGGTACTCCCCGTAGCCGCTGGAAAGGAGCGGCTGCGCGAGCTCCCGGAGCCGGTCGCTGTCGATGAGGCCGTTGCGCCAGGCCGCCTCCTCGACGCAGCCGATCTTCTGTCCCTGTCGCTCCTCGATCACCCGGACGAACTCCGACGCCTGCACCAGCGAGGCGAAGGTCCCGGTGTCGAGCCACGCCGTGCCGCGGTCGAGCACGGTGACGCTGAGCTCACCGCGGCGCAGATACGTCTGGTTCACCTCGGTGACCTCCAGCTCGCCGCGCGCGCTGGGCCGCAGGGACCTGGCGATGTCGACCACGCGGTTGTCGTAGAAGTACAGGCCGGGGACCACGTATCGCGATTTCGGGTGGGCCGGCTTCTCCTCGATGGAGACGACGCGCCCTTCGAGGTCGAAGTCCAGGACACCGAAGTCGCTCGGGTTCGCCACCGGGTAGGCGAAGATGTGACCGCCTTCCGGGTCGGCGTGCGCCTTCAGCTGATCCCCGAGGCCGGCTCCGTGGAAGATGTTGTCGCCGAGGATGAGCGCCACCGGCTCGTCCCCGATGAAGTCCGCGCCGATCAGGAACGCCTGGGCGATGCCCCCGGGCCTGGGCTGCGTCGCGTACTGGATCTGCAGGCCCAGGTGCGAGCCGTCGCCCAGCAGCCGCTCGAAGGAGTCCCGGTCGGACGGCGTGGTGATGACGAGGACGTCCCGCACGCCCGCCAGCACCAGCGTGGACAGCGGGTAGTAGATCATCGGCTTGTCGAACACCGGCATGAGTTGCTTCGACATGGCTTGAGTGATCGGCCACAGGCGGGAGCCGGTTCCGCCGGCCAGAATTATTCCTCGCATGTCTCGGAAGCTAATGACGGCGGCTATAGGGACGATCGAGGCCGGGTGGGCCCAGCAGCCGGGCACCGTCGCAGCTCGTACCGGCTCGCCGAGCGGCAGCAGCACGCGCCACAAGCCCGCCCGGTGCGAACCGGGCGGGCTTGCGCGTGCCTGTGTGCCGTGGGGCCTACTGCGGCTGCGGCCCGCGCGGCACCGCGGCCGCGGCCGCGAGGCTGAGGGCGAGCAGCACAGCGGTCGCCAGGAACGCGACCCCGTAGCCGGACGCGAACGCGTGGGCGTCGGGAGGACCGTCACCGGCGACGTCGGCGGTACGGACCTGAGCCAGCGCGACCATGACCGCGAGGCCGGCCGCGCCGCCCAGCGACTGCGAGGTGTTCAGCACCCCGGACGCCAGGCCCTGCTTGTCCTCTGGCACACCCGCCGTCGCCGCGCCCGCCACCGAGGTCACCACGATCCCGAGGCCCAGGCCGAACAGCAGGCTAGGACCCATGAGGTCGGCGACGTAGGACGCGTGCTCGTTCGCCGCCGACTGCCACACCAGTCCGCCGATCATCGGCAGGAGGCCGCCCAGCATCATCGGCCGGGGACCGGTCCGCGGTCCGACCACCGAGGAGGCGGCGGCACCGATGAACGCGAAGACCGTCAGGGGCAGGAACACCAGTCCCGTACGCATGGCGCTGTAATGGAGCACCGACTGGTACAGCAACGTCAGGAAGTAGAACGTCGTGGGCAGTGCCGCCCCGAACGCCAGCATCGTGACGTTGGCCGCCCACACCGAGCGGTTGCGGAACAGACTCAGCTCCATCAACGGCTGCCTGGCCAGCTTGGCCTGGTCGAGCACGAACACCGCGAGCAGCACCACGCCGATCGTCAGTGACCCGACGATGCGCGTCGACCCCCACCCGTAACGCTGTCCTTCGGCGAGCCCGTAGACGAGCGCGGCGATCCCCAGCGTGACCGACACGGAGCCCAGCACATCGAGCTTCGCCCCCTTGCGGGTGTCACCGCGAGGTGTGGGTGCGACCGACGAGACGGCCATCCCCACGATCAGCAGGCACAGCGGCACGTTGATGAGGAAGACCCAGCGCCACGACATCCACTCGACGATCGCTCCGCCGCTAAGCACGCCGATCGCCCCGCCGCTGCCCGAAGCCGCACCCCACAGGGCGAGCGCCTTGGCCCGCTCCATCGGCTCGGTGAACGTGGAACTCAGCACGGCCAGCGAGGCGGACGCCATGATCGCGCCGCCGAAGCCCTGCCCGGCGCGGCCGAGTACCAGCGTCACCGAATTCGTCGCGACGCCGCCGACGAGGCTGAACGCCGTGAACACGGCGAGGCCGATGAGCAGCAGACGCCGCCCGCCGAACAGGTCCACCATCCGCCCGGCCAGCAGCAGGAAGCCGGCGAACGGAATCAGGTACCCGTCGTACACCCAGGTCAGGCTGCCCGGTGTGAAGTGCAGCGCGTTCTGGATGGAGGGGATGGCGACGTTCACGATCGACGCGTCGAGGATCACGGTCAGCTGCGCGAGGCAGCACACCGCGAGGACCAGTCCGGCCCGGCGCGGCTGCGCCGGGGCGTCCAGTGCAACCTGATCGATCATCGGAGGGGACTCCTCATTCGGACGGATGACTTCGCCGCACCCGGGTCCCGGCGCGCGCGCCGCACCTGTGCTGCGTCAGCCATCACGAGATCTTGACGAGCACGTTGCCCTTGTAGGCGCCGCCGAGCAGTGCGGTGAGCGCCTCGGGCGCGGCGTCGACGCCGCCTTCCACCACGGTGTAGGGCAGGACGATCTTTCCTTCCTGCAGCCACTGGGCGAAGTGCTGGTTCCACGCCTGGATCTGCTCCGGCGTGTGGTACGTCGAGAACGGCTTGATGACGATCTGCCGGATGATCCCGGCCATGATGTCCAGCTTGGGGAACGCGCCTTCGGCGTTGCCGGTCTGCGCGGACACGGCCCCGCCCAGCACGAGCCGGGCTCCCTGCGCCGACGCCTGCACGGCGGCCTCGAACTGCTCCCCGCCGACGAGGTCGAAGAACACGTTGATCCCGTCGGGAGCGAGTTCCCTGAGCTGGTCGACGACGGGCCCGTCCTTGTAGTTGAACGCGGCGTCGTAGCCCAGTTCCTTGGTGAGGTACTCCACCTTCTCGGCGCTGCCGGCCGAGCCGATGACGCGCTTGGCGCCGCGGGCCTTGGCGATCTGGCCGGCGAGCGAGCCGACACCGCCGGCCGCGTTCGACACGAACACGACGTCGTCCTCGCCGACTTCGGCGACGTCGGCCATGCCGTGGTAGGCCGTGATGCCCTGGTTCAGGAAGTACTCCGGGCCGGGGTACCACGACGGGTCGACCTTGAAGTACTGGCCGGCGGGACCGGTGGAGTACTCGGTCCAGCCGTCCATGTGCTGGACGGTGTCGCCCACGGCGAGGTCGGGGCTCTGTGAGGCCACGACGACGCCGACCGCGCCGCCCCACGGCCGCTCGCCGACCTTGTAGGCCGGCATCATGGGCAGCCCGGGGTCCTCGGTCATCAGGTCCCGCATGACGGCGGTCACCTGGAGGTACAGGTTGCGCACCAGCACGTTGCCGGACGTGGGCTCGGCGACATCCACCTCCACGACCTCGAAGTCGTCCTTCGCGGGCTGGTTCACGACATAGCGCGCCAGCCGCACTTCCTTGCCGGTGGCCGGGAGAGTCTGAGCGGTCATTGGTTATCCCCTTTGGTTCATTTCGATATGACCGAGGTCCGAGCGATTCAGTGACTACGTCGCAGCACTCGAAAATCGCCTGAACGATGCTCGAACTTCGCGGGTTTTCTACTGGTTCCACCAGGAAGTGTTTTCCCTGTACCACTCGACGGTGGCCTTGAGGCCCGTGTCGAATGATTGCCGCGGGGTGAAACCCAACTCATTTCGGATCTTGGTCATGTCCAGCGAATACCGCTGGTCGTGGCCGAGCCGGTCAGCGACGCGTTCGACCATGTCCCAACCCGTTCCGCAGCTTTCCAGCAGGCGCGCGGTCAGTTCCTTGTTGGTCAGCTCCGTGCCGCCGCCGACGTTGTAGACATGGCCGGGCCTGCCACCGCGCAGAACCAGTTGAACGGCCAGGCAATGGTCTGCGACGTGCAGCCATTCACGGACGTTGTCGCCCTCCCCGTAGAGCGGAACCCGCCGCCCCTGCAGAAGGTTCGTCACGAACCGCGGAATGACTTTCTCCGGGTTCTGGTGGGGGCCGTAGTTATTCGAGCAGCGAGTGATCACGACATCAAGTCCGTGGGTCCGGTGCGCGGAAAGCACCAACAGGTCGGAGCTCGCCTTGGACGCCGCATAAGGTGAATTCGGCGCCAGCGGCTGCGACTCGGTCCACGACCCCACGGGTATGGAACCGTAGACCTCGTCCGTCGACACATGCAGGAAACGCCCGACTCCGTGCCGCCGGGCCGCGTCCAGCAGGACCTGTGTGCCGAGCACGTTCGTCGTCACGAACGCGCGGGCGTCTTCGATGGACCGGTCGACATGCGACTCGGCGGCGAAGTGAACGATGGCGTCGTGCCCGCGCACGACCTCGTCGACCAGTTCCGCGTCGCAGATGTCACCGCGGACGAACCGGAAACGAGGATTCTCCGCTACCGGCGCGAGGTTCCGCAGGTCGCTGCCGTGGCCGAGTGCGTCGATGACGGTCACCCGGGCGTCATTCAGGTCCGCCCCTGGAAGCTCGCCGGACAGCAGTGCCCTTACGTACTGTGACCCGATGAATCCCGCACCGCCGGTAACAAAGATCCGCATGTGGGTGACAGTAAGGTCCGGGACTCGAAGCTGACTTGAGCCGAAGGGGCCTGCGCGCAAGGTCTACCCCTTCGAGGTCCGTTTCTGCGACACCGATCGTCAGGGCCCTGTGCTTCTCCCTGAATCAGTGGTGGGCGCGCGTAGAGTCCTCTTGCCAAGCCCGAGGAGAACGTCCAGGATTGGGCCCCCTCGGATCGCCTCGGAGGCGTCGCTCCACAGGGTTCGGCACGGTCCGGGACGGAAAGACCCACCGGATCGGGGCTTGGGGGCACGCGGTATGCGCACGTGGCGAGCACTGAGGCACTCCGTCGGCGCGCCGCCCCGCCGAGACCGTGCTCCGGGGGTGAACTCACCTTCTCCGAGCGCGAGTTCACGAGACGCTCCGGGCGCGGCGGGTACACCCCGCACTCCACCTGCCAGTACCTGAACTAGAAAAATTGGCGGATCACATGGACTTCGGACTCGTCCTCCAGACCGACCCCCCGGCCTCCGGCGTCGTCTCTCTCATGCAGCGCGCCGAGCGCGAGGGCTTCACCCACGGGTGGACCTTCGACTCGGCCGTGCTGTGGCAGGAACCCTTCGTCATCTACAGCCGGATTCTGGCCGAGACGTCGCACCTCACCGTCGGCCCGATGGTCACCAACCCGGGCACCCGCACCTGGGAGGTCACCGCCTCCACCTTCGCCACCCTCAACGACATGTACGGCAACCGCACCATCTGCGGCATCGGCCGCGGCGACTCCGCGATGCGCGTCGCCGGACGCAAGCCCAACACGCTCGCCCGGATCAGCGAGGCCATGAAGGTCATCAGGGCGCTCGGCCGCGGCGACGAGGCCGACCTCGGCGGCACGGTGATCCGCTTCCCGTGGGTGCGGGACGGCGCCCAACTGCCCGTCTGGATGGCCGCGTACGGGCCCAAGGCCCTGAAGATGGCCGGCGAGGAGGCCGACGGGTTCATCCTCCAGCTCGCCGACCCGTATCTGACCCAGTACATGATCAAGGCCGTGCGGGACGCGGCCGCCGCAGCGGGCCGCGACCCGTCCGAGGTGAAGATCTGTGTGGCGGCGCCCGCCTACGTCACCGCCGACGACTCGCCCGAGGCCCTCGCCCACGCGCGCGAGGAGTGCCGCTGGTTCGGCGGCATGGTCGGCAACCATGTCGCCGACCTCGTCACCAAGTACGGCGAGCACTCGTCGATGGTCCCCGACGAACTCACCGACTACATCAAGGCCCGACAGGGCTACGACTACGCCCACCACGGCAGGACCGGGAACCCCGACACGGCGTTCGTGCCGGACGAGATCGTCGACCGGTTCTGCATCATCGGCACCGCACAGGACCACGTCGAGAAGCTGCGCGCCCTGCGGGACCTCGGCGTCGACCAGTTCGCGCTCTACGCGATGCACGACGCGAAGGAGGAGGTGATCGACGCGTACGGGGAGCACATCATCGCGGCGGTGAACGCCTGAGGCGATCCCCCGGGCAACGCCCGAGCCCCATCTCGGTACAGCCCGTCACCCCCGTCCTCCCCGCCAGGGTCCCCACCGCCCGCACCCGCACGGCCCGTTCGCACCTCCCCGCTGTCCGAGCCGCGGCTCCTCCGGCTCCCGAACGAATGGCCTGCTCATGACCGACACCGCGCCACCCACGCTGCCCGCGGGCGGCGGCATCGACCTCAGTGCCGACGCCTACCCCTCCGACAGCCGCTACGCCAACGACGACCTGCGCCCCGTCCCCCTCGCCGAACGCCGCTGGACCACCTACAACTTCGTGGCCCTGTGGATCGGCATGGCCCACTGCATCCCGTCCTGGACCCTCGCCTCGGGCCTCGTCGCCCTGGGCATGGACTGGAAGCAGGCCGTCCTCACCATCGCCCTCGCCAACGTCATCGTGCTCCTGCCGATGCTGCTCACCGGGCACGCGGGACCCAAGTACGGCATACCCTTCCCCGTCCTCGCCCGCGCCTCGTTCGGCCTGCGGGGCGCCAATCTGCCCGCGCTGATCCGGGCGGCGGTGGCCTGCTGCTGGTTCGGCATCCAGACCTGGATCGGCGGGCAGGGCGTGTTCGTCCTGCTGGGGAAGGTCTTCGGAGGCTGGGCCGACGTGTCGAAGGTCGGCGGCTACCCGTGGACCCTGTGGCTGTGCTTCGTGCTCTTCTGGGTCCTCGAACTCGCCATCATCTACCGGGGCATGGACACCCTGCGCCGCTTCGAGAACTGGGCGGCGCCGTTCGTCCTCGTCGGCGCGGTCGTCCTGCTCGTGTGGATCGCGAACAAGGCGGGCGGCTTCGGCACGCTCCTCGACGAGCCGTCCCGGGTCGGCTGGGGCGCCGACTTCTGGAAGATCTTCTTCCCCGGCCTCATGGGCATGATCGGCTTCTGGAGCACACTCAGCCTCAACATCCCGGACTTCACGCGCTTCGGCAAAGGACAGCGCGCCCAGGTCTGGGGGCAGACCCTCGGTCTGCCGACGACCATGACGCTGTTCGCCCTGATGTCCGTCCTGGTGACGTCCGGATCCGAGAAGGTCTACGGCGCCGCGATCTGGGACCCGGTCGCGCTCGCCGGCAAGACCGACAACGTCTTCGGGCTGCTGTTCGCGCTCATCACGGTCTTCGTCGCGACCATCTCCGTGAACATCGCGGCGAACGTCGTGTCACCCGCGTACGACCTGGCGAACCTCGCGCCCAAGCTCATCAACTTCCGCACCGGCGCGCTGATCACCGGGGTCATCGGCGTCCTCGTCATGCCGTGGAAGCTGACGTCCACGCCCGAGCTGTACATCTTCACCTGGCTCGGCGTCGTCGGCGGACTGCTCGGCACCGTCGCCGGCATCCTCATCGCCGACTACTGGATCATCCGCCGCACGGTGCTCCACCTCGCCGACCTGTATCTGCCGAACGGCCGGTACTGGTACTCGGGCGGCTGGAACTGGAACGCGGTGATCGCCTTCGCCGTGGGCGGCGTCCTCGCGGTCGGCGGTTCGTACTCGACGGTCGACGCGAAGGGCGCCAAGCAGGGCCCGTTCCCGGTGGACGGCCTGATCCCGTTCCTCAAGCCGCTCGCGGACTACGGCTGGGCGGTCGGGCTCGGGTCCTCGCTGATCCTTTACGTGGCGCTGACCAAGGCGCGCGGGGCCCGGGTCTGACCCCTCCCCGCCCGTCTCAGCCGGACTTCTTACCGGTCAGCGCCGCCACCGCGTCCCCGGCCGCCTTCAGGGCGCCCTTGTAGATGCCGTCCGCCGGGGGCGCGCCGTGGGACTCGAAGTCGCTGCCGTTGTAGGTGACGGTGACCAGGGCGTTGCCGGCCCTGACCGTCACCACGGCCTCCCGGGTGTTCTGCTTGTCGTGCGAGGTGAGGGCGACGGCGATCCTGGCCTCGTCACCGAGGCCGGGCGCCACGTCGCCCTTGCCGCGCGCGGAGAAGGAGGTGTCCGCCGCGGCGGCCGACTCCTTGATCTCGAAGGAGACGTCGAGCCAGCGGTAGTCGTAGTCCTTCAGCGCGCTCCACGAGCAGCCACGGCGCAACGAACGGTCGGCGGCGGCCAGTTCCTTGCCCGCCGGGTCGGCCTTCGGCACCAGGTCCGCGACCGTGTCCGCCGTGACGGCGGAGCACGGCTCGGGCGGCTTGTCGTAGGCGCGGCTCGTCGCGGACCCCGCCGACTGCGCGGCACGCTTCGGCGTGGGCTGCGGGGCAGCGGCGGGCTGTCCGGACGAGTCCGCCATCGGGCCCGAGGTCCAGGCCCAGCCGGCGCACGCGAGCACCACGACCGGCAGGACCCGCACGGTCAGCGCGAGGGGGAGGGGGAGAGAACGCACGGCGTACGCCCCTTGTGCGAGGGGGAGGGGACGCCAGTGTCACACGAGTTGCCCCGTGACAACACCGCCCCCTTGCCCCTCATGCGTCTCACGCGCAGTTCCGTACGCCGGCGCCGCCGCGCCTTCACCCCAAAGGGGTCTTCCGCGTACGCGGGTCAGGGCCGCTCCATGAGGGCGGGCAGGGGCAGGGCGGACTCGATGCGGTCGATCGCGGCGAAGGCGCCGTACGCGATCAGATGGACCAGACAGTGATCGGTGAAGGGCGGCTTGAGCCAGGCCGCCACGTCCTCGTCGGTGATGCGGTACGGGGCGACAGCGGCCAGCACCGCCAGGCGCGCCCCGGGCCGCCGTTCGCGGTCGGGCAGCTCGTCCCACGCGAGCGGCGGATGCGAGCCGTCCCAGGCGGCGACGGCTTCCTCGACCAGCGCGATATCGACGTCGTCGAGCAGTCCCGCGCCCGTGGACGCGGCCTCCAGCAGCGCGGCGTACGCCGGGCCCACAGGCGTGCCGGCCGCCCAGGCGGGGCCGGGGCCCGGATCGTCGAGCAGGGCGAGACTCGCGCCCGGCACATGGTCCCGGCGCACCGTCCGCGCCAGGCTCCGGCCCCCGAGGCTGCGCACCGGGCGCAGGCGCTGGGCGTTGCAGGGCAGCAGGTTCTCGGTGAGCAGGGCGGACACGACGCGGTTGATGAAGTGGAAGGCGAACGCGGTCCCGAGCTGCGCGGGGACTTCGGCACTCGGGAAGGGGAGCGGGGTGAGTCCGGGGGAGCCGGGCGTGCGGGTGGCGCGGCCCCAGTCGAGCACGCGCGCGTGCCGCTCGTCGGACGGGGCCTCGCCGCGCGCCAGGGACTCGGCGAGCGCGTGGTCGCCGGTGGCGTGCAGCAGCATGGTGTGCGCGTCCACGCAGAACGGGCACCGGTTCGCGAGCGACACCCCGGCAGCGACCAGCTCCCTGTCGGTACGGGTCCCCGCGCCCGCGATCAGCGACTCCCGCATCAGCGCCCAGGCGGGGGCCAGGAGTTCGGGGGCCGACGCCAGGACGACGAAGGTGGCGGCGCGCTCGATCCCGAAGTCCTCGCCGAGCTGCCGGTAGACCTCGGCCACGCGACCGGTGGCCGACTGCGGGGGCGGCGGGCTGGTGTAGCGGAACGTCCGTGACATCGGGTCCTCCTGGTGGCTGCGGGCTGCTTTCGGCACACCCCACAGTGGCCGGACGCGGCACCCCCACGCGTCGTACGCCGGAGGTGAGTCGGGGCTGCGCCCCGGAGGCCGAACCGGCCGCCGACTACTGCACAGGGAGTAGTCCAGGGGCGGTCCCCAGGGGTGACGCCCCTGCCGGCGGCCCGGTCTAGGGTGCTGGCATGGAGGGGGACCGCAGGCGCCTCACGGGTCCGGTCGGCGCGGACCGCAAGGCCCTGATCGGCGACGTCACGCTGGCCGTCGTCATCGGGGCGCTGGTCGTGGCCGCGGCGGTGGCCGACGGGGGAGTGACGCCGCCCGACGCCGTCCTGATCGCCGCGGGCGCGCTCACGCTCGCCGCCTACCGGCGGGCGCCGCGCACGGTCCTCGCGCTCACCACGGCGTGTACCGCGGGCTACGTGCTCCACGCGGAGCCGGGCGCCCTCGCCGCGCTGCCCGTCCTGGCGGCCGTGCACACGGCGTCCCGCGCGGGGCACCGTCTGCTCGCCGCGCTGGCGGGCGCCGCGTTCCTCGTCGTGTGCGGTGTGGCGGGACGGCCCTTGGAGAGCTGTCTGCTCCTCGCCGGCTGGTTCCTGTGCGCCGTCGTCACCGGGCTCGCCGACAAGAACTGGCAGGCGTATCTGCGCCAGACCGAGGAGCGCGCCCTCGAGGCGGAGCGCACCCGGGAGGAGGCCGCGCTGCGCCGGGCCGGGGAGGAGCGCCTGCGCATCGCCCGCGAGTTGCACGACTCGCTCACGCACAGCATCTCGATCGTCAAGCTCCAGGCGGGCGTCGCCGTGCATCTGGCCCGCAAGCGCGGCGAGGAGGTGCCGCCCGCGCTGCTCGCGATCCAGGAGGCCAGTGGCGAGGCGATGCGCGAGCTGCGCTCCACCCTGGACGTGCTGCGGGCCGACGAGCCCACGGGAAGCCCGGCGCTTCTCGTCGAGCGCGCCCGCTCGGCCGGCCTCGACGTGGAGCTGGTGGTGACGGGCCGGGAGCGGCTGCTCCCGACGGCCCTGGACCGGGCCGCGTACCGCATCGTCCAGGAGTCGCTGACGAACGTCGCACGGCACGCGGGCCCGACCGGCGCGACCGTGCGACTCGCCTATGAAGAGGATGAGTTGCTGATCTGTGTCGAGGACGGCGGCGCCGCCGACCCTGCGCGTCCGCCGGTCCCGGGCAACGGACTGAAGGGCATGGCCGAACGCGTCGCCGCGCTCGGAGGAACCCTCCACGCCGCGCCACGCCCCGAGGGCGGCTTCGCCGTGCGGGCCCGGCTTCCGGTGGACGGTGCCGGCCAACTCCCCGGGAGGGAAAAGGACATGGCGGAGAGGGCGGCCCGATGAGCGGCGGTGGGCGTCCCGTGATCCGGGTCGTGCTCGTCGACGACCAGGCGCTCATGCGGGCCGGGTTCCGCGCTCTCCTGGAGGCCGAGGACGGCATCGAAGTGGTCGGCGAGGCGGCCGACGGGGAGCAAGGGGTCGCCCTCGTGGGGGAGCACGTGCCCGACATCGCCCTCGTGGACGTCCAGATGCCCGTGATGAGCGGCATCGAGGCGACCCGCCGGATCGCCGCCGACCCGCGCCTGAGCGGTGTACGCGTCGTCATCCTCACCAACTACGGCCTGGACGAATACGTCTTCGACGCGCTGCGCGCAGGGGCGTCCGGCTTTCTGCTCAAGGACACCGAGCCCGAGGACCTGCTGGCCGGGATCGAGGTCGTGGCCCGCGGGGACGCTCTGTTGTCGCCGGCCGTGACGCGCCGCCTCATCGGCGAGTTCGTGTCCCGGCCGCCCGACCGATCCACGCCGCCGGGCCTGGAGTGCCTCACGCGCCGCGAACGCGAGGTGACCGCGCTCGCGGCCCGAGGCCTGACGAACGAGGAGATCGCGGCGCACATGGTCGTGAGCCCGTTCACGGCCAAGACCCACGTCAGCCGTGCCATGACGAAGCTCGGCGCCCGCGACCGGGCCCAACTCGTCGTGTTCGCCTACGAGTCGGGCCTGGTCGCGGCGCGCACGCGGTGACGCGCGGGGCGTCTTCGGATCGAGCCTGTCGGGAAACTACTCCCGCTCGACCGGGATCCACAGCTGGGCGTCCGCCTGTGCCGCGTCGGGTGACAGACGTGTGCTGAGGATCTCGGGGCCCGGCCTGCTCCGGTACGGGTTGGACGGAAACCACTGGGTGAACACGTCCCGCCACAGATGCTGGAGCGTGTGCGGGAACGGGCCCGAGCTGTCGAAGACGGCCCACGTGCCCGCGGGGACGGTGAGGGTGTCCAGGTCGTCGGGGCCGGCGGCGGAGGCCACCACCGCGTGGTAGTAGTCGAGCTCGGTGCCCTCCGCGCGGCTCGGGTCGAGGTCGTCGCTCACCGAGACGATCCCCTCGGGCTCCTGGTCGGACAGCGCGTGGATCCGGCGCACGGTCTCCTGGTCGATGCCCCTGATGAAGTCGGCGATCGCCGGATTCACGCCCTCGTGGACAAGGGGGACCCGCGCCTTCCTGCCGACCACGTGGAACTCGGGCTTCTCCGTCACCCGGTATCGCATGGTGGTGCTCCCTTCGACGATGAGACGGAAGGACATCCGGGGCTGGGACCGCAGGGCCGCACCGGTCCGCCTGGCCTCGCCGGGGCCCACACCGTGCAGCCCCCGGAAGGCGCGGGCGAAGGCCTCGCCCGAGCCGTAGCCGTAGCGCACCGCGATCTCGAGGAGCGTCGGCTCCCCGGAGAGCACCTCCGCGCCCGCGACCGTCAGCCGCCGGCGCCGGATGTACTCGGAGAGCGGCAGCCCCGCGAGCGCGGAGAACATCCGTCGGAAGTGGTACTCCGACGTCGCCGCGATCCGGGCCAGATCGGCGATGTCGATCCGCCGGTCGAGGTGGCGCTCGATGTGGTCCATGGCCTCGTTGAGCCGGTCAAGCACCCCGGGCTCCTTCCTGTTGACATCGCTCACGCTAGGGAGGACCCATGGTCACGGACCCGACATCCTGTGCCCGTTCCGGTCGGACGTGCCCGTTCCGGCCGCTTGGGGCCTTGTGACCTTCTTTGTCGGGGCCGGTTATTCAATCTTCATCAAATGTGTTCCGCCATGCGGACAACCCCCTTGCCTGTGGACTGTATGCGAAATACGTTCTGCGGTATTCCTTGATCACACACGGATCACCCACAGGATGTCCCGCACACTCGTCCCCTGGCGGAGGTATCTCCTCGTGCGCCGAACAGCGGTTGCCTGCACGGCAGTTGCCCTGGTGTTGTCCACAACGGCGGGCTGCGGCTCCCTCCAGTCCTCGGCCACCGAGGTCGGCGGGGAGCGCATGACCGACGACCGGCCCGTACGCGACGGCGGCACGCTCACCGTCGCCCTCAACGCGGACCCGGACAAACTCGACCCCTCGCTCGCCCAGACCCTCGTCGGCCGCACGGTCTTCGCCGGAATGTGCGAGAAGCTCTACGACGTCGACGAGGCGGGCAAGGTCGTCCCGCAGCTCGCCACCGCGCTGCCGAAGACCTCGCCCGACGGCCGCACCGTCACCTTCTCCGTCCGCAAGGGCCTGAAGTTCAGCGACGGCACCTCCCTCGACGCGGCCGCCGTCGTCACCTCGCTGCTGCGCCACCGCGACCTGCCGGGGTCGGCCCGCGCCACCGAACTCGCCCCGCTGAAGGCGGTCGAGGCCACCGGCGCGAACACCGTGAAGCTCACCCTCAAGCAGGCCTACGTCCCGCTCACCGCCGTGCTCGCCGACCGCTCCGGCATGGTGATGTCCCCGGCCGCGCTCAAGAAGTACGGCAAGAACTTCACCAACCACCCCTCCTGCGTGGGACCGTTCAAGTTCGTCGAGCGCGTCGGCGGTGACCGCATCGTGCTCGCCAAGGACCCGAACTACTACGACGCACGCGACGTCCACCTCGACAAGGTGATCTACAAGCCGATCCCCGACGGCAGCGTCCGCCTCGCCAACCTCCGCTCCGGCGACATCCAGGTCGGCGACCAGATGGCCCCCGTGGACGTGAAGAGCGCGCTCACCGAGCCCAAGCTCCAGCTGTTCAACTCGCCCTCGCTCGGCTACCAGGGCATCGGGCTCAACGTCGGCAACGTCAAGGGCCTCGGAGAGAAGCCCGGCAAGCTCGACACCGCCCTCGCCCGCGACGTGCGTGTGCGGGAGGCCTTCGAGCTGTCCATCGACCGCGACCTGATCAACAAGGTCGTCTTCCAGGGCATGTACGAACCCGCCTGCGGGCCCGTCTCGCCCGAATCCGCCATCGCGCCCGGCGTAGCGGCCTCCGCCTGCCCCAAGCGCGATGTCGCCAAGGCGAAGCGGCTGCTCAAGGCGGCGGGCGTGAAGACCCCGCTCAAGATCGAGCTCAAGACGTCCACCACGCCGGAGAACAGCCGTCTCGGCCAGGTCGTCCAGGCCATGGCCAAGGAGGCCGGCTTCGCCGTCTCCCTGCGCCCCACCGAGTACGCCACGATGCTCGAGGAGACCGACTCCGGTCACTACGACGCCTTCACCAGCGGCTGGTCCGGGCGCCTCGACCCCGACGGCAACATCGCCAGCTTCCTGCAGACGAAGGGTGCCATGAACGCCTACGGCTTCTCGGACGACGAGACCGACGCCCTCATCGAGCGCGGCCGCACCGAGGCCGACCCCGCCGAACGCGCCAAGATATACGGCGAGCTGACCCGCCGCGCGAACGACGCCCACGCGCTCATCTACGTCTACCGCCAGAAGAACTACGTCGTCGCGGGGAAGGACGTCGCGGGCATCCGCGTCTACGGCGACGGCCTGGTCCGCGTGAAGGCTGCGGGGTACGCCAAGTGACGACCGCTCAAGCGACCCTGCCCAAGGCGCGGCTCGCCCTCCTCTCGGGGCATCCGATGGCCGCGTACGTGCTGACCCGCGTACGCCAGTCCGTCATCACCCTCTTCCTCGTCTCGATCGTCGTCTTCGCCGGCATCCGCGCGCTGCCCGGCGACCCGGCCCTCGCGCTCGCCGGCGAGGAGCGCAGCCCCGCCGCGCTCGCCGCGATCCGCGCCGAGTACGGCCTCGACGACAACATCGTCATCCAGTACGGCCGGTTCATCGGGCACGCCCTCACCGGCGACCTCGGCACCTCGTCGCGCACCGGCCTGCCGGTCTCCGACGCCATCGGCCAGGCCCTGCCCGTCACCCTCGAACTCGCGGCGCTCTCCCTCCTGCTGGCGGTCGTGCTGGGGATCGGCGCGGGCATCGTCGCCGCCGTCCGCCGCGGCAGGCCCGCCGAGTGGATCGCCAACGGCCTCGCCCTGCTCGGCCTCTCGGTCCCCACCTTCTGGCTCGGCATGGTCCTGGTCCTCGCGTTCGCCATCGCCGTCCCGGTCTTCGCCGCCTCCGGATACGTGCCCTTCGGCACCGACCCGCTCGACAATCTGCGCCGCATGGTGCTGCCCGCGATCGTCCTCGGCTCCGGGCTCGCCGCCGTCGTCATGCGGCAGACCAGGGCCGCGATGCTCGACTCCCTCTCCGCCGACTACGTGCGCACCGCCCGCGCCAAGGGCCTGACGCGCCGCGAGGTCATCGGCGGTCACGCGCTGAGGAACTCCCTGGTCACCGTGGTGACCGTGCTCGGACTCCAGCTCGGCCACCTCATCTCGGGCGCCGTCGTCACCGAGCAGATCTTCGTCCTGCCCGGCTTCGGCAAACTCACCATCGACGCCGTCTTCACCCGCGACTACGCGACCCTCCAGGGCGTGGTGCTGTGCACCTCCGCCGCCTACATCCTCATCAACCTGCTGGTCGACGTCGCGTACTCGGTCATCGACCCGCGCATCCGGCTCGGAGGCGCCAAGTGACCACGGCCCTTTCCCTGACAGCTGTCCGTTCGCGTGCCGCGGGCAGCGCCAAGCTGCGCGCCCTGCGCAAGAACCGGCTCGCGATGACCGGCGGTGTCATCGCCGGAATCTTCGTCCTGGCCGCGCTCCTCGCCCCGCTCGTCGCCCCGTACGACCCGGCGCAGCCCGACTTCGGCAACGTGCTCGCCGCGCCGGACTGGTCGCACTGGCTCGGCACCGACGACCTCGGACGCGACCAGCTCTCCCGCGTCGTGTTCGGCGCCCGCGCGTCCATGCAGGTCGGCGTCCTCGCGGTGATCCTCGCGTTCGTCGTCGGCGTCCCCCTCGGACTGCTCGCCGGCTACTACGGCAAGCTCGCCGACAGCGTCGTCTCGCGCGTCACCGACACGATGCTCGCGTTCCCCTTCCTGGTCCTGGCCGTCGGTCTCGCCGCGGTCCTCGGCCCGTCCCTCACCAACGCGACCATCGCGATCGGCATCTCACAGATCCCGGCCGTCATCCGCATCACCCGCGCGGAGACCCTGCGGCTCAAGCACGTCGACTATGTCGCCGCCGCCGTCGCCAACGGAGGAGGGGACGGCACCGTCCTGTTCCGCCACATCCTGCCCAACGCGACCTCGGCGCTCGTCGTCCAGGCCACCGTCGGCATCCCCGCCGCGATCATCGGCGAGGCACTGCTCAGCTTCCTCGGTCTCGGCGTCCAGCCGCCCGAGCCGTCCCTCGGTGTGATGCTGTCCTCCGCCCAGGCCTTCCTCGCCCCCGCGCCCTGGATGGCGGTCTTCCCCGGCCTCGCCGTCGTCGCCGCGACCCTGGCGTTCAACCTGCTCGGCGACGGCCTGCGCGACGTACTCGACCCCCGTGGAGCGACCCGATGAGCCCGAACCCCGAAGCCGTGCTCAGCGTCCGTGACCTGTCGGTCTCGTTCCGCACCGACGCCCGCACCGTCCACGCCGTCGACCACGTCTCGTACGACCTCGCGGCCGGTGAAGTCCTCGCCGTGGTGGGCGAGTCGGGCTGCGGCAAGTCCGTCACCTCCATGGCCGTCATGGGCCTGCTCCCGCCCACCGCGCACATCACCGGGTCGATCAGGCTCGGGACACGCGAACTCGCGGGCGGCGACGACAAGGCGTACGGGAAGATCCGCGGCAAGGACATCGCGATGATCTTCCAGGAGCCGATGACCTCCCTGAACCCGGTCCTCACCATCGGCCGGCAGATCGGCGAGGTGCTCCGCCGCCACCAGGGCCTGAACAAGAAGGACGCACGCGCGCGTGCCGTCGAACTCCTCGACCTCGTGGGCATCCCCGCCCCGGCCCAGCGCGTCGACGAGTACCCGCACCAGCTCTCCGGCGGTATGCGCCAACGCGTGATGATCGCCATCGCGGTCGCCTGCGACCCGGCCGTCCTCATCGCCGACGAGCCGACCACCGCCCTCGACGTCACCGTGCAGGCAGGCATCCTGGAGGTCCTCCAGTCGCTGCGCGAACGCCTCGGCACGGCGATCGTCCTCATCACGCACGACCTCGGCGTCGTCGCCGACATCGCCGACCGCGTCCTCGTCATGTACGCGGGCCGGCCCGTCGAACAGGCCCCCGTGGACGAACTGTTCGCGGCGCCCCGCCACCCGTACACCCGCGGACTCCTCTCGGCGGTCCTGCAGCCCGGCGCCTCGGCCGCCGCGGACGGGGGCGGCAAGCGGCGCCTGCCCGAGATCCCCGGCCTCGTGCCGAGCCTCGACTCCCAGCCCGACGCCTGCACCTTCGCCCCGCGCTGCGCCCGCGCCGACGAGCGGTGCACGACGGCCAGGCCCGGCTTCGAGTCCGTCACCGAGGACGCCGGAGACGGCGCCCCGCACCTGACCGCCTGCTGGCACCCGAACACCCTCCAGGAGGCCGCACAGTGAGCACCCCGGTCCTGCAACTCGATGCTCTGGAGCGGCACTTCGCCGCCCCGGGCGGCACCGTACGCGCCGCCGACGGCGTCACCCTGACCGTCGGCCGCGGCGAAGTCGTCGGTCTCGTGGGGGAGTCGGGCAGCGGCAAGTCCACCGTCGGACGCTGCGCCGTACGCCTGGACGAGCCCACCGGCGGCACCGTACGCATCAACGGCACCGACGTGACAGCCATGTCCCGGCGCGCCCTGCGCCCCCTGCGCAAGGACTTCCACCTCGTCTTCCAGGACCCGTCGTCGTCCCTCGACCCGCGCATGACCGTCGGGCAGATCGTCGCCGAACCGCTGCGGCTGCACGGCATCGCGAAGGGCGAGGCGGCACGCGCGCGCGTGGCGGAACTCCTCGCCCAGGTGGGCCTGCGCCCCGAACACGCCGACCGGCACCCGCACGAGCTGTCCGGCGGCCAGCGCCAGCGCATCTCCATCGCTCGCGCCCTGTCGGTCGACCCGGCGCTCCTCGTCGCCGACGAGCCGACGTCCGCCCTCGACGTGTCCGTCCAGGCGTCCGTCCTCAACCTGCTCGCCGACCTCCAGCGCGACCACGGCTTCGGCTGCCTGTTCATCACCCACGACCTCGCCGCCGTCGAGTACCTCGCCGACCGGATCGCGGTCATGTACCTCGGCCAGATCGTCGAACAGGCCCCCACCGCCGAGCTGTTCGCCGACCCCAAGCACCCCTACACACAGGCCCTCCTGTCCGCGGCGCCCGTGCCCGACCCGGTCACCCAGCGCACCCGCGAACGGATCGTCCTCAGCGGCGAACTCCCCAGCCCGCTGGCACCCCCGCCCGGCTGCCGCTTCCACACGCGCTGCCCGCTCGCCGTCGACCGCTGCCGCACCGAGGTCCCGGCCCTGCGCACCCTGGACAGCGGCCGCGAGGTGTCCTGCCACCTCGTCGCCGACGACGGCACCGCCCCCGACGCCGCGGCACCCCGTCCCGCGGACGCCGACACCTCACTTCGTACGATCCCTCACAGCCGCCCCGCATCCGCCTGACGCCCGAGGAGCACCACCCTTGTTCACCACCCGGCCGACCCTGCAAGGCACCTTCGGCATGGTCTCGTCCACCCACTGGCTCGCCTCCCAGTCGGCCATGGCCGTCCTGGAGAGCGGTGGCAACGCCTACGACGCAGCCGTCGCCGCGGGCTTCGTCCTGCACGTCGTCGAACCCCACCTGAACGGCCCCGCCGGTGAGGTCCCGATCATCCTCGCCCCCGCCGGCCAGGACGTCAGCGTCCTGTGCGGGCAGGGCGTCGCGCCCGCCGGGGCCACCGTCGCCCACTACCGCTCCCTCGGCCTCGATCTCGTCCCCGGCACCGGCCCCCTGGCCGCCGCCGTGCCCGGCGCCTTCGACGCCTGGATGCTCCTCCTGAAGGACCACGGCACCAAGTCCCTGGCAGAGGTGCTCAGCTACGCGATCGGGTACGCCGAGGACGGGCACGCGCCCGTGGAGCGCGTCGGCGAGACCGTCGAGACCGTGCGCGCCCTCTTCGAGGACGAGTGGCCCTCCTCGGCCGAGGTCTACCTCAAGGACGGCGCCTCCCCGAAGCCCGGGGAGCTCTTCCGCAACCCGCAGCTCGCCGCGACGTGGCGGCGCGTCATCGAGGAGGCCGAGGAGATCGCGGGCGACGCCGGCGACAAGCGTGTCGCCGAGATCGAGGCCGCCCGCGCGATCTGGCGCGAGGGCTTCATCGCCGAGGCCCTCGTCCGGCAGGCCGGCCGGCCCACCATGGACACCAGCGGTACCCACCACACCGGCACGCTCACCGCCGCCGACCTGGCCGGCTGGTCCGCGAGCTACGAGGCGCCCGCCACGTACGACTGGAACGGCTGGACCCTGTGCAAGGCCGGCGCCTGGAGCCAGGGCCCCGCCTTCCTCCAGCAGCTCGCCCTCCTCCCCGACGAGCTGCCCGCGTACGGCTCCGCCGAGTACGTCCACCTGCTCATCGAGGGCTGCAAGCTCGCCATGGCCGACCGTGAGGCCTGGTACGGGGACGCCGGCCCCGAGGACGTGCCCGTCGCCGAGCTCCTGTCCGACGAGTACAACGCCGCGCGCCGCGCCCTCATCGGCGACAAGGCGTCCCACGAGCTGCGGCCGGGCAGCCCGCGCGGCACCGAGCCCCGCATCTCCGCGCACGCGCACGCCGTGGCCGCGGGGGACGACGGGTTCGACGCCATGGGGATAGCGGGCGCCGGAGCCGGTGAGCCCACCGTCGCCAAGAGTGGTGACCAGGAGGTCGCCGCGGACGGCGCGACCCGCGGCGACACCTGCCACCTCGACATCGTCGACCGCTGGGGCAACATGGTCGCCGCGACGCCCTCCGGCGGCTGGCTCCAGTCGAACCCCGTCGTGCCCGAGCTCGGCTTCCCGCTCGGCACCCGTCTCCAGATGGCCTGGCTGGAGGAGGACCTGCCGAACTCGCTCACGCCGGGACGCCGTCCCCGCACGACGCTGACGCCCTCTCTCGCCCTGAAGGACGGGGTGCCGGTCCTCGCGTTCGGCACGCCCGGAGGCGACCAGCAGGACCAGTGGCAGCTCCACTTCTTCCTCGCCGTCGCCCTGCGCGCGGCCGTGCGCGGAGGGCTCGACCTCCAGGGCGCGGTCGACGCCCCGAACTGGCACAACGACTCCTTCCCCGGCTCCTTCTTCCCGCGCGGCATGCGGCCCGGCAGCGTCACCGTCGAGTCCCGCGTCGGTGAGGACGTCGTCGAGGAGCTGCGCCGCCGCGGCCACGAGGTGACGGTCGGCGAGCCCTGGTCGGAGGGCCGCCTGTGCGCGGTCGCCCGCGACCCGGAGACCGGCGTCCTGTCGGCCGCGGCCAATCCGCGCGGGATGCAGGGGTACGCCGTCGGACGCTGACGCATCAGGCGGTGTCCGGATCGACGTGCCAGGGGTGGGGTTCCGTGGTGTTCAACGGGATTCCACCCCTCGTACACCGGGCGGGTACGAATTGTCAGCGGGGCGTGCTCTCATGGACGCATGATCGAAGCACAGGAAACGACGGAAAGCATCGACGACTTTCTCGTACACGGGGTCACCGAGGTGGAGCGCGCCGTGCGAGCCGCTGCCGCCGCGGAGGTGATGCCCCGATTCCGGCAGCTCGCCGAGGGCGACGTCGCCCAGAAGAGCGGCCCGCACGACCTCGTGACCACCGCCGACCGACTGGCCGAGGAGTATCTGACCCGTGAGCTGAGCGCCCTGCTGCCCGGCTCCGTCGTGGTCGGCGAGGAGGCGGTGCACGCCGATTACGCGGTCTACGACGCGATAGGCGAGGACGCCCCGGTGTGGATCGTCGACCCGGTCGACGGCACCCGCCAGTTCGTCCACGGAGACCCCGGATTCTGCATGCTCGTCGCGCTCGCCCAGCACGGCACGGTCCTCGCCTCCTGGACGTTCGCGCCCGCGCTCGGCGAGTTCGCCGTGGCGGTCCGCGGCAAGGGGGCCTGGCTCAACGGCGAGGCGCTGCACGCCGGTTCGCCCGGCGCGGACGAGTCCATCGACGTGGCGACGTCGCACCCCGACTACACGACGGACGCGCAGAAGCGCGACCTCCTGGGCCTGTGGGCCGACGGGGTGCTCCCGCGCCCGTGCGGCTCGGCCGGCCTCGAGTATCTGGCCGTCGCCCGCGGCGAGTTGGACGCCACGGCCTTCTCGTGGGAAGCCGCCTGGGACCACGCGGCGGGGCTGCTGCTCGTCGAGGAGGCGGGCGGCACGCACCTGACGAAGGCGGGCGAGCCCTTCCGGATCACCGGGGGGAACGCACTGCCGTTCACGGCGGCCCGGGACAAGGCCACCGCCCGGCGCGTGGTGGGCCTGCTCGGCGGCGAGTGACCCGGCGGCCGGGCCCTGGCGGGCGCCCGCGCCCATGACCTGCGCCGACCCTCGGCGCACCTCCGCGCAGCCCGTCCGGGAACGCCCCGCGCCCCGGCTCTGTCAGCCCTCCGGCATATCCTGTCGGCCAGTGGCCTCGGCTGACAAAGGAGTCCGAAGGTGCCGTCGATGCTCGATGCCGTCGTCGTGGGTGCGGGACCGAACGGACTGACCGCTGCCGTGGAGCTGGCCCGCCGAGGCCTCTCCGTGGCCGTCTTCGAGGCCAGGGACACCGTCGGCGGAGGCGTGCGCACCGAGGAGCTCACCCTCCCCGGATTCCGCCACGACCCGTGCTCGGCCGCTCACCCCCTGGGGATCAACTCGCCCGCGTTCAGGGACATGCCGCTGGACCGGTACGGCCTGGAGTGGCTGCACGCCGAGCTCCCCATGGCGCACCCCTTCCCCGACGGCAGCGCGGCCGTCCTGTCACGCTCCGTGGCCGAGACGGCCGCCTCGTTCGGGCCGCACGACGCGGGTGCCTACCGCCGTCTCGTCGCGCCTCTCCTGCCCAAGTGGGACGCCCTCGTACGGGACTTCATGGCGCTGCCGCTGACCACGCTGCCGCGCGACCCGCTCACCCTGGCCCGCTTCGGGCTCGCGGGGCTTCCGCCGTCCACATGGCTGATGCGCCGCTTCCGCGACGACCGGGCGCGCGCCCTGTTCTCCGGCCTCGTCGCCCACGCCATCGCCCCGCTCGGCGGCCTGGGCACGGGAGCCGTCGGCCTCGTCTTCGCGCTCGCCGGCCACGCCCGCGGCTGGCCCGTCGCCCGCGGCGGCTCACAGTCGATCTCCGACGCGCTCACCGCGTACCTCAAGGACCTCGGCGGAGCCGTCCACACGGACTACGAGGTCAAGCGTCTCGACGACCTGCCGCCCGCCCGCGCCTACATCTTCGACACCTCGCCCACGGCGCTCGCCCGCATCGCCGGGCTCGGCAGCTACTATGCGCGCTTCCGGTACGGCGCGAGCGTCTTCAAGCTCGACTACGCGCTAGACGGCCCCGTGCCATGGACGGCGAAGGAGGCCAGGAGCGCGGGAACCGTCCAGGTCGGGCCCGGCAGCCGTGACATCGCGGCGGCCCTGCGCGCCGCGTCCCGCGAGGGCCGCGCTCCGGACAAGCCCTTCCTCATCACCGTCCAGCCCAGTGTCATGGACCCTTCCAGAGCCCCGTCGGGCAAACACGTCTTCTGGGCGTACGGCCATGTCCCGAGCGGCTGGGACGGCGACCTCACCGACGCCGCCGAGCGACAGCTGGAGCGCTTCGCGCCCGGGTTCCGCGACCTGATCCTGGCGCGGGCCACCGCGGGACCACCCGAGCTGGCCGCGCGGAACGCGAACTATGTGGGCGGTGACATCGCCTGCGGCGCGGTGAGCGGACTCCAGCTGCTGCTGCGGCCGAAGCTGTCCCTGTCGCCGTACACGACGCCGCACCCCGCCGTCTTCATCTGCTCGTCCGCGAGCCCGCCGGGGCCGGGCGTCCACGGCATGTCCGGGCACAACGCGGCCAAGGCCGTGTGGAGGAGGATCCGCGCGTCATGACCCGAATCACCCTGGTGAAGGGCGACATCACCGCCGAAACTGCCGACGCGATCGTGAACGCGGCCAATTCCTCGCTGCTCGGTGGCGGCGGGGTCGACGGCGCGATCCACCGGCGCGGCGGCCCCGAGATCCTCGCCGAGTGCCGCAGACTCCGCGCCTCGCACTACGGCAAGGGCCTGGCCACCGGGCAGGCGGTCGCCACGACGGCCGGGAACCTCGACGCCGGGCATGTGATCCACACCGTCGGCCCGGTGTGGTCCGCTTCCCTGGACCGGTCCGAGCTGCTCGCCTCCTGCTACCGCGAGTCGCTGCGCGTGGCGGCCGACCTCGGCGCCCGGACCGTGGCCTTCCCCGCGATCTCGACCGGGATCTACGGCTGGCCGCTGGACGACGGGGCGCGCATCGCGGTCCGCACCGTGCGCGAGGCCGCCGGGCCGCCGGTCGAAGAAGTGCGGTTCGTCCTCTTCGACGACAGGGCGTACGCGGCCTTCACCGAGGCCCTGGCCGACTGACGGCTCTCCGTCGCGGGCCGGACCGGCGCACACGTTGATGTCGGATTCTCGCCAGCCGGGGGCCTCGGCCTTCGGCGATGCTTGCTTCATGCACACCGACACCGACCGATGCGTCCGGGCCGTCCAGTCCAAGGACGCCCGCTTCGACGGCTGGTTCTTCACCGCCGTCCTGACGACCCGGATCTACTGCAGGCCCAGCTGCCCGGTAGTGCCTCCGAAGCCCGAGAACATGACCTTCCTGCCCAGCGCCGCGGCCTGTCAGCAGGCCGGATTCCGGGCCTGCAAGCGCTGCCGCCCCGACACGAGCCCCGGCTCCCCCGAGTGGAACCAGCGCGCCGACCTGGTGGCCCGCGCCATGCGCCTCATCGGCGACGGCGTCGTCGACCGCGAGGGCGTCCCCGGCCTCGCCGGACGCCTCGGCTACAGCACCCGCCAGATCGAGCGCCAGCTCCTCGCCGAGCTGGGCGCGGGACCCCTCGCCCTGGCCCGCGCCCAGCGCGCGCAGACCGCGCGCATCCTCGTCGAGACGACCGAGCTGCCGATGGCCGACATCGCGTTCGCCGCCGGCTTCTCCTCCATCCGCGCCTTCAACGACACGGTCCGCGAGGTCTTCGCGCTCTCCCCGAGCGAGCTGCGCACCCGCGCGCCCAGGAACGGTGCCTCGGCGCCCGGCGCGATCACGCTGCGGCTGCCGTTCCGTGCCCCGCTCAACCCCGACAACCTCTTCGGCCACCTCGCCGCGACCGCCGTACCGGGCGTCGAGGAGTGGCACGACGGCGCGTACCGGCGCACGCTGCGCCTCCCCTACGGGCACGGCATCGTGACCCTCACACCCGCCCCCGACCACATCGGCTGCCGCCTCGTCCTCACCGACCAGCGCGACCTGACCGTCGCGATCAGCCGCTGCCGCCGCATGCTCGACCTCGACGCCGACCCCGTCGCCGTCGACGAGCAGTTGCGCGCCGACCCGCTGCTCGCGCCGCTCGTCGACAAGGCGCCGGGCCGCCGGGTGCCGCGCACCGTCGACGAGCCCGAGTTCGCGGTCCGCGCCGTGCTCGGCCAGCAGGTGTCCACGGCCGCCGCCCGCACCCACGCCGCCCGCCTCGTCACCGCGCACGGTGAGCCCGTCGACGACCCCGAGGGCGGCCTCACCCACCTCTTCCCCTCACCGGCGGCCCTGGCGGCACTCGACCCCGAGGCGCTCGCCCTGCCGCGAAGCCGCCGCACCACCTTGACCACGCTGGTGCGCGAACTCGCGGAGGGCACCCTCGTCCTCGGCCCCGAGAGCGACTGGGACGAGGCCCGCGACCGCCTCATGGCGCTGCCCGGCTTCGGGCCGTGGACGGTCGAGGTCATCGCGATGCGCGCCCTCGGCGACCCGGACGCCTTCCTGCCGACCGACCTCGGAATGCGGCGCGCCGCACAGGAGTTGGGGCTGCCCCACACCCCGGCCGCGCTCACCGCGCGCGCCGCCTCCTGGCGCCCCTGGCGCGCGTACGCCGTCCAGTACCTGTGGGCCACCGACGACCACCCGATCAACTTCCTCCCCGCGTAAGGGACTCGGCACCATGACCGTCAAGCAGCACCACGTCATCGACAGCCCCTACGGGCCGCTCACGCTCGTCGCCACCGACGGCACGCTCAGCGGCCTCTACATGACCGACCAGCGCCATCGCCCCGCCGAGGAGACCTTCGGGGAGCGCGACGGCAGGCCCTTCGGAGCGGTCGTCGATCAGCTGGAAGCCTATTTCCAGGGCGAGTTGAAAGAGTTCGACCTGCCGCTGCGCCTCGAAGGCACCCCGTTCCAGCGCAGCGTCTGGGAGCAGCTCCAGCACATCCCGTACGGGGAGACCCGCACCTACGGGGAACTCGCCGAGGCACTCGGCAACGCGAACGCGTCCCGCGCGGTGGGCCTCGCCAACGGCAAGAACCCCGTCGGCGTCATCGTCCCCTGCCACCGCGTCATCGGCGCGAGCGGCGGTCTGACCGGCTACGGCGGCGGCCTGGAGCGCAAGCAGCGCCTCCTCGACTTCGAACAGGGCGCGGCGCTGTTCTAGCCCTCACGGGAGCAGCTCGCCGGGCAGCCGGGGGAGCGCCGTCCTGCTCGGTCGGCGCACGACCTCGCCGGGCCCGGTCGTCGCACGGCGCCGGCTCGGCTTCCCCGGTGACAAGCCGCGCCCGGTTGCCCGCCGTGAGGCCCGCGAGGCCCCGAAGGCAACGCCCGTGAGTGCGCGGTGGGCTGCGCCTGGAGCCTGCCGGCAGCGGCGAAGAACACCTGGCACGTCTTCGCGGCCGACACACTCTCCCGGCACCACCGCGTCGAGCCGCTCCCCGAACGTCACGGCCGCCGACTTCAGGATCCCCCGGCACACCAGGCAACGGGATCGACCTCGCCCGCCTCGACCCGCGCGACGGCGTCCGCCGTCGCGCCCCGGTGGTCATGGCCTGTATGGCGCATCCCCGTCTTCCTCCCGGGTGACCCCGGTGGCGCGAGCCCCGGATCGCTGGTGTCTGTACGAAGGAGGACCAGGCAGAGAGCGAGGGACCATGGAGCGACAGCACGAGCGCCTTGCGACACCCTGGGCGGCCGGAGTAGCTGGGGTGGTGTTCGCGATCCTGATGGGCGCGGCGATCGTCCTGGTCCGCATCGCTCTGCCCGCCGGCGCCGAGGACGGCGCAATCACCGATGCCGCACAGCGCAGCGCCGTACGGACGGCGCTGGAGTTGCTCCCGTTCGCCGGGATCGCCTTCCTGTGGTTCATGGGCGCCCTGCGCGAGCAGGCCGGCGAAGGCGAGGACCAGTTCTTCTCCACCGTGTTCCTGGGCAGCGGCCTTGTCTTCGTCGCCACTCTGTTCGGCGCCGCCGCGGCGGCCGGAACCGTGGTCGACGAGAGTCAGCAGCACCCTCCTTTCGGCCGGCACTTCGCCTACGCCCTGCTGACCACGTACGCCATGCGGATGGCGGCGGTGTTCATCATCACGGCCTCGACCATCGGCCGCCGACGCGGCACCCTCCCGCGCCCGCTCGTCGTCCTCGGCTACCTGGCGGGCCTCGCCCTGCTCGTGATGGGAGCGAACGTGCCCTGGTCCGAGCTGGTCTTCCCGGCCTGGGCGCTGCTCCTGAGCCTCAACATCCTCAGGAACCGGCGTCCCGTCCGGCCACGGCCGGCTCCGTCGACCTGAGCAGACCGCTCCGCTCACTCGAACGGCCTTCTTCTCGTCGCCGCATCCTGTCCGGCCGCCGAGGCTGGTGACAGAGGACTGACCGGGCCCTTGGAGAGGATCGATCCCGTGGTAAGGATTGCCGTCGACCTGAACCGCTGCCAGGGGTATGCGCAGTGCGCGTTCCTCGCCCCCGAGATCTTCACCCTGCACGGCGAGGAGGCTCTGCTGTACGCCCCGGAGGCCGACGAGGCGCAGCGCGCGAAGCTGGCCCAGGCCGCCGCGGCCTGCCCGGTCCAGGCCATCCTCGTCGACGCGGTCGACGTACCGGCCGAGGCGGTGTCCGATGCTCGGTGACGGATCCCTGGAACGGCTCAAGCGCGAGGGCCGCATCGTCGTCGTGGGCGCCTCGCTGGCCGGGCTGCGCGCTGCCGAGACCCTGCGGGCCGAGGGCTTCGAGGGCTCCCTGACCATGATCGGCGACGAGCCCCACGAGCCGTACGACCGGCCTCCGCTCTCCAAGCAGGTGCTGCTGGGCAGGGCGGCCGCCGACCGCACCGCGCTGCCCAGGCTCCGATCGGTCGACGCGACCTGGAGGCTGGGTGTCCCGGCCACCGGCCTGGACATGGCCGCGGGCCGGGTGCGGCTGGCCGACGGCGACGAGGTGCCGTACGACCGGCTGCTGATCGCCACCGGCGTGCGGGCGCGAGCGTGGCCGCGCGAGGCCGAGGCGGAACTCGACGGCGTCTTCGTCCTGCGGACCCGCGACGACAGCGCCGCGCTGGCGCGGCGGCTGGAGGAGGGCCCCAAGCGGGTCCTCGTCATCGGGGCCGGGTTCACCGGTTCGGAGATCGCCTCCGCCTGCCGCGAACGCGGCCTTGCCGTCACCGTCGCCGAGCGCGGCGCGGCCCCTCTGGTCGGCGCTCTCGGCGGGGTGGTCGGCGCGGTCGCCGCCGAGATGCAGCGCGAGCACGGTGTGGACCTGCGGTGCGGGGTCATGGTGACCGCTCTGGAGGGCGATGCCTCGGGACGGGTGCGCGCCGCGCATCTGTCCGACGGCTCCACCGTGGAGACCGACATCGTGATCGTCTCGCTCGGAGCCATCCGCAACACCGAATGGCTCGCCGGATCCGGACTGGGAGCGGGCCCCCGCGGTATCGCCTGCGACGCCGGCTGCCGCGCCTTCGACATCCGCGGAATCGTCACCGACGACATCTACGCGGCGGGCGACGTCGCACGCAGCCCGCACCCCCTGTTCGGCTACCAGTTCCTGTCTCTGGAGCACTGGGGAAACGCCGCCTCCCAGGCCCGGATCGCGGCGCACAACATGATCAGCGAGAGCACCGACCGCATCCCCCACATGGAGGTGCCGGCCTTCTGGTCCTCGCAGTTCGGAGTCAACATCAAGTCGGTCGGGGTGCCGTCGCTGGGGACGGAGGTCCTCATCTCGCAGGGAGCGCTCAGGGATCACCGGTTCATCGGCGTCTACGGGTACCAGGGACGCGTCATCGGCGCGGTCGCCTTCGACCAGGCCCGGTGGCTGCCGTTCTACCAGGAGCTGATCGAGACCACCGCGGCGTTCCCGCCGCCGTTCCCCACGGTCGACCGGCGCTCGGACGGACAACGGCCGGTCGACGCCGACTTCCCCGACCCGTCGGTCCCCACGCACGGTCCCACCGTGACCCTCGGCGGATACTCGCCGGCCGACCGCCGGATGACGTTCACCCCCGCCCACTGACCCGTACGGCCACGAGGACTCGCCATGACGCAATCCTTGCTGCACCAGATCCTGGACTACGCCAACCGCGCCAACCCGTACCCGCTCTACGAAGAGCTGCGGAAGAGGCCGGTGCACCACGACGACGGCGGGCCGTACGTCGTCAGCACCTACTACGAGATCCGCAGTCTCCTGCACGATCCTCGGATCAGCTCCGACGTCCGCAATCTGGCCTCGACCGCCGGCGACCCGCTGGCCGAGCCGGCCCAGGAGGAGGAGAGCACCCTGCCGCCCGGGTTCCTGCGGCTCGACCCGCCGGAACACGACCGGCTGCGACGCATGACCAACCGGCCCTTCGGCCCGCCGCACTCCCCCCACCGTGTCGACGGGATGCGCGGAGAGCTCCGCGACATCGTCTCCGGCCTCATCGACGGCATCGGCGACCCGGGCCGGATGGACCTGGTGGAGCAGTTCTCCTACCCCTTCCCGGTGACCGTGATCTGCCGGCTCCTCGGGGTGCCGCGCGAGGACGAGTCGCGCTTCCACACCTGGGCGGACACGCTCGCCGCGAGCCTGGACCCCGACCCGGACGCGGACCCCACGGAGCGGGGCAAGGGCGCGCACGACGCCCGGATGCAGTTGGGCATGTACCTGGCCGGCCTGATCGAGGAGCGCCGCAGGAATCCCGGCGACGACATGCTCTCCCAGCTGGCCACGGCCACGGGCGAGGACGGCTCGATGACCACGATGGAACTGCTCAGCACCGCCGCCCTGCTGCTGATCGCTGGGCACGAGACCACCGTCAACCTCATCACCAACGGAATGCTGACCCTGCTGCGCCATCCCGACGTCCTGCAGCGGCTGCGCGAGGATCCGCAGCTGGCCGTGCCCGTCGTCGAGGAGCTGCTGCGCTTCGAGCCGCCGGTGCAACTGGTGCCACAGCGCACCACCCTCGCCGACATCGAGGTCCGCGGCGTCACCATCCCGAAGGGCGCCTCGCTCTGGCTGGTTCTGGCGTCCGGCAACCGTGACCCCCAGCGTTTCGAGGACCCGGACCGCTTCGACCCGGACCGCCGGGACAACCAGCATCTCGGCCTGGGCAGCGGCATCCACAGCTGCTTCGGCGCACCACTGGCCCGGCTGGAGGCCCAGTTGGCCCTGTCGGAGCTGGCCCGGAGGCTGGAGAACCCACGTCTGCTGGAGGACCCGCCCCCGTACCGGCAGAACGCCGTGCTGCGCGGGCCACGGCATCTGCACATCTCCTGCGACGGGATCCGCCCCTAGGGGGACCCCTACGCGCGCTCCACGCCGAGTTGGCGCAGCAGCTTCGGCAGCGCGGTGCCGATGGGCTCGCGGATGACCTCGTCGGCCAGTTCGTCGTACGGCGTCGCCTCGGCGTTGACGATGACGAGCCGTGCCCCGTGATCCGCCGCCACGCCGGCGAGCCCCGCCGCGGGCTGGACCTGAAGTGTGCTGCCGACGGCGATGAAGACGTGGCAGGCCTTGGTGATCGAGACGGCCTCACCGAGCACCACCGGATCGAGCCGCTCGCCGAACATCACGGTGGCCGACTTGAGGATCCTGCCGCACTCCAGACACGGCGGGTCGTCCTCCCCGGCCTCGACCCGGGCGAGGGCGTCCTCCATGGGCCCGCGCGCATGACAGCCCGTACACACGAAACTCCGTGCGGAGCCGTGCAGTTCGAGCACCTTGCGGGCGGGCATCCCGGCGAGCTGGTGCAGTCCGTCGACGTTCTGCGTGATGACCCGCACCGGGACGCCGGACTTCTCCAGCTCGGCCACGGCGCGATGCGCGGCGTTCGGCTCGGCCATCAGGGTGCGGTTCTTGCGCCGCATCTGCCACGACCGCCGCCGGATCTCCGGGTCGGCCATGTAGTACTCGTACGTGACGAGCTTCTCCGCCTCGGGATCCCGCCGCCACAGACCGTTGGGCCCGCGGTAGTCCGGGATCCCGGAGTCCGTGGAGATGCCTGCACCACTGAGGATCGCGACGAGAGGCTGCGTGCTCATGGCGCCGAGGGTAGGCGCCCCGCCGGGGGACCGCGAGGCGATATCGGCGCCCGCCGCGCGAGGCCGGTCAGGCCACGCGGTTGCCGTCCTCCAGCTCGGCCGTGCCCCCGCCCGTCGTGAGCACCTCGAGCGCCGCCAGAACGCGCCGTCCGAGCGAGCCCGGCAGATGCTCCGGCAGGTCGGCCCGGTCCACGAGACGCCAGGAGAGCAGTTCCTCCTCCTGGAGCCTGATCGCCTTGAAGCGGTCCTCGTCCAGGACCCCGCCGTCGTAGAGATACGCCACGAGCGGCGGTCGCGCGGCCGTGCCCGACACCCAGTCGACCGCGAGCAGCCGGCCGAGCTCCACGTCGAGGCCGATCTCCTCGGCCGTCTCGCGCAGGGCCCCCTGGCGCGGGGTCTCCCCGGTGTCGGACTCGACGGTGCCGCCGGGCAGCGCCCACCCGTCGCGGTAGTTCGGCTCGACGAGCAGCACACGCCCCTCGGAGTCGCGGAAGAGCGCGGCGGCGCCGCACAGGACACGGGGGAGACCCGCGATGTACGCGGCGAACTCGGCGGAGGCAGTCATGGGGGAAGCCTAACGACCGTGTGCCGCGGCCCGCTTCCGGCCGACTACGCCTCTGCCAACTCGACCGTACGCGCAGCGAGTTCGCTGATCCGTGCGCCGTCGAACCCGAACACCGCGCTGCGCACCCGGTCCTCCAGCGGGTCCTTCCACCGCGCCGGGATCGCCGCCGCCCCGCACAGCACACCGGCCACGGAACCGGCCGTCGCGCCGTTCGAGTCGGTGTCCAGGCCGCCGCGCACCGTGAGCGCGACGGTGCGGGTGAAGTCGCCGTCGCCGTACAGGAGCCCGGCCGTGATGACGGCCGCGTTCGGGACGGTGTGGATCCACCCGAGGCCGGCGGTCTCCTCCTCCAGCGTGGCCAGCGTCTCCTCCCAGCTCAGCCGCGACTCGTGGAGCGTCGCCGTGCGGCGCACCGTGCGGGCCAGTCGGCTGCTCGCAGGGATCACGGTGAGCGCGGTGTCGAGCGCAGCGCGCGGGCCCGGCGCCGTGAACGCCGCCGCGACGAGGGCCGCCGCCCACATCGCCCCGTACACGCCGTTGCCCGTATGGGACAGGACCGCGTCGCGGCGGGCCAGGGACGCCGCGCGGCGCGGGTCGCCCGGGCAGGTCCAGCCGAAGACGTCGGCCCGGATCAGCGCGCCGATCCACTCCTGGTACGGGTTGTCGTACGTCGCCGTGAGCGGCGGCTTCAGCCCGTTCGCGAGATTGCGGTACGCCATCCGCTCCGCGGTGAACGTCTGCAGATACGGCAGCCTCAGCAGCCACAGATCACCCACCTGTTCCGTGGAGAAGGCGAAGCCGTACGTCTCCAGGAGGTGCAGGCCGAGGATCGCGTAGTCCACGTCGTCGTCCCGGCAGCTGCCGTGGATCCGCCCGCGCACGCACCGGCGCCACTCGGGGCGCAGCGCGAGGCCGTCGGACTCGTCGGCGGGTTCGGGCAGATAGTCGGTGAGCGGCAGGGCGGCGGCCCGCCGCAGATAGCCGTCGATGCGCGCCCGGGTCCAGTACTCGCCCTGTTCCACCGGCTTGCCGAGCATGTTGCCGGCGATCCGGCCGAGCCAGCCGCCGAGCACCCGGTCCTGGAGGTCGCTGCCCACTGGGGTCATGTTCTTGGTGTACCCGATGAGGGGGCGCGGCGGGGCGAGACGTCCCGGTGCGGGTGCCGTAGCGTCGCGTCGCGCCCGGGTGATCGATCATTCCCGCGCTCGGGACGCCCCGCTTTGGGCGGGAATATCGGGTCTTATCGTCCGGGTGCTCCGTTTCGCGGACCGGACAGCCATGGGCAGAGGCCCCCACCTCCGGTTAAGGTCGCAGCGGCGCGACTGCCTTGCGCGAGCAAGGCGCGAAAGCAAGGGGAATGCAAGGTGGCGGACGCTGGAGTGACGGCGGAGCGCGTGCTCATCGCCGCGGACAAGTTCAAGGGCTCGCTCACGGCCGTGCAGGTCGCCGAGCGGGTCACGGCCGGCCTGCGGCGGATCGCGCCCGGGGTGACGGTCGAGTCCGTGCCCGTCGCGGACGGCGGGGACGGCACGGTGGCCGCGGCCGTGGCGGCTGGTTTCGAGCGCCGCGAGGTACGGGTGACCGGGCCGCTCGGTGACGAGGTCACGGCCGCGTACGCCCTGCGCGACGGCACGGCCGTCGTCGAGATGGCCGAGGCGTCCGGGCTCCAGCTGCTGCCCGAAGGCGTCTTCGCGCCGCTGACCTCGACCACGTACGGATCCGGCGAACTGCTCGCCGCGGCGCTCGACGCGGGCGCCCGCTCCATCGTGTTCGGCGTGGGCGGCAGCGCCACGACCGACGGCGGCGCCGGAATGCTGGCCGCGCTCGGCGCGCGCTTCCTGGACGCGGACGGCAAGCCCGTCGGCCCGGGCGGCGGGCCCCTCGCCGACCTGGCCACGGCCGACCTCTCGGGGCTCGACCCGCGCCTGGCCGACGTGGAGATCGTCCTCGCCAGCGACGTCGACAACCCGCTGACCGGCCCGAAGGGCGCGCCCGCGGTGTACGGCCCGCAGAAGGGCGCGACGGCGGACGACGTCGCCGCCCTGGACGCGGCGCTGGCCCACTTCGCGCGGGTCCTGGCCGAGGAGCTCGGCCCGAAGGCACTCGAGTACGCCGACTCGCCCGGCGCCGGAGCCGCCGGCGGCATCGGCTACGGCGCCCTCGTGGGCCTCGGGGCGAGCTTCCGGGCCGGGATCGAGGTCATGCTCGACGTCCTCGGCTTCGCGCCCGCGCTCGCCCGCGCCACGCTCGTCATCACCGGCGAGGGCTCCCTCGACGAGCAGACGCTGCACGGCAAGGCCCCGGCGGGCGTCGCCGCGGCGGCCCGCGCGGCGGGCATCGAGGTCGTGGCGGTCTGCGGCCGTCTCGCCCTCCCCCCGGAGGCCCTGGGCCGCGCGGGCATCCGGCGCGCCTACGCCCTCACGGACGTGGAGCCGGACGTGGCCCGCTGCATCGCCGAGGCGGGCCCGATCCTGGAGACGGTGGCGGAGCGGATCGCCCGCGATTTCTTCGTCTGACGGGTGACCCCTGACGCCTGACGTGCGCCGGGATGAGGGGGCCCCTCATTCCGGCAGAGCCGGTACGTGTCGAGTGCCTGGGTCATCTCCATCTCCTCGAACCGGTCGGTGATCCTTCGGCCCGACCGGTCGGTGACCGGCGGCTGAAGGTCGTGCGCCGGGCACAGGAGTCGGAGGCCGCCAAGGGCTACACGCCGTCCGTGGCTCGATCCCCGGTGAGGCCGCGCCAGTAGCGGTCGGCGGGCTCCCGCAACGCCCGCCACGCGTCGACGAACAGCCGGGTCGCGGCGCGGCCCGGCCAGTCGTCCGGCAGCAGCGCGCCGGGCAGCCGCGGATCCCGCTCGAACGTCCCGCGCCAGGCGTGCACCAGCCGGGTCCTGGCCACGAACGCGGCCGCGTCGCCGGACGCGTTCTCCGCTGCGCGGAGGCCGGCGAAGCGCGCCACGAACCGCTCGTGGCTCTCGCGGACCGTGGCCAGGTCCCAGGCCCGCTCGATGAGCCGCGCGTCGTCCGGCGTGCGGGAGGTCAGCCACAGCGCGTACGCGTCGAGCCCCTGCTCGCGCAGCAGCTCGCGCAGCACCGGCACACCACCGGCGTCGGCGGCCACCCACACCCCCTGCCCGAGCGGTCCGAACCCCTCGAACGCCAACTGCTGCTCCACCAGCGCCCGTTCACGCCACGCTCCCGGCGGGACACGCAGCAGCAGCTGCTGCCACTCGCCGCCCCACGCCGTCTCGTCGACCGCGCGCTCCAGGCGGTGCGTCCACGCGGTGAGCAGCGTCACCAGGCGTGGCTCCAGGACGAGGCGGGTCCTGCGCCCGGCCGGCTCCGTGCGCACCCAGCCCTCCCGCGCGAGCCGCGTCAGGGCCCGGCGCGTCGCCGCCTCACCGATGCCGCAGGCGCCGAGCGCGCCCACGACGGCCCCCGACCACACCTTGCCGTCGCCGGGATACCGCACGTACTCGCCGAGAACGGTGAGCGCGAGCGTGCGCGCACTGGGCGAACCGTCGCCCCGCCGCCGGGTCCGTGGCTCTTCCAACTCCCGCTCCCTGCGCCGCTGTTGCCGTGTGCGTCTGTTGATTTATACGCCGCGCCGCTATAGGACGTAAGAAGCACGATGCCCGACCTTGTGTCTCATGTCCTGGCCGACGAAAGGCGTACGCGTGCACCCTCCAGCGCATCGACTGCCCACGCGCTTCGGCGCGTTCATCGCCCCGTACCACGGAACCGACGGCAGCCCCGCCCTCCAGATCCGCGGCGACCTCGACCTGGTCCGTCATCTCGACACCCTCGGCTACGACGAGGCGTGGATCGGCGAACACCACTCCGCCGGGTACGAGACCGTCGCGTCGCCCGAGGTGTTCATCGCCGCGGCCGCCGAGCTCACGCGGCGGATCAGGCTCGGCACGGGCGTGAACTCCCTGCCGTACCACCACCCCCTGATCCTCGCCGACCGGCTGCTCCAGCTCGACCACCAGACGATGGGACGGGTGATGTTCGGCGCGGGCCCCGGCCAGCTGGCCTCCGACGCGTTCATGATGGGCATCGACCCGCTGCGCCAGCGCGCGATGATGGCCGAGGCGCTCGACGCGATCGTCCGCCTGGTGCGCGGCGAGACGGTCACCGAGCGGACGGACTGGTACGAGCTCGCCGACGCGCGCCTCCAGCTCGGCCCCTACCGGCCCGAGGGCCTCGACATGGCCGTCGCCTCCACGGTCTCGCCCTCGGGCTCCGTCCAGGCGGGCCGGCACGGCATCGGCCTGCTGTCCCTGGCCGCCGCCGACCCGGCCGGCCTCGCGGCGCTGAACGGGAACTGGACGGCGTACGAGAAGTCCTGCGCCCGCCACGGCCACACCGCCGACCGCGCCGCCTGGCGCCTCGTCGTGCCGATGCACCTCGCCGAGACCCGCGAGGCGGCCCGGGAGCAGGCGGCGTACGGGGTCCTGCACCTGGTGCGCTACATCGAGGGCCTGTCCGGCACGGAGCTGCCCTGGGGCCGCACCGCGAAGGACGCGCTCGACCGGTGGACGTCCGACGGCTTCCCGGTCTTCGGGGTCGCCACCATCGGCACCCCGGACGACGCGCTGGCCCGTATCGAGGCGCTCGCCGAGGCCTGCGGCGGCTTCGGCACGCTCCTCCTGCTCGACCTGCCGACCGGCACCCCCGCCACCAAACGGCGCAGCTACGAACTGTTCGCCGAGCACGTGGTCCCGCACTGCACCGGCGCGAACCGCCGCCGCACCGCGTCTGCCGCCTGGGCCCACGAGAACAGCGAGCGGTTCGTCGGGGCGATGCGCAGCGCCGTCGAGGCGGCCGTGCGCGGCGGGGGAGAGTCCCGATGAGGGCCGCCGTCCTGCGCCGCGGCCGGTTCGTCGAGGACGACGTGCCCGAGCCCGCGGCGGGACCGGGCCAGGTCCTCGCCGAGCCGCTCGCCACCGGCATCTGCGGCTCCGACCTGTCCGCCGCCCGCCACACGGACGCCTTCCTGCGCGCCTCCCGCGACTCCGGCACCGAGGCGTTCCTCTTCGACCCGGACACCGATCTGGTCATGGGGCACGAGCTGTGCGCGCGGGTGCTGAGCCCCGGCGAATGGCAGGGCAAGGTCGTCGTCGGGCTGCCATGGGTGCTCGACGGGGGCGGCACCCTGCGCACCGTCGGATACGCCACCGCCTTCCCGGGCGGCTTCGGGCAGCGCGTCGTGCTCCAGGAGGCCGCGCTGATCCCCGTGCCCGACCACGTGGCGCCGCATGTCGCCGCGCTCACCGAGCCGCTCGCCGTCGGCTTCGGGAACGTCGCGCGGGCCGCGCCCGAGCCCGGCTCCGGGGCCGTCGTCATCGGGGCCGGGCCCATCGGCCTCGGAGCCGTCGCCGCGCTCGTGGAGCGGGGCGTGGCGCCCGTCGTCGTGTCGGAGCCCTCCCCGAGAAGGCGCGCCCTCGCCGAGCGCTTCGGCGCGCACGTGTGCGTCGACCCGGCGGCACAGGACCCCTACGACGCATGGCGCGCAGCCGCGCCCCCGGACACGCCGCTCACGGTCCTGGAGTGCTCGGGCCGCGCCGGCATGTTCAACGAGATCCTGCACAGGGCGCCGCGCCGGACCCGGGTACTCCTGATCGGAGCCTGCATGACGGAGGACGTCTTCACGCCCGTCGTCGGCCTCTACAAGGACATCTCCGTGACCATGTGCATGGCGTATCCGCCGGAGGAGTTCGCCAGGACCCTGGAGCGTATCGCGGACGGCACGATCGACGCGGCCGCTCTCGTCACGGGCCAGGTGGGCCTCGGCGGGGTGTCCGCGGCGCTGGACACGCTGCGGCAGCCGGACGACCACGTGAAGGTCCTGGTGCGCCCCGGCCTGCCCGGCACCGGCCTGCATCCCGCGCCCTGAGACGGACGAAGGGCCCCGAACCAAGCGGTTCGGGGCCCTTCGGACGTTCGGGTGCGGGTTACGGCAGCTGCGCGGCGCGTGCCTCGCGGCGGTTGCCCCGGAAGTTGTTCACCCTCCGGGCCGTCGCGAACAGCGGGATCACGGCGCCGAGGACCAGCTGGAGCGCGCAGCCGGTCTGGAGCAGCAGCTGGCCGCCGGGGGCGTCGAACGCCCAGGCCGCCAGGAGCCCCATCGCCGCCACGATCCACCCCAGCATCGCGACCGCGAGCGGACCGCGCGGCTTCGGGTACTCGACGCGGCTCACCATCAGCCAGGCCGTCCCGATGATCGCGAGGACCGTGGCCACGAACGGCAGCTCGAGGAGCACGATCGACACGACCGTGAGCGCCCCGAAGGGGCTCGGCATGCCCTGGAAGGTGCCGTCCTTCACCGTCACGCACGAGAATCTCGCGAGCCTCAGCACGACGGCCAGGAGCACCACGATGGCGCCCACCGCCGCGACCCGCTGATGCGCGTCGTCCGCGACCATGCCGTACACGAGGACGAAGTAGGCGGGCGCGAGGCCGAAGCTGATGAGGTCCGAGAGGTTGTCCAGCTCGGCCCCCATCGGCGACGAGCGGAGCTTGCGCGCCACCAGGCCGTCGAACAGGTCGAAGATCGCCGCGGCCAGCATCAGGATCACGGCCGTGGCCGCGCTGTGCCGGGCCATGCCGGAGTCGTTGCTGCCCTGGATGTGCGGGATCAGGATGCCGGTGGTGGTGAAGTACACCGCCATGAAGCCGCATGTGGCGTTACCGAGCGTGAGGGTGTCCGCTATCGACAGGCGCAGTGAAAGCGGCATTTCCTCCGCTTCGTCCGCCTCCTCGGCCTCGGGCACCCATCCGGCCTGCGTCTCTGGATCAGTCACGGTCAATGCGAGTCACCCCAGCCACGGTCTTCTGACCGACCTCGAGCGCGACCTCGACACCCTCGGGGAGGTAGATGTCGACGCGCGACCCGAAGCGGATCAGACCGATGCGCTCGCCCTGCTCGAGCTTGGTGCCCTGCGGGACGTACGGGACGATCCGGCGGGCGACCGCACCGGCGATCTGCACCATCTCGATGTCGCCGAGCTCGGTGTCGAAGTGCCAGACAACGCGCTCGTTGTTCTCGCTCTCCTTGTTGAACGCCGGGACGAACCCGCCGGGGATGTGCTCCACGGACGTCACCGTGCCCGCGAGGGGCGCGCGGTTGACGTGGACGTTCAGCGGGCTCATGAAGATCGCGACCCGGGTCCGCCCGTCCTTCCACGGCATGATGCTCTGCACCACGCCGTCGGCCGGGGAGATGACCCGGCCGGGGGCGATCTCACGCTCGGGGTCGCGGAAGAACCACAGCATGCCGGCCGCCAGAGCGGTGGCGGGTACGGCTACTGCGGCGGCCTTCTTGGAGCGACGCGAACGGGCCAGGCTCAGGGCGGCTGTGGCGACGGTCGGCAGGAGCCACGGCGATGCTCCGCGCGCAATGCGTCCTCCGAGGACGCCGTCGCGTGGTGCAGAGGTTTGGCTGTGGGGCATGGATGACCTTCGTAGCGGATGATGCCGCGCTCTGTACGGGGGGACGGCGGCTTTTCCGGGATGCTATCGGGTGCGAGCCACAACTGGGCAAGCCAGGAAGCTGAGTCGGCGGCTGAAGAGTGCTGACAGGGTGTGATCTTCTTCTCGAACAAAACACCCTGTAGCGGACATTCAGCCCTGGAATCGATACTCCTCGAGCAGGCGGCGGCCAATGATCATTTTCTGGATCTCGGCGGTACCTTCACCGATCAGCAGCATGGGCGCCTCGCGGTAGAGACGCTCGATCTCGTACTCCTTGGAGAAGCCGTAGCCGCCATGGATCCGGAAAGCGTCCTCGACCACTTCCTTGCAGTATTCGGAGGCGAGATACTTCGCCATTCCTGCTTCGAGGTCGTTTCGTTCCCCGGAGTCCTTTTTGCGTGCTGCGTTGACCATCATCGCATGGGCGGCCTCGACCTTGGTAGCCATCTCCGCGAGCTTGAACTGGATGGCCTGGTGCTGGGCGATCGGCTTACCGAAGGTGTGTCGCTGCTGGGCGTAGGAAACCCCCAGCTCAAACGCACGCTGTGCGACACCGCAGCCACGTGCCGCGACATTCACGCGGCCGACTTCGACTCCGTCCATCATTTGGTAAAACCCTCGGCCGGTCTCGCCGCCGAGTACCCGATTGGCCGGAATGCGTAGTCCGTCCATGATGAGTTCCGTCGTGTCGACGCCCTTGTAACCCATCTTGTCGATCTTCCCAGGGATCGTGAGGCCGGGGCGGACCTCTCCGAAGCCGGGCTCCTTCTCGACGAGGAAGGTCGTCATCGACTTGTGGGGCGCCGTGCCCTCGGGGTGTCCTTCGTCACTCTTGACCAGAACGGCCACCAGAGACGACGAGCCGCCGTTCGTCAGCCACATCTTCTGGCCGTTCAGGACGTACTCGTCCCCGTCCTTCACCGCCTTCGACGAGATCGCCGATACGTCCGAGCCGAGCGCCGGCTCCGACATCGAGAACGCGCCGCGCGTCTCGCCCAGCGCCATGCGCGGCAGGAAGTGGTCCTTCTGCTCCTGCGTGCCGTGCTGCTTGAGCATGTACGCCACGATGAAGTGGGTGTTGATGATGCCGGAGACCGACATCCAGCCGCGGGCGATCTCCTCGACGCACAGCGCGTACGTGAGAAGGGACTCGCCCAGGCCCCCGTACTCCTCGGGGATCATCAGGCCGAACAGACCCAATTCCTTGAGACCGTCGACGATCTGCTGCGGGTACTCGTCGCGGTGCTCCAGCTCGGTCGCGACCGGGATGATCTCCTTGTCCACGAAGTCGCGGACGGTGGAGAGGATCTCCTGCTGGACGTCGGTGAGACCGGCGGTCTGGGCGAGTCGGCTCATCTCTGCTTCTCCTGCGACTTGGCGTAGTTAATTGGAAGGCGTCGGGCGGCCGGGCTGCTCGCCGCCGCGCTCCTTGATGTACGTCTCGGTGGGGACCATCACCTTGCGGCGGAACACGCAGACCAGGGTGCCGTCCTGCTTGTAGCCCTTGGTCTCCACGTGGACGATCCCGCGGTCGTTCTTCGAGCGGGAGGGCGTCTTGTCGAGGACCGTGGTCTCGCCGTAGATCGTGTCGCCGTGGAAGGTCGGCGCCACGTGCTTGAGCGACTCGATCTCGAGGTTCGCGATCGCCTTGCCCGACACGTCCGGGACGGACATGCCCAGCAGCAGCGAGTAGATGTAGTTCCCCACGACGACGTTCTTGCCGAAGTCCGTCGTGTTCTCCGCATAGTTGGTGTCCATGTGGAGGGGGTGGTGGTTCATCGTCAGGAGACAGAAGAGGTGGTCGTCGTACTCCGTGACGGTCTTTCCGGGCCAGTGCTTGTAGACCGCGCCGACCTCGAACTCTTCGTACGTGCGTCCGAACTGCATGGTGCTCAGGCCTCCGGGGCTTCGAACTTGGAGGTGCGCTGCATGCCCGCGGCGCGTCCCTTGCCGGAGATGACCAGGGCCATCTTGCGGCTGGCCTCGTCGATCATCTCGTCGCCCAGCATCGCCGAGCCCTTCTTGCCGCCGGCCTCGGACGTGCAGAAGTCGTACGCGTCCAGGATCAGCTCGGCGTGGTCGTAGTCCTCCTGCGACGGCGAGAAGATCTCGTTGGCAGCGGCGACCTGGTCCGGGTGCAGCACCCACTTGCCGTCGAAACCGAGGGCCGCGGCGCGCTTCGCGACCGCCTTGTAGCCCTCCTGGTTGCGGATCTGGAGGTAGGGGCCGTCGATCGCCTGGAGGTTGTTGGCGCGGGCGGCCATCAGGATCTTCATGAGGATGTAGTGGTAGGCGTCGGCGTCGTAGCCGGGCGGCTGCTCGCCGACGACGAGGGACTTCATGTTGATGGAGGCCATGAAGTCGGCCGGGCCGAAGATGATCGTCTCGACGCGCTGGGAGGCCGTCGCGATCGCGTTGACGTTGTTGAGGCCCTGGGCGTTCTCGATCTGCGCCTCGATGCCGATCTTGCCGACCTCGAAGCCCATCGTCTTCTCGATCTGCGTCAGCAGCAGGTCGAGCGCGACGATCTGCTGCGCGTCCTGGACCTTCGGCAGCATGATGCAGTCGAGGTTGTGGCCCGCGCCCTCGACGACCGTGACGACGTCCCGGTAGGTCCACTCGGTCGTCCAGTCGTTCACGCGCACCACACGCGTCTTGCCCGTCCAGTCACCCTCGTTGAGGAACTTGACGATGGTGTGCCGCGCCTCCGGCTTGGCGAGCGGCGCGCAGGCGTCCTCCAGGTCCAGGAACACCTGGTCCGCGGGCAGGCCCTGGGCCTTCTCCAGGAAGCGGGGGTTCGAACCCGGCACCGCGAGACACGAGCGGCGGGGACGCAGACGGTTGATGGGCGCGGTCATGCGGGGACCTCCAGAGGGTCGAGCTGGTTCGCTTGCCGGATCTCGTCGACGATACGTCCGATGATCTCCGTGATGCCGAAGTCCTTGGGGGTGAAGACGGCGGCCACGCCCGCGCGCTTCAGGTCCTCGGCGTCGCCGTTGGGAATGATGCCGCCGACGATCACCGGGATCTCGGCGGCGCCCGCCTCGCGCATGCGGTCGAGGACGTCGGGCACGAGCGCGGAGTGCGACCCGGAGAGGATCGACAGGCCGACGCAGTGCACGTCCTCGGCGAGCGCGGCGGACACGATCTGTTCGGGCGTGAGCCTGATGCCCTGGTAGACCACCTCGAAGCCCGCGTCACGGGCCCGGACGGCGATCTGCTCGGCGCCGTTCGAGTGCCCGTCGAGGCCCGGCTTGCCGACGAGGAGGCGCAGCTTGCCGCCGAGCTCGTCGCCGGTGCGGCGGACCTTCTCGCGGACGAGGGCGAGCGGCGTGCCCTCCTCGGCGGTGACGGCGACCGGCGCCGACGAGACGCCCGTGGGGGCGCGGAACTCGCCGAACACCTCGCGCAGCGCCTGGGACCACTCGCCGGTCGTGACCCCGGCACGGGCGCATTCGAGCGTGGCTTCCATCAGGTTCTCGGTGCCGGCCGCGGCCTCCTTCAGACGCTCCACGGCCTGCTGGGTGGTCGGGTAGTGGAACGGGTCGCCCAGGCCCTGCCGGTCGCTCGACTCCTGGCGCGTGGTGCGCCACTCGTCGATGGCCCGCACGACCCGGGACTCGACCTGGTGATCCACCGTCATGATCGCGGCGTCCAGGTCGGCGGTGAGCGGGTTCGGTTCGGTCGCCTCGTGGATGTTCACACCGACGATCTTCTCCTCGCCGCCCTCGATCCGCGCCCGTCGCTCGGCGTGCGAGGAGACGAGCTGCGACTTGAGGTAGCCGGACTCGACGGCGGCCATCGCGCCGCCCATCTCCTGGATCCGCTCGATCTCGGCGAACGATTCGGCGACGAGCTCGTCGACCTTCTTCTCGATGACATGCGATCCCGCGAAGATGTCCTCGTACTCCAACAGGTCGCTCTCGTGTGCGAGGACCTGCTGGATGCGCAGGGACCACTGCTGGTCCCAGGGGCGGGGCAGGCCGAGCGCCTCGTTCCAGGCAGGGAGCTGGACGGCGCGGGCACGGGCGTCCTTGGACAGCGTCACGGCCAGCATCTCCAGGACGATGCGCTGGACGTTGTTCTCCGGCTGCGCCTCGGTCAGGCCCAGGGAGTTGACCTGGACGCCGTAGCGGAAGCGGCGCTGCTTCGCGTTCTCGATGCCGTAACGCTCGCGTGTGATCTGGTCCCAGATCCGCCCGAACGCCCGCATCTTGCACATCTCCTCGATGAAGCGGACACCCGCGTTCACGAAGAAGGAGATACGGGCCACGACGTCCCCGAACTTCTCGGCGGGGACCTGCCCTGAGTCGCGCACGGCATCGAGAACGGCGATGGCGGTGGACATCGCGTACGCGATCTCCTGGACCGGTGTGGCCCCCGCCTCCTGGAGGTGGTAGCTGCAGATGTTGATCGGGTTCCACTTCGGCATGTGCCGGACCGTGTACGCGATCATGTCCGTCGTCAGCCGCAGGGAGGGACCCGGCGGGAACACATGCGTGCCCCGCGACAGGTACTCCTTGACGATGTCGTTCTGCGTCGTGCCCTGGAGCTGGGTGATGTCCGCACCCTGCTCCTCGGCGACGACCTGGTAGAGCGCCAGGAGCCACATGGCGGTGGCGTTGATGGTCATCGAGGTGTTCATCTGCTCCAGGGGGATGTCCTGGAACAGCCGGCGCATGTCACCGAGGTGCGAGACCGGCACCCCGACCCGGCCGACCTCGCCGCGGGCGAGGATGTGGTCGGGGTCGTAGCCGGTCTGCGTCGGCAGGTCGAAGGCGACCGACAGACCCGTCTGGCCCTTGGCGAGATTGCGCCGGTACAGCTCGTTGGACGCCTCAGCCGTGGAGTGACCGGCATAGGTGCGCATGAGCCACGGCCGGTCCTTCTGGCGCTCAGTCATGTTCCGCTACTCCTTGGGGGTTCAGATGTTGCGGAAGCGGTTGATGGCGTCGATGTGCTGGGCGCGCAGTTCCTGGTCGCGGACGCCCAGGCCCTCCTTCGGGGCCAGCGCGAGGACGCCGACCTTGCCCTGGTGGAGGTTGCGGTGCACGTCGTAGGCGGCCTGGCCGGTGTCCTCGAGCGAGTACACCTTCGACAGCGTCGGGTGGATCTTGCCCTTGGCGACCAGGCGGTTCGCCTCCCACGCCTCGCGGTAGTTGGCGAAGTGCGAGCCCACGATCTTCTTGAGGGACATCCACAGGTAGCGGTTGTCGTACTCGTGGTTGTAGCCGGACGTCGAGGCGCAGGTGACGATCGTGCCGCCCTTGCGGGTGACGTACACGGAGGCTCCGAAGGTCTCGCGGCCCGGGTGCTCGAAGACGATGTCCACGTCCTCGCCGCCGGTCAGCTCGCGGATGCGCTTGCCGAAGCGCTTCCACTCCCTGGGGTCCTGGGTGTGCTCGTCCTTCCAGAACTTGTAGCCCTCGGCGTTGCGGTCGATGACCGCTTGGGCGCCCATGGCCTCGCAGATGGCGGCCTTCTCCGGGCTGGAGACGACGCAGATCGGGTTGGCGCCGCCGGCCAGCGCGAACTGCGTGGCGTACGAACCGAGCCCGCCGCTGGCGCCCCAGATGAGGACGTTGTCGCCCTGCTTCATGCCGGCGCCGTTGCGCGAGACGAGCTGGCGGTACGCGGTGGAGTTCACCAGACCGGGGGCCGCGGCCTCTTCCCAGCTCAGGTGGTCCGGCTTCGGCATCAGCTGGTTGGACTTGACGAGCGCGATCTCGGCGAGGCCGCCGAAGTTCGTCTCGAAGCCCCAGATGCGCTGCTCGGGGTCGAGCATCGTGTCGTTGTGGCCGTCCGACGACTCCAGCTCGACGGAGAGGCAGTGCGCGACGACCTCGTCGCCGGGGTTCCAGGCGTTGACGCCGGGACCGGTGCGCAGCACGACGCCCGCGAGGTCGGAACCGATGATGTGGTACGGCAGGTCGTGGCGCTTGGTGAGCTCCGACAGGCGTCCGTAACGCTCCAGGAAACTGAAGGTGGACACCGGCTCGAAGATCGAGGTCCAGACCGAGTTGTAGTTGACGGAGCTGGCCATGACGGCCACGAGCGCCTCGCCCGGACCGAGTTCGGGGACCGGCACGTCGTCCAGGTGGATCGACTTGCGGGGGTCCTTGTCCCGGGTGTCGAGGCCGGCGAACATCTCCGCTTCGTCCTTGTGCACGGTGATGGCGCGGTACGACTCGGGGAGCGGCAGAGCGGCGAAGTCGGCCGAGGTCGACTCCGGCGACTGAATCGCGTCCAGGATTTCCTTCACGGTATTGCCTCCGGCGATGCGTCCACGGGGGACGTTGAGGGGTACGTCGGGGTGGAGAGCTGCTGTGTGGGTGGAGAGGTGCCGTCGGTTCGGCGGGGGTGTTGCTACGGCAGCGCTTGGTCGGCGCGAGAAGTTTGCCTGTGACGCAGGCGTCCGGGCGCACTCGCCACGGTTTGGGGTGGCTTGTGGGGACAGCCGACGTACGGAAGTTCTCTGCACGCCGGCCGCCCGGACACATTCAACGTATGGCACCGCGTGCCAGTCGGCAAGACACTGGGTGCCACAAGTTTTTGAGCGATGATCGATCAGTGCAGGTCAGGGGTGGTGCGGCTCGGTGGCACCGGAGGTCATGGGTGGCCCTGAACTGCGCCTCAGGGGCCCTGGAGGGGGCTCGCGGGGCCTCGGAGGGGCCTCCGGGAGGTCGGGGCGACGCAGGGGAGAGACGCGGCGAGAGGGCCGCGGGCGGGTCGCGCGTCTTGCGGCCGGGCAGCGGTTCGGTCCTGGCCGGCCGGTGGGGGATCGCCGCCGCACTCAGGCAGCCGCGCGCGCCGATCGCGCCGGACGGCCTGACGGGGGCGGCGACCCTTCGCCGAGCGGGAGCCCGCGGCGGCGCACGTGGTCGGGCCGATCAACCGGGTCGTGCGCGTGCGGCGCGCGGCGACGCTCGCCGAACGGGAGCCCGCGCCCGGGGAGCGCCGGGGCGTGCCGCGTACGCGGGTTTCCCGAAGTGGGCGTCAACAGCCCCTGAATTTCGCGGAGTTCGGAAGAATTCCGGCGGACTAGCCGCGGTCCCGCAGCGCCTTCTCGATCGTCCCCATGATCTCGTCCAGCGGCGCGTCCGTACGCGCCACGGTGACCAGGACGTCGCCTCCGGTGCTCACCGAGGCGGCGGGGGTGGTGGCGGTGGCGGTGTCCCGGCCCGCGCCGATGCCCGTGCCGAACGTCTTGCGGACGATCGCGAAGGCGTGGTCGAGCTGATTCTCGACGTCGCCCTGACCGCCGGCCCGCAGCCAGCGCCGCAGCACGTGGTTGTGGGCGGTGACGACGGCGGACGCGGCGACCTCGGCGAGCAGCGGGTCGTCATTGCCGTGCTGGTGGGCGTGCTCGTCGAAGTGGCCGAGGAGATAGCGGGTGAACAGCCGCTCGTAGCGGGCCACCGAGGCGATCTCGCGCTCGCGCAGGGTGGGTACCTCGCGCGTGAGACGGTAGCGCTCCACCGACACGGCGGGAGACGCCGCGTACATCTTCATGACTTCCTTGATGCCGCGGCACACCGTGTCGAGCGGATGCTCGTGCGCGGGCGCCGCGTTGAGGACCGCCTCCGCCCGGATCAGGGTGTCGTCGTGGTCCGGGAAGATCGCCTCTTCCTTGGAGCGGAAGTGGCGGAAGAAGGTCCGCCGTGCGACCCCCGCCGCGGCCGCGATCTCGTCGACCGTCGTGGCCTCGTAGCCCTTGGTCGCGAAGAGCTCCATCGCCGCGGCCGCCAGCTCCCGGCGCATCTTGAGCCGCTGGGCGGCTGCGCGGGACCCCGCGGCGCTCTCGGGAGCGTCGGGCGTGGGCGTCGTACGGGAGGACTTGGCGGCCTTGGACATGCCATGAACGTACTGCATATGCGCGGTGGCGTGCGCCCGAGCGGGGTTCCCCCCGCCCGGGACCCGGGCGGGGGGTGTGAGGCCGGGCGGCCGGAGCAGCCCGCCCCAGTCCGTGGGGCGGGTGGTGCCGCTGCCCGTGGGCCGGTCAGCGCCGGGCATATTCGCGGAAGCCGCGGCCGGTCTTGCGGCCGAGGCAGCCCGCGGCCACCAGGTGCTCGAGCAGCGGCGCGGGGGCCAGGCCCGGGTCGCGGAACTCGCGGTGCAGGACCTTCTCGATGGCCAGCGAGACATCGAGGCCGACCACGTCCAGGAGCTCGAAGGGCCCCATCGGGTAGCCGCCGCCGAGCTTCATCGCGGCGTCGATGTCGTCGAGCGTCGCGTAGTGCTCCTGCACCATCTTGATCGCGTTGTTCAGGTACGGGAACAGCAGCGCGTTCACGATGAAGCCCGCGCGGTCGCCGCAGTCCACCGGGTGCTTGCGGATCTTCGCGCACACCTCGCGGACGGTGGCGTGCACGTCGTCGCCGGTCAGCACGGTCCGCACGACCTCGACGAGCTTCATGGCGGGGGCTGGGTTGAAGAAATGCATGCCGATCACGTCCTGCGGGCGCGAGGTCGCGCGGGCGCAGGCCACGACGGGCAGCGACGAGGTCGTGGTGGCCAGGACCGCGCCCGGCTTGCACACCTTGTCGAACGTCGCGAAGAGCTGCTGCTTGATCTCCAGGTCCTCGGCCACGGCCTCGAGGGCCAGGTCGACATCGGAGAAGGCGTCGTACGTATCGGCCGGAGTGATCCGGTCCAGGGTCTGCGCCGCCGCCTCCGCGGTCATGCGGCCCTTGTCGACAGAGCGCGAAAGAGACTTGCCGATACGGGACTTGGCCTTCTCGGCCTTCTCCTCGCTGCGCGCGGCGAGCACCACGTCGTAGCCCGCCTTCGCGAAGACCTCCGCGATGCCGGACGCCATGGTCCCGGAGCCCGCGACGCCGACCGAGCGGATCGTGCGCGCCCCGGCCGCGACCTCACCCGAGAGCGGGGTGAGCGCGTCCCGCACCACCTCGGAGCTGCCCGGCTCCGCGTACGTGTAGAAGCCGCGCCCCGACTTGCGGCCGGTCAGACCCGCCTCGCTGAGCTGCTTGAGGACGGGCGCCGGCGCGTGCAGGCGGTCGTGGGACTCGGCGTACATCGCGTCGAGGACCCTGCGCGCGGTGTCGATCCCGATGAGGTCGAGCAGCGCGAGGGGACCCATGGGCAGGCCGCAGCCCAGCTTCATGGCGGCGTCGATGTCCTCGCGGGAGGCGTACTTGGCCTCGTACATCGCGGCGGCCTGGTTGAGGTAGCCGAAGAGCAGGCCGTCGGCGACGAAGCCGGGCCGGTCGCCCACCGCGACGGGCTCCTTGCCCAGTTCGAGGGCGAGATCCGTGACCGCCGCGACGGCCGTGGGCGCGGTGAGCACCGACGAGACCACCTCGACGAGCTTCATCGCGGGCGCCGGGTTGAAGAAGTGCAGCCCGAGGACGCGCTCGGGGCGGGCCGAGTCGGCGGCGAGCCGCGTCACGGACAGGGCGTTCGTACCGGTCGCGAGGATCGTCTCGGGCCGCACGACGGTGTCGAGCTCCCGGAAGATCTGCTGCTTGATCTCGTACGACTCCGGAGCCACCTCGATGACGAGGTCGGCGTCGGCCGCGGCCTGGAGGTCCGTGAAGGTGCGGAAGCGGGCGAGGACGTCCCGCCGCTCGTCCTCGGTGAGGCGCTCGCGGCGCACCGCACGCGCCGTCGAGGCCTCGAGCGCGGCGACGGCCTGCGCGGCCGCGGCCTCGCTGACGTCGATACCGATGACCTCACGGCCGGCGCGGGCGAGCACCTCGGCGATGCCGGTGCCCATCGTGCCGAGGCCGACGACCGCGACGGTCGGGAGGGTGGCCGGGGATGCGGGGGACAGGGGAGCGTCCATGTGAGGACTCCAGGAGGGAGGAGTGACGACTGAGGGGCACACGCGGATACGCCGACGGGCGCACGGAGTGCGGGAATTCGAGCCCGGACGCGACGCACGCAGGCGTCCGGCGAATCGGAGAGAGGAAGATCCGGCGGGCCCTGTCCCGGGGCCGCGCCGTACTGCGGTACCTGAGGCACCGAACCGACTGACACTCTCGGCGGCTGCGTCACCAGGCCGCCAGGAGTGGGGTTGCGGGGAGTGTGCCCCGCTCAATTGAGATTAACCGGCGAGTAACGAGCGCGCCAGTCCTCGGTGTTCATCAGTCTCTGTGATCTACGTCGCCGGGGCCCCGGGCCTGTCTACGCTGGACCGCATGGACGAAGAGTTGCGATCGGTCACGGAGCGCTTACGGGCCGAGTCGGGCGCCTCCCCCCTTCTCGACCGCCTCACGGCGACCGGCGACACCGACGAGCTCGCGGCCGTGCTGACCGAGCCCGGGCAGCCGCTGTGGGTGCGGGAGCTGACCGCGTACCGCCTCGGAGTGGCGGGGGATCCCCGGGCCTTCGAGGCGCTCGTCCTGCTTCTCAACCACCGCGACCCGGCCCGCTGTGCCACCGCCGCGCACGCTCTGGCCGCCCTCGGTGACCCGCGCACCGCACGCGCGGCCGCGGCGCTCGCCACGAACGAGCGGCGGGTCGCGTACGCGCTGCACCCGGTGCGGCTCCTGGCCGCACTGCGCGCGCCGGAGTCCGCGCCGGCGCTGATCACCACCCTGGAGCGGCGCCTCGGCCCGCGCGACCCGTACCGCGCGGTCGCGCTCGCGTGCGTGGAGGGGCTCGGCGGCCTCGCGGACGCCCGCGCCCGGCCGGTCCTGACCGCGGCCCTCGCCCATCCGGCGCTCGCGGAGGCCGCGGTGCGCGCGCTCGCGCGACTGCCCGAGCAGCGGGAGAGCCCGCGCGGCGTCAGGGACTGACAGCGCGCACGTAACGCACTTCCGGTACGAGTTCCCCGCCCGCCTCGTACGGCTCCTCGGCGCCGTCCGGGGTGAACCCGGCGCGCTCGTAGAACGCGCGGGCGCGGGTGTTGCCCTTGAGCACCCACAGGCGTATCCGCTCGTAGCCGGATTCGGCGCAGCGCTCCAGGCAGCTGTGCAGGAGCGTGCGGCCCACGCCCGTGGACAGCCGGCCGTCATGCACGTAGATCGCGTACAACTCGGCTTCTCCGGGCGGGAGATCGTCGTCGCGGGACGGGCCGTGACAGGCCCAGCCGACGATGTCGCCGGCGTGCTCGGCGACCACGTTCACCACGGACGAACCGGCCTGCGCGAGACGCTCGCGGCGGCGTGCCGCGTCTTCCTCGATGCTCAGCTCGGCCAGAAAGGACGCGGGCATCAGGCCCGCGTACGCCGTCCGCCAGCCGCGGATCCGGATCCCGGCCACCGCCTCGCAGTCGGCGTCGGCCATGGCCCGGACGCGGATCTCCGCCGCCGGGACAGAAGCAGGGGCGGTGTCGTGGGTCCGAGGGGTGCTCATGCGCCCATCGTGACCCGGCGGACACCGCCCCGGCCAGGGTGTGCATCAAAGGGAAGTGCTCAGCCGCGGAAGCCCATCAGCCCGTGCAGGCTCACACCGCGTGACGGGGGCGGGCCGGCGCCCTTCTTCGTGAGCGGCTTCGGATCCGGCCGCTTCTTGCATGTCGCGTCGGCCTCTCCGCTGCCGCGCGGCACCTTCCCGGTCCGCAGATAGTCGGCCAGGTACCGGTCCAGGCAGGCGTTCCCGCTCAGGCTGATGCCGTGGTTCCCGCCGCCCTGCTCGACCACCAGGCTGGAGCCGCGCAGCTCGTGGTGGACGGCGACCCCGCCCTCGTACGGCGTGGCCCCGTCGTCGGTGGCCTGGAAGAGCAGCGCCGGCGGCAGGTCGTCGTTGGACACGTCCGGCGGCTCCAGCCGGCTCGTCGGCCAGAACGCGCACGGCGCGTTGTACCAGGCGTTGTTCCAGGTGGAGAAGGGGGCCTTCTCGGCCGTCTGCCAGTTGTCGTCGCGCCACTGGTTCCAGTCGCGCGGCCACCGGGCGTCCCGGCACTGCACGGCCGTGTAGACGCTGTAGCCGTTGTCGCCCGCGGCGTCGACGGCGCCCAGCCTCTTGTACGCCGAGACCAGCGGGGCCGGGTTCTTGTCCTTCACGTACGCCCTGAACGCCTCGGCCAGATAGGGCCAGTAGCCGTTGAAGTAGCCGCCCGGCAGGAAGGTGTCCTCCAGCTCGGCGGCACCGACCGTCCTGCCCGCCGGCTTCTTCTGCAACGCGTCGCGCATCGCGTACCACTTGGCCTCGACCTTCGCCGGGTCCTTGCCGAGCTTGTACGTCGCGTCGTACCGCGCGACCCAGGCCAGGAACGACTGGTGGCGGGCGTTGAACGCGTGGTCCTGCCCCAGGTTGTCGTCGTACCAGACCCCGCCCGGGTCGACGATCGAGTCGAGCGCCAGGCGCCGCACGCGCTGCGGGTAGAGCTTGGCGTAGACGGCGCCCAGGTAGGTGCCGTACGAGTAGCCGAAGTAGTTGAGCTGCCGCGCGCCGAGCGCCGCGCGGATCGCGTCCATGTCCCTGACGGTGCTCACCGTGTCGAAGTACGGGAGTACGTCCGCGTACTTCGTGGTGCACGCCTTCGCGAACGCCTGCGCGCGGCCGAGGCCGGCGCGCTCGATCGCGGGGGTGGAGGGCACGCTGGGCGGGCGCACGGCGGCGAAGTGCTTGGGGCGGCAGTCGAGGGCCGGTTTGCTCTTGCCGACGCCGCGCGGGTCGAAGCCCACGACGTCGTACTGGGCGGCGACGTTCTTCGGCAGCGCGTGTGCCACGAAGCCCGCCAGCGACAGGCCGCTGCCGCCGGGGCCGCCGGGGTTCACCAGGAGCGGGCCCTGCGACGTCTTCGCGGTGTGCCGGACCCGGGACAGGGCGAGCGTGATCTGCTCATCGCCGGGCCGGTCGTGATCGAGCGGCACCCGCACCGAGGAGCACTGGAGCTTCGGGTAGTTCTTGGTGCCGCAGTCCTTCCAGGTGAGGGCTGCGCGCTGGACGGAAAGGGTCGGGGCCGCGGCGGCCGGTGCCGCGGTGAGCATGCCGGCCACCATGGTGGCGGCGCCGCACACGGCGGCTGCGCTTTTCTTCATCGGGCCTCCCAGGACGGAGGGTTCGGGGCCGCGAGCGCGCGGCCCCCGCGGCATGGTCCCCGAATCCACGCCGGGAACGTCCCGTTCTGCTGAGAGTTGACCCGATTGGCGTGTACGTGTCCGGACGTCGCGCTCAGAGAAGCGTGAGCTGGGTGGCCGCAGGGGCGGGCTCCGGCTCATGGCGTGCGCGCAGCCGTCGCGGGCCCTCCGCGCGCGAGGGGCCGATGCCGAACTCCTCGGCCAGCTCGTGCACCTGACGGGTGATCCGGCGCTGGTACCACTTCGGCGCGTAGGCGCCCTCCGCGTACAGCCGCTCGTAGCGCCGCACCAGGTGCGGGTGGTGCAGCCCGAGCCACGACATGAACCACTCGCGTGCCCCGGGGCGCAGATGCAGCACGAGCGGGGTCACGGAGGTCGCGCCGGCCGCCGCGACGGCCCGTACGGTCTCGCGCAGCTGCCCCGGGTGGTCACCCAGGAACGGGATCACGGGGGCCATCAGGACCCCGCAGCCGATGCCGGCCTCGCCGAGGGCGCGGACGACATCGAGGCGGCGCTCCGGCGCGGGCGTGCCCGGCTCGACGGTGCGCCACAGCTCGCGGTCGACGAAGCCGACGGACACCGAGACGCCGACGTCGGTGACCTCGGCGGCCTGCCGCAGCAGGTCGAGGTCGCGCAGGATCAGCGTGCCCTTCGTGAGGATCGAGAACGGGTTCGCGTAGTCCCGGAGCGCCTCGATGATCCCCGGCATCAGCCGGTAACGACCCTCCGCGCGCTGGTAGCAGTCCACGTTCGTGCCCATCGCGATGTGCTCGCCGTGCCAGCGGCGCGAGGCCAGGTGGCGGCGCAGCAGTTCCGGCGCGTTCACCTTCACGACGATCTGGCTGTCGAAGCCGAGGCCCGTGTCGAGGTCCAGATAGCTGTGGGTCTTGCGGGCGAAGCAGTAGACACACGCGTGCGTGCATCCCCGGTACGGGTTGACCGTCCACTCGAACGGCATGCGCGAGGCGCCGGGCACGCGGTTCACGATCGACCTGGCCCGGATCTCGTGGAAGGTCACGCCGGCGAATTCAGGCGTGTCGAAGGTGCGGGTCGTCACGGTGTCCGCGCCGAACAGCGCGGCGTCCGTGACCCTCCCTGTCGGGATTTCGGCCGGATTCTCCGTGAGGTTCTCCCAGCGCATGACGCCTCCTAGCTAGCACTGGGCACAGAATAGAACACATGTTCCCTTGATCGTGCGACCCCGATTTTGGCGGCCGATGCGGAGGGTGGTTGGCTTGGGCCCCCTCTCGAACACCGAGAACACCGACTGCTGGAGGAAGTGCCATGGCGCAGGTCGAGGCCATCACGGAGCGGGTCATCGCCGCCAAGCCGGACGACGTATTCGACGCGCTCGCCGACTACAGCGGCACGCGCGCGAAGCTGCTGCCCGAGCACTTCAGCGAGTACGAGGTCCGCGAGGGCGGCGACGGCGAGGGCACGCTCGTCCACTGGAAGCTCCAGGCCACCAGCAAGCGGATCCGCGACTGCCTCCTCGAGGTCGGCGAGCCCACCGACGGCGAGCTCGTCGAGAAGGACCGCAACTCCTCGATGGTCACCACCTGGCGCGTGACCCCCTCCGGCGAGGGCGCCTCCCGCGTCGTCGTCAGCACCGTGTGGAACGGCGCGGGCGGCATCGGCGGCTTCTTCGAGAAGACCTTCGCCCCCAAGGGTCTCGGCCGCATCTACGACGAGGTCCTCGCGAAGCTCGCCGCCGAGGTGGAGAAGTAACCCCGATGTAGTGCTCACCGTTTCGAGTGGTTTTCCGCTCGCGCGCGGTTGTACGCCGTAGGGCTCCCACCGGCGCATTCGCGCCCGGAACCCGCCGGAGCCGCCCCTCGTCGCGCTTGCCCGCAGTTGTCGCGTAATGCGAGAAATATGCGGCGCAGGCGCGACGAGGGGAGCGACAGGTGGGCACGACGACACTGGTGACGAGTGAGCCGGGGCCGGTGCCGGCGACGGAACCGACCCCGCACCCCGAGCCCCGACCGGCCGTGGAGCAGCGGCAGTTCCCCGACCACGGCCTCAGCCCGAGCCGGGTCCGGATGGTCTTCTTCGGACTCATGCTGGCGCTGCTGCTGGCAGCGCTCGACCAGATGATCGTCGCCACCGCGCTCCCGAAGGTCGTCGGCGAGCTGCACGGCCTCGACAAGATGTCCTGGGCGATCACCGCCTATCTCCTGACCGCCACCATCGGTCTGCCGATCTACGGCAAGCTCGGCGACCTCTTCGGCCGCAAGGGCGTCTTCCAGTTCGCCATCGCCGTGTTCGTCGTCGGCTCCGCGCTGGCCGGCTGGTCGCGCAACATGGACGAACTCATCGCGTTCCGCGCCGTCCAGGGCATCGGCGCCGGCGGTCTCATGATCGGCGTGCAGGCGATCATCGCGGACATCGTGCCGCCCCGCGAACGCGGCCGCTACATGGGCCTCATCGGCGCCGCGTTCGGCCTCGCGTCCGTCGCGGGCCCGCTGCTCGGCGGCTACTTCACCGACCACCTCACCTGGCGCTGGTGCTTCTACATCAACGTGCCCTTCGGGCTGGTCACGTTCGCCGTGGTCACCGTCGTGCTCAAACTGCCCCGCCCCAAGGCCAAGGCCAGGCTCGACGTCCTCGGGGCCCTGCTGCTCGCGGCGGCATCGACCTGCCTCGTGCTGCTGACCAGTTGGGGCGGCACCGAGTACGCGTGGGGTTCGCGCGTCATCCTGGGGCTCGCCGCCGGAGCGGCCGTGACGGCCGCGCTCTTCCTCGTCGCCGAGCACTTCGCCGCCGAACCCATCATCCCGCTGCGGCTGTTCCGCGACCCCGTCTTCAACATCACCGGCCTGGTCGGCATGGTCATCGGCATCGCCCTCTTCGGCGCGGCCAGTTACCTGCCGACCTTCCTCCAGATGGTCGACGGCGCGAGCGCCACCGAGTCCGGGCTGCTCATGCTCCCGATGATGGGCGGCATCGTCATCGCCTCGGTCGTCTCCGGCCAACTCATCAGCCACACCGGGCACTACAAGATCTACCCGATCCTCGGCGGGGCCCTCTCGACGGTGGGCATGTGGCTCCTGTCCCGCCTCGAAGTGGACACCTCGCGGCTGCACTACAGCCTCTTCATGGCCGTGCTCGGCGCGGGCATCGGCCTGATCATGCCGGTCCTGATCCTCGCCGTGCAGAACGCCGTACGCCCCGCCGACATCGGCACCGCGACCAGCGCCAACAACTACTTCCGGCAGATCGGCGGCAGCGTCGGCGCCGCGATCTTCGGCACCCTCTTCGCCGACCGGCTCGCCGACGCACTCGCGGACCGGCTGCCCAAGGGGGCGGGCCTGCCCGACCCGGAGTCCATCACCCCGCAGCTCGTCCACGCCCTGCCGCCCGCGCTGCGCGACGGCTACATCCAGGCGTACGCCGACGCGATGCCCCGGATCTTCCTCTACCTCGTCCCGGTGCTCGTCCTCGGCCTCGTGATCGCCTTCTTCCTCAAGGAGACACCCCTGTTGTCCAGTGCCGCCCCCCACAGCGCCCCGAGCGGCGAGACCACCGCGGTCCCGTCCCAGTCCCGGCCCCCGTACGGCGCCGGCGTGCCGGTCTGCGGCATCGTCCAGCACTCCGACGGGACCGCGGTGCCGCGCGCAGCCCTCACCCTCATCGACGTCGGCGGCCAGCAGATCGGGCGCGGCGCGAGCGGCGACGACGGCCGGTACGCGCTGTCGACGCCCGGCTCCGGAAGTTACGTCCTGATCGCGGCCGCGGGCGGACACCAGCCCCAGGCCGTGACCGTCACCGTGGGGGAGCGGCCCGTCGACCTCGACGTCGTCCTCGGCGGCGCCGGGCGGCTCGCCGGGAGCGTACTGACCGCCGACGGCGCGCCCGTGCGCGACGCCACCGTGACCCTGACCAACGTCCACGGCGAGGTCGTCGCCACGACCCGCAGCGGGCGCGAGGGCAGCTACGTCATCACGGAGCTGGTGGCCGGCGAGTACACGCTCGCCGGGAGCGCGCCGGCGTTCCGCCCCGCCGCGCTCCCCGTCACCGTGATGGCCGCCCGCGAGACCCGCCAGGACGTCGAACTCGCGGGCGGCGCCGTGCTGCGCGGCACGGTCAGGGCCGGCGGCGGCCGCCCCGTCGAGGACGCGCGCGTGACCCTCCTCGACGCGGCGGGCAACGTCGTCGACACCCTCACGACCGGTATCGACGGCACGTTCCGCTTCGTCGACCTGTCATCGGGCGAGTACACGGTGATCGCCGCCGGTTACCCGCCGGTCGCCACGGTGCTGCACATGGCGGGCGGCGGCCGCACGGAGCGTGACCTGCAACTGGGCCACGAGGACTGAGTGTTGGGGGCCGGGCAGGGCGCCCGGCCCCGGCGTGCCGCGCCCGTTCAATTCGGCCGATGAAGCCCCCTGTATCCCCGTACCGCGTACGGTGGAACGGGAAAGGGCCGAACCAATGACGCTCGGTCGCCGCGCGGGGAAGGGAGCGCAGGCCATGCACAGTGGCACCGGGACGGCCCCGCAGAGCCCCGTGCCCGGCCGTGTACCCCTGGCGGTCGTCGTGGTCGACGAGTCGGGACTCGTCTCGCACTGGAGCACCGGCGCGCGCCGCCTCTTCGGACCCGCACGTGAGGACGCCGTCGGCCGTCCCGCCACCGACCTGCTGCCCGTCTCCGGCGCACTGCCCGACGTTCCCCGCTCTCGTGCGTACGGGGACGAGAGCGTGTACGACGAGCTCGGCCCGGAGCTGGAGTCCTCGCTCGACGGGGCCTCCTACCCCGCCGCGGGCCGCGCCCGCCTAGAGGCACCGTGCCACGAGCGCATCGACGTCCTGTGGTGGGCCTACCCGCTCGTCGGCCCCGGGCCCGAGAAGCTCCTCGTACTCGCCGCCGACGCCGGTCGGCTGCACGCCGACGACGTGCCCGACGGGCATCCGCTGGAGCGCATCGCACCCGGCTTCGCCCTGCACACCGACTTCCCCGGAGCCGACGAGCTGGCCCGCGGACTCCCCGCCATCCTGCCCAGCATGAGCGTCGGCGAGAGCGCCCGCATCGTCTCCCAGGTGCTCGAACTCGGATATCCCGTCCTGGAGTTCAGCCTCCACGACCGCGTCCCCGTCACCGCCGACTGGGGCGTGCCCCGGCGCGCCGAGCGCAAGGCCCGCAGGGCGGAGGCCGCCCGCGCGGCCGCCGCCGGGCTGCCCGCGCCGCGCCACGCACCCGACGACGAGGCGGACGACGACGCCGGCGACCTCGAGTACGCGGCCGTGCGCGAACACCTGGAGTTCCTCAACGAGGTGAGCGGGCGCATCGGTTCGTCCCTCGACCTGTCCCGCACGATCACCGAGGTCAGCCGGGCCGTCGTGCCGCGCTTCACGGACGTCGCGGGCACCTATCTGCGCGAACAGGTCGTCGCGGGCGAGGGGTTCCCTGACGGGCCGCCCGACGCGACCACGATGTGGCACCGCGTCGCCCTGGAGCACACGGACGAGCCGGGCCGCTGGGACGACGTCGTACCCGTCGGTGAGTCGATGCCGTTCCCCGCGCACACGCCGTTCTTCCAGTGCATGACCTCCGGGCAGCCCGTCCTCGTCCCGCGCATCACCGAGGAGATGGGCAACGCGATCGCGTCGCAGTTCGAGAAGCGCGACATCAGGCCCCTCATCACCGACCGCTCGATGCTGGTGGTGCCCCTGAAGGCGCGCAACGTCGTCCTCGGGTTCATGATCCTGCTGCGCCACCGGGAACGCCCGGTCTTCAACGACATGGACCGCGTCACCGGCGCCGAACTCGCAGCCCGCGCGGGCCTCGTCCTCGACAACGCCCGCATGTACACGTACCAGGAGAGCGTCGCCGAGACCCTCCAGGACAGCATGTTGCCGCACATCGAGCCCCGCATGCCCGGCTGTGACATCGCCACCCGCTATCTGCCCGGCACCCTGCTCGGCCGCGTCGGCGGCGACTGGTTCGACTCGATCAAACTCCCGGGCTCGCGGACCGCTCTCGTCGTCGGCGACGTCATGGGCCACGGCCTCAACTCGGCAGCGATGATGGGCCAGTTGCGCACCGCCGTCCAGACCATGGCCGCCCTCGACCTGCCACCGGCCCAGCTGCTGCGCAACCTCGACGACCTCGCCCAGCGCCTCGGCGAGCACTACCTCGCGACCTGCCTGTACGCGGTCTACGACCCCATCGCCAACGAGCTGGAGCTCGCCAACGCCGGGCACATCCCGCCGGTCCTCGTCCGTGCCGAGGACGGCCGCAGCGAACTGCTCGAACTGCCCACCGGCGCGCCCATCGGCGTCGGCGGTGTCCCCTTCGAATCGGTCCGCGTCCCGATGGCGCCCGGCGACCGGCTCGTCATGTGCACCGACGGCCTCGTCGAGGTGCGCGGCGAGGACATCGGCGTCGGCCTCGCCACACTGTGCGAGTCCGCCGCCCACCCGGCCGCCTCCATGGACGCCGCCTGCGACACCATCATCAGATCCCTGGCCGTGACATTTGCTGACGCGGGCCGCGGCGGCCGCAAGGACGACGTCGCCCTCCTCATGGCCCGGCTCAACGGCATCGCGCCCGAGGACGTCGCCCACTGGAGCGTGGCTCCCGAGCCCGCCGAGGTGTCCCGCACCCGCGCCCTCGTCCGCGACCAGCTCGCGGCCTGGGACCTCGGCGCGCTCACCGCCCCTGCCGAACTCATGGTGGGGGAACTCGTCACCAACGCCGTGCGGCACGCCCGCACCCGCAGCGTCGAGGTACGCCTGGTGCGCTCGGGGACCCTCGTCTGTGAGGTCGAGGACGACGACCAGAGGCTGCCCACGCTGCTCAACGCGGGCCCGGGCGACCAGTTCGGCCGCGGCTTGCGCGTCGTGAGCGCCCTCGCCGGGGAGTGGGGCACGAGCCGTACGGGTTCCGGGAAGACGGTGTGGTTCGAACTGGCGTCGCCACGAGCGTAGTCGGCGACGTGGGCGCCCCGGCGTACGCGTATCGAATGCGGCGTGAAGGTATGTGCCGGGTGCTTGTGGGCGGGACCGGGGCGCGGTAGACCGATCTTGCCGTGCCACCGCACTCCGGGAGTTGCAGATGAGCGTGACGAGTCGGTACAAGGACGCCTGGGAGAGTTTCTGGCGCGAGGCTCCCGGCGAACCCGGCGGGGTCTTCTGGGACGCCGAGCCCGACCTCACGGCGGGTGTCCATCTCGCCCTGTTCGAGCCGCACTTGGCGAAGGACCTGCCCGTCGTGGACCTCGGCTGCGGGAACGGCACCCAGACCCGCTTCCTCGCCGACCGCTACCCGCGTGTCATCGGCGCCGACCTGTCCGTCGCCGCGCTCGGCCACGCCCGGCACGCCGATCCCGCGGGCCGGGCCGACTTCCGGCAGATCGACGCCACCGAGCAGACCGAGGCACATCAGCTGCACGCCGAACTCGGCGACGCGAACGTGTACATGCGGGGTGTGTTGCACCAGTGCGAGTCCGCAGACCGCCAGCCGCTGATCGACGGCATCGCGGCGCTCGTCGGCGAGCACGGCCGGGCCTTCGTCGTGGAGCTCGCCGAGGCCGCCCGGCCCGTCCTGATGTCTCTCGCGCAGAGCCCCACGGGCCCGCCCGCGAAGCTGGCACCGGTCTTCGCACACGGCATCGCGCCCGGCGAGGTGTCCGACGCGGCGGTCCCCGACTACGTACGCACCGCGGGCCTCGATGTGCTCGCGAGCGGAGAACTCCCGCTCACCACCACCGAGTACACGCCCGACGGCACCCGTATCGAACTCCCGTCACGATGGCTCGTCGTGGGGCGGGCCCAGTAGGCGCCACAGGCCGAATCGGTGCAGGGCTCTGCCGAAGGGGCCCAGGAGATGCGGGCAGAGCGGGCGGCCGTGGTGGAGCGGGACGCCTTCGTGTGCGGTGACCGCGAGGAAGAAGCCGCGGCCGGGCCGGGTCTGGAGCGTGGTGTTCCAGCGGTGGTCGTGGCCCTGCGCCAGCGCGACCCGCACCGCGCGCCGGCCGAGCCCTTCCTGACGGCGTGACTCCAGGATCCAGACGCCGAGGAGCCGGCCCGTGCGGCACGGGGCGCACAGCCGGAAGCGGACCTGGCCGACGAGCGCGCCGCTCACGTCGTGGAGCAGCACCTCACCGGCGCCGCGCGCCGTGCGGGGCGGGATGCTCGTCAGGCGCACCGGCCCGGACGGTGACGCCGGCGGGCCGGGGCCCATGAGGGATCGACCCGCCCGTCAGTCGCGTGAGTTGCCGAAGAGGAGGCGGTAGCCGATGAGCAGGACCAGCGAGCCGCCGATGGCCGCGATCCAGGTGGTCCCGTCGAAGAACTGGTTCTCGATCGGGCGGTCGAGGAACCGCGACGAGATCCAGCCGCCGACGAACGCGCCGGCGACGCCGATGAGGGTCGTGCCGATCAGGCCGCCCGGGTCGCGGCCGGGGAGCAGGACCTTGGCGATGACTCCTGCGACGAGGCCGAGGATGATCCAGCTGATGATGCCCACGTGTGCGTCGTTCCCCTCGGTGATGTGTGGTGCTTCGCGCCGGTGTTTCCGGCAGAGCTTGTGCGTTGCGAATTTGCGCAACTGTACAGACAGAGGTGAAGACGCGATACGGTCCCGGTCGGTTGCACCAGGTCAGCCGTAGGACAGGTTCGAGCACAGGTTGTCGTCGGCGGAGCGGGCGTCGTCGGAGACCTCGGACGGTACGGCGGTGGGTTCCGGCGACGCCGTGGCGTCGGCCGACGGATGGTCCGCGTAGTCCTGCCCGAGAATCGCCCTGATGCCCGTGGTCGAGGTCTCTTCCAGGCGTGCGCCCGGGAACCGCTGGGCGAGCGTGCCCGCTCGCGCCTTCTCGCCGGGGCCGTACTGGATCAGTGTGGTGGCCTGGTCGTGGGTGGACGCCGTCGCCGTGCCCGTGACGGTGAACCCGTCGCCCTCGAGGGTGCGCGCGGCCTGGGCGGCCAGTCCCATGACGGTCGTGCCGTTGTAGACGGTGACGCGGATGCCGTCGCCCGGACTCGGCGCGGCGGACGGCGCGGGGGAGGCGCTCGACCGGGCCCCCTTCTTGCCGCTGGCGTCCTTCCCGTCGATGGTCCGGTCGTCCCTGAGTGACGCCCACAGGGCGTCGGCGTCCGGTTCGACGACCGCGACGCGGCTTCCCTCGTAGCGCCAGGGGATGGTGACGAACTTGGTGTTGTGCAGGTCGATGTTCTTGAGGGACATCGCGAAGGAGAGGAGTTTGTCGGCGGAGCCGAGGCCGGGGTCGACGGTCATCGACCGCGTGGCCGCGTTCGCGAGCGGCAGGAGCTTCGTGGGCGTCAGGCCGTCGCTCTTGACCTTCTTGATGAGGCTGCCGACGAAGGCCTGCTGCCGCTTGATGCGGCCGATGTCGGAACCGTCGCCGATGCCGTGCCGCAGGCGGACGTAGTCGAGGGCCTTCTGCCCCGAGACCTTCTGCTCGCCGCGCGGGAACAGGAGCTTGCCCGGGGTCGTGCGATGGGGGTTGAGGTCGCCCTGGTGGATGGGCTGCGGGAGGCACACCGTCACGCCGCCGACGACGTCGGTCAGGGCGGCGAAGCCCTTGAAGTCCACGACGACGGTGTGGTCGACGCGCAGGCCCGTCAGCTTCTCCACCGTGTTCTGCGTGCAGGCGGGGTTGCCGCGGGCGGTCTCGCCGGTCGAGTACGCGGCGTTGAACATCGTGTCGGGCCGCGTCCTGGTCCAGCTGCCGTCGGGCAGTTTGCAGGGCGGGATCGTGACGAGGGTGTCGCGCGGGACGGACACCGCGACGGCGTTGCGATGGTCGGCGTAGACGTGCAGCAGGAACGCCGTGTCCGAGCGGCCGATGTCGCCCTTGTCGCCGCCGCCCAGCGCCTCGTTGCCGCCGGTGCGTGCGTCGGAGCCGATGACGAGGACGTTCTCACCCTTCGACGCGTCGGCGTCCGGGCGGTCGCCGGAGATGCCGTCCGAGCTGAACGTGTTGATGTCGCCGCCGAGTTTGAGGTACACCCAGCCCGCGCCGCCGGTCAGCAGGACGAGCAGGGACAGGGCTATCGCGAGCGTGAAGCGCACGCGGCTGCGCCTCGGTCGCGGCGAGCGTGCGGCGGACCTGGCGCTGCCTCCTCGGCGCGCGGGTGACAACTGCTCACGGGTGCCTGCCATGGGGTGCGCCCTCACTCGGATCCGGGGTTGTACAGTTGCGCAATGTAGCAAGCTTCTTGGTGGGCGCCGTCCGTGGCGCCCATCTCATCCGAAGAGACGAAGGATGGGGCGAAAATGTTCCGCAACGGTCTGGAGCCCTGGCACCTGCTCATCGTGGCGATCGTCGTCATCGTCCTGTTCGGCTCGAAGAAACTCCCCGACACGGCGCGCTCGCTCGGTAGATCGCTGCGGATCCTCAAGAGCGAGACCAGGGCGATGAAGGCCGACGAGGTCGAGGAGCGCCGGGACGCGGCCGCCTCCTGAACGTTCGTGATCCCCCCTGACCGCGGGGGCGCCTGCCGCCTTTCGGTGGACTGGACCTCTGGCTCTCAGGGTGGCTCTGGCCTGCGCGTTCCCTGACGCGTACCGTGATGCGCCATGAAGATCCTCATCAGCGCCGACATGGAGGGCGCCACCGGCGTGACCTGGCCGGGGGACGTGCTGCCCGGCACTCCGCAGTGGGAGCGCTGCCGGTCCATGTTCACCTCGGACGTCAACGCCGCCGTGCTCGGCTTCTTCGACGGGGGCGCCGACGAGGTGCTCATCAACGAGGCCCACTGGTCGATGCGCAACCTGCTCCTGGAGCAGCTCGACGAGCGCGCCGAGATGATCACGGGCCGCCACAAGACGCTCTCCATGGTCGAGGGCGTCCAGCACGGCGACGTCGACGGCATCGCGTTCATCGGCTACCACACGGGCGCCGGTACGGAGGGCGTCCTCGCCCACACGTACCTCGCGAACTCCATCACCGGCGTCTGGATCAACGGCGTCCGGGCGAGCGAGGGCCTGCTCAACGCGCACGTCGTCGCCGAATACGGCGTACCCGTCGTCCTCGTCACCGGCGACGACCTCACCTGCGACGACGCGCTCGGCTACGCGCCCGAGGCCCGCAAGGTCGCGGTCAAGGACTATGTGTCCCGGTATGCGGCTGTCTGCCGTACGCCGAAGCGGACCGCCGCCGACATCAGGGACGCGGCGAAGGAGGCGGCGGCACTCGCCGTGCGCCACGAGCCCGTCCAGGGCGGCCCGTTCACCATCGAGCTCGAGTTCGACGCCGAGCATCTGTCGATGTCCGCGACGGTGGTGCCCGGCGTCCGGCGCACCGGCGAGCGCAAAGTCTCTTACACGAACGACACCATGTACGACGGCATCCGCACCTTCAAGGCGGTCACCACGATCGTCTCGGCCGCCGTGGAGGAACAGTATGGCTGACCAGGCATTTCAGGTGGACGAGCAGGCGCTCGACGAGGTCGTGACCTTCACGTCCGAGCTCATCCGCATCGACACCACCAACCGCGGCGGCGGCGACTGCCAGGAGCGCCCGGCCGCCGAGTACGCGGCCGCGAAGCTCGCCGAGGCGGGCCTGGAGCCGACCCTCCTCGAACGCACCAAGGGGCGCACGAACGTCGTCGCGCGCATCGCCGGCACGGACCCGTCCGCCGACGCGATGCTCGTCCACGGCCACCTCGACGTCGTCCCCGCGGAGGCCGCCGACTGGAGCGTGCACCCGTTCTCCGGAGAGATCCGCGACGGGGTCGTGTGGGGCCGTGGCGCCGTCGACATGAAGAACATGGACGCGATGATCCTCGCCGTCGTCCGGCAGTGGGCCCGCGCCGGTGTGCGCCCGCGCCGGGACATCGTCGTCGCCTTCACCGCCGACGAGGAGGCGAGCGCCGAGGACGGCTCCGGCTTCCTCGCCGACCAGCACGCCGGCCTCTTCGAGGGCTGCACCGAGGGCATCAGCGAATCGGGCGCCTTCACCTTCCACGACGGCCAGGGCAAGCAGATCTACCCGATCGCGGCGGGCGAACGCGGCACGGGCTGGCTCCGGCTCACCGCCCACGGCAAGGCGGGCCACGGTTCGAAGGTGAACCACGCCAACGCCGTCACCAGGCTCGCCGCCGCCGTCGCGCGGATCGGCGCGCACGAGTGGCCGGTGCGGCTCACGCCGACCGTGGCCGCCGCGCTGACCGAGCTGGCGGCCCTGTACGGCATCGACGCCGGCGTGGACTCCCCGGACTTCTCGGCCGACGAGCTCCTCGCCAAGCTCGGCCCGGCCGCGGCGCTCGTCGCGCCGACCGTCCGCAACAGCGCCAACCCGACGATGCTGTCCGCCGGATACAAGGTCAACGTGATCCCCGGCGAGGCGACCGCGCACATCGACGGCCGGTATCTGCCGGGCGGTGAGGACGAGTTCCGCGAGACCCTCGACCGGCTCACCGGACCCGATGTGGAGTGGGAGTTCGAGCACCGTGAGGTCGCGCTCCAGGCGCCGGTCGACTCGCCGACGTTCGCGAGGATGCGCTCGGCGGTGGAGGAGTTCGCGCCCGAGGGGCACGTCGTGCCGTACTGCATGTCGGGCGGCACCGACGCCAAGCAGTTCTCGCGGCTCGGCATCACGGGCTACGGCTTCGCGCCGCTGAAGCTCCCCGAGGGCTTCGACTACCAGGCGCTCTTCCACGGCGTGGACGAGCGGGTCCCGGTCGAGGCGCTGCACTTCGGAGTCCGCGTGCTCGACCGCTTCCTGCGGTCCGCGTAGGCGCCGCCGGGAGGGGTTTCGGCAAGCGGTTGGGGAGACGGTCTAGGAAATGGCGTCACACGTGGAGAACATGGGGGCCTCTGAAGTCATGGGGGACGTGGACAAGTTGGTGCTGATCCAGAGTTACGGATCGTGGCCGTCGCCGATCACGGCCGCGGTGGCCGCGGCGCACGACGGGAAGCCGGAGTACGTCGGCTTCGTCGGCGACGAGGCGTGGTGGACCGAGCCCCGCCCTGCCGAGGGCGGCCGGCGGGCCCTGATCAGGCGGCGCGCCGACGGCACGGAGCACAGCGTGCTGCCCGCGCCGTGGAACGTGCGCAGCCGCGTCATCGAGTACGGCGGACAGCCGTGGGCCGGCGCCGGGCGCCCCGAGGGCCCGCGCGGTCCGCTGGTGGTGTTTGTCGACTTCGCGGACCAGCGGCTCTACGCCTACGAGCCCGACACCCCCGGCGCCGTACCCCGCCCCCTCACGCCCGTCTCCGCGGTGGGGGACGGGCTGCGGTGGGCCGATCCGCAGATCCACCTCGACCGGGGCGAAGTGTGGTGCGTCCTGGAGGAGTTCACCGGGGACGGGCCGACCGACGTGCGCCGCGTCGCCGCCGCTGTGCCGCTCGACGGGAGCGCGGCCGGGGACCGGGGGGCCGTTCGCGAACTCTCCGACGGCCGCCACCGGTTCGTCACGGGCCCTCGCCTCTCGCCCGACGGCAGCCATGCCGCCTGGCTCGCCTGGGACCACCCGCGCATGCCGTGGGACGGCACGGAGCTGGTCGTCGCCGACGTGTCCGCGGACGGCACGTTCAGCGGGGCGAGGACGGCGTTCGGCGGGCCCGACGAGTCCGTCGCGCAGGTGGAGTGGGCACCGGACGGCACCCTCGTCTGCTCCAGCGACCGCAGCGGCTGGTGGAACCTCTACCGCGTCGGCCCGGACGGCGCGCCGCAGCCCCTGTGCCCGCGCGAGGAGGAGTTCGGCGGGCCCCTCTGGAAGATCGGCCACCGCTGGTTCGCCCCGCTGGAGAGCGGCCTGATCGCCGTCGTCCACGGCGTCGGTGCCACCGCGCTCGGCGTCCTCGACCCGGCGACCGGCGAGGTCGTCGACGCCGCCGGCCCCTGGACCGAGTGGAGCCCCGCGCTCGCCGCGCACGGCACCCGCGTCGTCGGCATAGCCGCCAGCCCGCGCACCGGCCACGAGGTCGTGGAACTCGACACCTGTACGGGCCGGGCGCGCGTCGTCGGCGCCGCGCACGTCGACGCCGTCGACCCCGCGTACTACCCGGAGCCGCAGATCCGCACCTTCGCGGGTCCCGAGGGCAGGGACATCCACGCCCACATCTATCCGCCGCACAGCCCCACCCACGCCGCGCCCGACGACGAACTGCCGCCCTACGTCGTGTGGGCACACGGCGGCCCCACCGGGCACTCACCCCTCGTGCTCGACCTGGAGATCGCCTACTTCACCTCGCGCGGCATCGGCGTCGCCGAGGTCAACTACGGCGGCTCCACCGGCTACGGCCGTGAGTACCGCAACCGCCTGCGCGAACAGTGGGGCGTCGTCGACGTCGAGGACTGCGCGGCCGTGGCGCTCGCGCTCGCCGCCGAGGGCACCGCCGACCGCGACCGGCTCGCGATCCGCGGCGGCAGCGCCGGAGGCTGGACCACGGCCGCGTCCCTGACCGGCACCGACGTCTACGCCTGCGGCACGATCCTCTACCCCATCCTCGACCTCACGGCCTGGGGCTCCGGCGAGACCCACGACTTCGAGTCCCAGTACCTGGAGTCGCTCGTCGGGCCGCTCGCCGAGGTGCCCGCGCGATACGCCGAGCGCTCGCCGGCCGAGCACGCGGAGCGGCTCACCGCGCCGTTCCTGCTGCTCCAGGGCCTCGACGACGTGATCTGCCCGCCCGCGCAGTGCGAGCGGTTCCTCGCCCGCCTGGACGGCCGGCGCGTCCCGCACGCGTACATCGCCTTCGAGGGCGAGGGCCACGGGTTCCGGCGCGCGGACACCATGATCCGCGTCCTGGAGTCCGAACTCTCCCTGTACGCCCAGGTGTTCGGCCTCCATCCGGCCGGGATCCCCACGCTGGAGTTGTCCAAGTGACGTCACCGAAACCGCTCACCCGCCCCGCTCGTCTCGCCCCCGGGGCCCGCGTCGCCGTCGTCGCGCCCAGCGGGCCGGTGCCCGAGGAGCGGCTCGAGGCAGGGCTCGACCTCCTGCGCGGCTGGGACCTGGAGCCCGTCGTCGAGCCCCAGGTCCGCGCTGTGCACGAACGGTTCGACTACCTGGCGGGCAGTGACGCCGAGCGCGCCGCCGGCCTCCAGCGGGCCTGGTGCGACCCGTCCGTGGACGCCGTCCTGTGCGCGCGGGGCGGATACGGCGCACAGCGCATGACCGACCTGCTCGACTGGGACGCGATGCGGGCCGCCGGACCCAAGGTGTTCGTCGGGTACAGCGACATCACGGCGCTGCACGAGGCGTTCGCCGCCAGGCTCGGTCTCGCGACCCTTCACGGGCCGATGGCCGCGGCGGCCGACTTCCTCAAGAGCGCACGCGCGCAGGACCACTTGAGGGCCACGCTCTTCGCGCCCGAGACCGTACAGACGATCACGGCCGTGGGGGGCGGGCGGCCGCTCGTGGGCGGCACCGCGCGCGGCGTCACGCTCGGCGGCTGCCTCTGCCTGCTCGCCGCCGACCTGGGCGCCCCGCACGCCCGTCCGACGGCCGCCGGCGGGCTGCTGTGCCTGGAGGACACCGGTGAGGAGACGTACCGCATCGACCGCTATCTCACCCAACTCCTGCGCGCCGGCTGGCTGGACGGGGTCGCGGGGATCCTGCTCGGGTCCTGGGCCGAGTGCGACGCGTACGACGGGCTGCGCGCGCTGCTCGTCGACCGGCTCGGCGGGCTGGGGGTGCCCGTCGTCGAGGAGTTCGGCTTCGGGCACTGCGAGGGAGCGCTGACGATCCCGTTCGGCATTCCCGGTGAACTCGACGCGGATGCGGGGACGTTGACCCTGGATGTGCCCGCGCTGGCCTGAATCGTTCGGTTATTGAATCTTCGTCAAGAAACACACGTCGCGGTGATTGACCCGTGTATGACACGTGTCACAACATGACCACGCCCAGACTTACCGGTCGGTAGCCGGTGGGTCTTCCTCAGCGTGGAGGTAGCCGTGTCCCGTGCCGTGCCCCGATCCCGACCGCGATCTCCACTGGCGCCGGCCCTCGCCCTCGGCGCCATGGTCGCCGCGCCGCTCGCCCTCACAGCGCCCGCGAACGCCGCACCGCAGACGGGCGAATACACCGTCACCGCGCTGAAGTTCACGGTCCGGACCGGCGGCCGCAGCTGCGTCGTCGACGCCGACCTCTACCGGCCCGCGGGCGTCGACGCCGCCCACACCGCGCCCGCCGTCCTCGCCACCAACGGCTTCGGCGGCAGCAAGTCCGACGGCTCGACCGACGCCATCGGCAAGGCCTTCGCCGCCCGGGGCTATGTCGGACTCGTCTACTCCGGGCTCGGCTTCGGCAAGTCGGGGTGCCTCGTCTCGCTCGACGACCCCCGTATCGACGGCGCCGCGGCCTCCGGACTCGTCGACTTCCTCGCCGGGACCCGCGCGGCCGACGACGGCACGAAGGCCGACTACGTCACGAGGGACGGCAAGGGCGACCCCCGTGTCGGCATGATCGGCGGCTCCTACGGCGGGGCGATCCAGCTGGCCACGGCTGCGGTCGACCACCGCGTCGACGCCCTCGTCCCGATGATCACGTGGAACGACCTGGCGTACTCCCTCGACCCGAACAACGCCGCCGACCGCTCCGTCCCCGGCGCCTTCAAATGGCAGTGGACCAACGGCTTCTACCTGATCGGCGAGGGCCAGCCCCTCCTCGAACCGTCCCTCGACCCGTCCCGGATCAACAAGCTCACCTGCCTGCACTTCGTCACCGACGCCTGCGAGACGATCCGCACCCTGAACTCCGGCCGCTACCCGTCCGACAAGGCGGGACCGATGCTCGACTACGCGCGCAGTGTCTCGCCGGTCTCGTATCTGAAGCAGGTCAAGGCGCCGACGCTGCTCGTGCAGGGCCAGTCCGACAGCCTCTTCAACCTGAACGAGGCACAGGCCACGTACGGGACCCTCAAGGCGCAGGGCACCACCACGAAGATGATCTGGCAGTCGTGGGGTCACAGCGGCGGCCTCACCGACCCGGCGAGCGGTGAACTCAACCTCGCGCAGGGCAACCTGGAGACCTCGTACGTCGGCAAGCGGATCCTCGCCTGGTTCGACCGCTACCTCCAGCACAAGAAGGACGTCGACACCGGACCCGCGTTCGCCTACTACCGCGACTGGATCACGGACCCCGGCCAGACCTACGCCACCGCGCAGAGCGTCCCGGCGCTGAGCCGGAAGCTGTACCTCTCCGGCGACGGCAAGCTCGTCGACAACCGGTCGAAGGTCGCGCGCGGCAGCCGCGAGTACCGGAACTGGCTGATCCCCACCAGCCACTCCGAGTCCTCCCTCGCCGGCCTGATCGGCCTCCCCGACCCCGCCCCGCGCGACACCGCGGGCACCTACCTCGGCTGGACCAGCGAGCCGCTGACCCGCACGACCGACGTCGTGGGCTCCCCGAAGGCCACCCTGAAGGTCGTCTCGCCGAGGACCGAGCGGGTCCAGAACTCCGACGACGCCGCCGACAAGCTCGTCCTCTTCGCGAAGCTGTACGACATCGCGCCGGACGGCAGCAAGACCCTCGTGCACCGCCTGGTCGCACCGGTCCGCGTGCCGGACGTGACCCGCTCCTTCACGGTGTCGCTGCCCGGCATCGTCCACCGCTACGAGAAGGGGCACCGGCTCCAGTTCGTCATCGCGGCGAGCGACGACGCCTACGGCGGCAACAAGGGCATCAAGCCCGTCACCGTCACCAGTGCGCCCGAGGACACCGGCGTCCTGGAGCTGCCCGTCGTCGGACAGTAGGTCCGCGCCGGGTCCGCCCGGTGACGCCGTCACCCGTATGGCCCACGCCCCGCCCCGGAGGGACACCCCGCCGTGCGCGAACCCCGCCCGGCCGCACATGCTGGGCGGGGAAGGCACACGTCGCTCCGACGGAAGGGTCCACCGATGAGCCCCAGGGAAACGGCGAGCTCCGACAGGAGCGCGGGCACCAGCACCTTGAGCCCGGAGGAAACGGCGAGCTCCGACCGGAGCGCGGGCACCAGCACCTTCACACCGGGCCGGATCGCGATCACCGCGCTGGTCGTCCTCGTCCTCGTCTTCGTCTTCGAGAGCACCTGGCCGGTCACGATCCGTCGGCTGATCCCCGAAGTGTCCATGCCGCTCTGGCTGGCGCTCGGCGCCGCCGCCGTCATCGGGGCGATCTGCGGCGGCTACGTCATCCGCAGACGCAGGTGAGGCGGACCCGCACCGGTCCCACGGCCGCCGCGTAGGCTGGCCGGATGTCTGCCACCGGCCACCGCCCCCTTGCTGAAGGCCCCCGCGTGGGCATACGCCCCTTCGCCCTCGCGGACGCCGACGAGTTCACGGCGCGGGCGCGGGAGAGCGAAGACCTGCACCACCCCTGGCTCTACCCGCCGACCGCCGCCGACGCCTACGCCGCCTACGCGGGCGCCCTCATCGACGACCCGACGCGGTTCGGCTGCCTGGTGTACGAGCGGGCCGGCGGCGGCATCGCCGGCTTCATCAACATCAACAACATCGTCCGCGGAGGCTTCCGCTGCGGCGCCCTCGGCTACGGCGCGTTCGCGCACGCGGCGGGCCGCGGCCTCATGAGCGAGGGCCTCGGCCTCGTCGTCCGGTACGCCTTCGGCCCCCTCGCACTGCACCGACTGGAGATCAACGTGCAGCCGGGCAACGAGGCGTCCATCGCGCTCGCGCGTCGCGCCGGATTCCGTCTCGAGGGCTACTCGCCCGACTTCATCTTCATGGACGGCGCCTGGCGCGACCACGAGCGCTGGGCGCTCACGGCCGAGATGCCCGGTGCTTCCGGTTGACCTTCATCGTGTCCATGTCCGTCGCCGACGACTTCAGCGCCCCGAAGCCGTAGCCCTCACCGAGCGCCCTGAGCGCCGCCTCGGCCCGCTCCTCGGCGAGCGCCTCGGCCATCTCCTCGCCGTCCTCGGCATCCGACTCCACGACGAACCGGTACGAGAAGTGCTTCAGCACCCGGTCGTACGTGAGCGATCCCTCCGACGTGAACCTCATCGACGCGAGCCCGTGCTCGTCGGCCTCGGCCAGCAGTCGCTCGCGCGCGCCGTCCGCCAGACCGTCCCATGTGCCGCGGACGATGACCCGATAGGTGTGCTGCGTTCCCATCCGCGGAGACTAACCCGGCGGGCCGAAATGCGCCTTTGCTTAATTCTGACCCGGGGAACCCCTGGTCAGCTCCTGGGCGAGCCTGTTCCATGGTCGTCGGGGCACACCGCGTGCGGACGGCGGGCCCCGCGAACCGGGAGGCGGACTTGACGGACTCGCAGGCCGAGCGGACGACCCTTCGACGCGACGTACTGACCCTGCCCGGCGTGGCGGTGGGCGCCCCCGACCCGCTGCCGCCGCTGCGGCCCCTGGACGAACTCCACGAACTCGACGCCCGCTCCAAGCAGGGCATGCCGCGCGACATGGCCCGTCAGATCGGCTACGAGAAGCTGCGCAGCGTACTGCCGGAGCAGCTCAAGAACGGCTACGGGCGCGAGCGCGCTCCCCTCACCCTCGACACGCTGGTGATCGAGAACGACCGGCTGCGCGTCACGGTCCTGCCCGGACTCGGCGGCCGCATCCACTCGATGTTCCACAAGCCCACCGGTCGTGAACTCCTCTACCGGAACCCAGTGTTCCAGCCCGCCGACTTCGCGCTCAACGGCGCCTGGTTCTCCGGCGGCATCGAGTGGAACATCGGCGCGACCGGGCACACCACCCTGTCCTGCGCACCCCTGCACGCCGCCCGCGTCACCGCGCCCGACGGCGGGGACATGCTGCGCCTGTGGGAGTGGGAACGGCTGCGCGACCTGCCGTTCCAGGTGGACCTGTGGCTGCCCGCCGGATCGGACTTCCTCCATGTGGGGGTGCGGATACGCAACCCCCACGAGCGGCCCGCGCCCGTCTACTGGTGGTCGAACATCGCCGTCCCCGAGGAACACCGCGTCCTCGCCCCCGCCGACGAGGCCTGGCACTTCGGCTACGAGCGCAGCCTGCGCCGCGTCCCCGTCCCCGAGTCCGACGGCGTGGACCGCACCTACCCCCTCAGCGGCGAACACCCGGCCGACTACTTCTACGAGGTCCCCGACGGGCAGCGCCGCTGGATCGCCGCCCTCGACGACGACGGCCACGGGCTCGTACAGACCTCGACCGACCTGCTGCGCGGCCGCAAGCTGTTCCTCTGGGGCCACGGCGCGGGCGGCCGGCGCTGGCAGGAGTGGCTGACCGAGCCCGGCACGGGCGGCTACGCCGAGATACAGGCGGGTCTCGCCCGCACCCAGCTGGAGCACGTACGCCTGGACGCCGAGGGCGAGTTCACGTGGCTGGAGTCGTACGGACCGCTGTCCGCGGCGCCCGACGCCGTGCACTCGGCCGAGGACTGGGCGGCCGCGCGCGGTGAGGTCGAGGAGTGTCTCGAAGCCGCGCTGCCGAGGGCCGACGTCGACGCCGCCCACGAGGCCTGGCGCCCGCACGCCGACACCGAACCGGGGGAGTTGCTCGCGGCAGGCTCCGGCTGGGGCGCCCTCGAAGTGCTGCGCGGCGATTTCAAGCTTCCCGGCACCCCCTTCGACGAGTCGACCCTCGGCCCGGCGCAGACACCCTGGCTCGACCTCCTGCGCACCGGCTCCATCCCCGAGCCGCGCCGCGTCGGACCGCCCGGACCCACGCTCGTCGCGCCGCACTGGCGGGACATGCTGGAGACGGCGCCCGCACAGCCGCTCACCGAGTACCACCTCGGCGTCGCCCAATGGCACGCGGGCGACCTGGCACAGGCGGTGCGCAGCTGGGAGCGCGGCCTGGAACTCGCCCCGTCCCTCTGGCCGTTGCTGCGCTGCCTGGCCGTCGCCGACCAGGAGGCGGGTCATCGGGAACGCGCCGCCGACCGCTACGCCGAAGCCTTCGACGACCTGTGCCAGGAGCGGCGCGACGACGGCGAGGCGTGGACGGCGGCCACCGCGGCGCTCGGCCGTGAGGCCATCGACGCGCTGCTCGCGGCCCGCCGCCCCGGACCGGCCCGCGCCGTCTGGGAGCGGCTGCACGCCGCGACCCGGGCCCGCGGCCGCTTCCGGCTCGTCGAGGTCCGCCTCCTGATCGCCGAGGGCGACAAGGAGGCGGCGCGGGCCGTGTTCGACGAGGGCTTCGAGGTCGCCGACCTGCGCGAGGGCTCGGAGATCATCGCCGAACTGTGGGCGCGCCTGGCCCGACCGGGCGAGCGGCTGCCCGCCCAGTACGACTTCAGCATGCGGCCCAGGGAGTCCTGACCGGCGCGCACGGCGCGGGTGGTCAGGGCAGCAGCAGCTCGCCGTCCCTGGCCACGACCCGGCCCGCCCTGACGACCAGGTCGCGCGCGGGCAGGTCCACCACGACCTGGGGCAGGCACTCGCCGCGCACCAGGAAGAAGTCGGCCGGTGAACCGACGGACAGATCCAGGTGGGGGAGGCCGACGACGCGGGCGCCGTCGTCGGCGGCGACACGGAAGGCGTCGGCCAACTCCTCGTCCAGACGCGCCCCCTGGGCCCGGGCGAGCAGGTGCGCCCGGTGCAGCATGTCCGCGTTGCCGAACGGGCTCCACGAGTCGCGCACCCCGTCCGAACCGAGCCCGACCCGCACCCCGAGCTCGCGGAGCCGGCGCGTGGGCAGGACCAGCGGCCGCGAGGGCGCCACGGTCGTCAGGGAGATCCCCGCGTCCGCCAACTCGGCGCCCATGCGGTCGAGTTCGACCCCTTCGAGGCCCGGCACGCAGAACGCGTGACTGATGCTGACCTTGCCCTGGAGGGACAGCGCCCTGGTCCGGTCGATGATCGCGTGCACCGCGGACAGGCCGGGGACGGACCGGTCGTGGAGGTGGATGTCGACGCCCACGCCGTGCCGGTCGGCGATCCCGAAGACCAGGTCGAGCTGGGCGTCGAGCGCCTCGTCGAAGCCGATCGGGTCGATGCCGCCCACGAGGTCGATGCCACCGGTGCGGGCCGCCTCCTCCAGGAGCTCCGCGGTGCCGGGCGCCCGCAGGACGCCGTGCTGCGGGAAAGCGACGATCTGCACGTCGACCGCGTCCCGCAGCGCCTCGCGCGCGGCGCCGACACCCTCGACACCGGCAAGGCCGAAAGCGGGCGCGACATCGACATGGGCCCGCATCGCCCGGGTGCCCCGGGTGATCGCGTGCGCCATCAGGCGCTGGGCGCGGTCCTTGAGGGGCGTGGTCTGCGAGCGGTACAACTCCGCGTCCGCCGCGGCGAATTCGGCGATCCCCGACGCGGGTTTGCGCGACACCCAGGGCTCGCCCCACGCGGTCTTGTCCGGGTGGATGTGCGCGTCCACCAGGGTCGGCAGCGCGATCCGGCCGCCGCAGTCGACGACCTCGGCGCCCTCGGGCGGCGGACCGTCCACGATCACCCCGTCGACGACCGTGAGGTCCACGGCCTCCGTCGCGCCGAGCGGGCGTACGTTCCGGAAGACGGTGGCCGTCATACGGCGACTCCCGTACGCACCACGCGCACCGGCTTCTTCAGCACCGACACGTCGGCGAGCGGATCGCCGGACAGCAGGATCGCGTCGCCGGCGTATCCGCGCGCGAGACGGCCCACCTTGCCCTCGAAGCCGAGAAGACGGGCCGCGTTGGTGGTCGCGGTGCGGATCGCGTCGAGCGCGGACAGGCCGGCCGAGTACATCATCTCGATCTCGGCGCCGATCGGCTCGACCGAGCCGCCCGACGAGTCCGTGCCGGACACCAGACCCACGCCCAGCTCGTGGGCGAGCTTCGCGGCGGCCTTGAGCTTCGGCAGGTAGGTGCGGCCGCGCTCGTCGAGAACCGGGTCGGGGTCGCCGATCATGCCGCCGATCGCGACCATCGTGGGCGTGAAGTACGTACCGCGGCGGCGCATCTCGTGCAGGGTTCGCTCACTGATGAACGCGCCGTGCTCGACGGACTTGACGCCGGCCATGACGGCGTCGTGGCAGCCCTTCTCGCTGTAGCTGTGGCACAGCACGTCCTTGCCGCCGCGGCGGGCGGTGGCGACGATCGTGGAGAGCTGCTCGCGGCTGTAGACCTGCTCCAGCGGGTCCTGCTCGGCCAGGCCGGCGCGCGGGTTCACGCGTGTCTTGACGGTGTCGACACCACGGGCCAGGTTGACCTCGACGACGCGGCGCAGCGCCTCGGTCGAGGTGACGCCGCCCTTGAGGCGGGCGAGCGGGGTGAGGTCGGGGTCCGCGAGGATCGTGTCACCGAGGTCGGGCGTGACGAAGATGCCGGACGCGCGCAGCCTGGGGGCCAGGCCCGGGGCCTGCCGGGAGAGCTCGCGGACAGCGATGTCCTGGTAGAAGTTCGTCGAGCCGCTGCGCGCGGTGGTGGCGCCGAGCGCGAGGGTCTTGGCGGCCTCGGCGGCGGTGTTCAGGTGGATGTGCGAGTCGACGAGACCCGGCAGGACCCACTGGCCGTGCGCGTCGAGGACGGTGACGCCGGCGGGCACGTCGACATTCTTGCGCTTGCCGGCCGCGCGGACGACGCCGTCACGTATGACGACGACCGCGTCCTCGGTGACCTCGCCCGTCGCGGGGTCGAGGAGGGTGCCGCCGTCGATGACGAGGTCACCGCCGCGGGGGGCGTTCCCGGAGCGGGCGGCGGACGCGCGGGTCATCGGGGCGGCGGCGGACGCGCCGGGCGCGGCGGCGAGGGCGGCGGCGGTGCCCGCGAGCGCGGCGGCACCCGCGAGTACGCCTCGGCGGGTCAGCCGGTTCGACGGCGGGGGGCAGTTCTCGACGCACATGCGGGGCTCCTCGGCGGGTGGCGGGAGGGATCGGCTGGTCCGACATTTTGTATACCAAGATGAGGGAGCGGGCAAGGAGTGGATGATTCCGCTCAGGCCTGACCTGCATGTTCTGCCCGAACTCTGGTCAACCGGAGCAAGGGTCGGCAGTAGCCTGGTATACAAAGCGGCGCCGTCTCGGTCACCGTCTCTGAGGACGTCACCCCCGGCCGTCATCGCCCTCGTCGCCGAAGAGCGAGCGCAGCGCCACCGACCGGCTGTCGCGCACGTGCAGCAGCGTGCTCGCGGCGGCCGTCTCCTCGTCGCCCGCGACGATGTGCCGGAAGATCACCGCATGCTGCGCCCGCATGTGGGCGGGCTCCTCGCGCAGGCCGAACAGGAGCTGGAGCTGCCAGCCGAGCTGCTCCATGGTCCGCGCCAGAAGAGGGTTCCCGGACAGGGTCACGATGCCCTCGTGGAACGCGGTGTGCGCGGCCACCTCACGCGCGCCCTCGTCGGCCGCGGCCGCCCGCTCCGCCACGTCCAGCGTCCCGCGCAGCGCGCCTAGCCCCTCCGGCTCCCGCGGAGCGGCCCGCCCGACCCGCCGGGCCGCGAGCCGGGACGCCTGTACGGCCAGCGGCTCCCACACCTCGTAGAGATGCTCCACATCGGCCCGCGCCAGCCGCCGTACGCGCACCCCGCTGTGCGGCAGGAGTTCGAGCAGGCCCTCGGTGACGAGCGAACGCAGCGCCTCCCGCACGGGGACGCGCGACATCCGGAGCTCTTCGGCGACCTCGCGCTCCACGAGCCGGGAGCCCTGCGGGTAGCGCCGGTCGACGATGCGCTCCCGGATCGCGTCCCGCGCGCGCGAGCCGAGCGGCGGCCGGGCCCCGCCGTTCTTCGCGGATTGCCCGGCCTCTCGGGTCTCGCCGCCGTCGTCGTTGCCCGCCATGTGCACCGTCCTCGCTCCCGCGTCCCGGGCGAGGATACGGGGACGGGCCCCTGACCTGTCGCTAAGCCTGGGCCTGGCCCTGCCGGTCGGCGTACTCGAAGACCGAGCCGTCCGGGTGCATCGCGATGAGGTTGCGGCCCGCGGGTGTCGGGACCGGCCCCGCGAGGACGTGTGCGCCGGACGCGCTGAGGACGGCGTGCGCCTCGTCGACGTCCGGGACGGCGATCGTCGCCGCGACCTTGCGCAGGACGTCGATCTCCTCCTTCGGACCGCTCATCAGGAGGAAGCAGCCGACCGCCGCGACGGAGACCCCGCCGCGCTCGAAGCGCAGGGCCCGGCTGCCCGCGAGCCGTTCGTAGAACGCGACCGAGGACTCCAGGTCCTCGACGCAGATACGCAGCGTGGTTCCCAGGATCTCCATGGCGGTGAGCGTAGTTGGCCACGCGCGGACGCGTGATCGTTTCCGGGGATCGGTCAGGAGCGGGCGGCGGGCCCGTGTCACCGGGAGGCCGGCGGCACGGGCCCCGCATCGCCCGGCTCAGCTCGCGGCGCCCTCGCGATCCGTCTTGCGGCACAGGATCTCGCCGTGCAGCACCGAGAACCAGGCGTCCGGCTGCTTCCCCCACGTCCGCCAGGCCTCGGAGATCTCCTCCAGCTGACCGGCCGTGGCGTGGCCGCTCTCCGTCGCGCGGTCGGCGTACGCGGAGGCGACGGTGCGGTCCGCCCACAGGCCGCTCCACCAGTCGGTCTCGTCCGGCGAGGAGTAACACCAGGTGGAAGAGGAGGCGTTGATGTCGGCCGGGGAGAAACCCGCCTCCAGTGCCCAGGACTTGAGGCGCCGGCCCGCGTCCGGTTCGCCGCCGTTGGCGCGGGCGACCCGCCGGTACAGGTCCAGCCAGTCGTCCATGGCCGGCGCGTTCGGGTACCAGGTCATGGCCGCGTAGTCCGAATCGCGGACGGCGATGAAACCGGTGGGCTTGGTGACGCGGCGCATCTCGCGCAGGGCCTGCACGGGGTCGCCGACGTGCTGGAGCACCTGGTGGGCGTGCACGACGCAGAACGTGTCGTCCGGGTAGTCCAGTGCGTGGACGTCCGCGGTCGCGAAGTCGACGTTGGTCAGGCCGCGTCCGGCCGCTGTCGCCCGGGCCTGGTCGAGGATCCCCGCGGCCTGGTCCACGCCGGTGACGTGCCCCTCGGGGACCAGCGCCGCCAGGTCGGCGGTGATGGTGCCCGGGCCGCACCCGATGTCCAGGATCTTCATGTGCGGCTTCAGCGAACCGAGCAGATACGCCGCCGAGTTGGCGGCGGTGCGCCAGGTGTGGGAGCGGAGCACGGACTCGTGGTGGCCGTGCGTGTAGACAGCGGTCTCCTTCGGCATGGCGGACCCCTTCGCAAGATCGGTGAGCGGTGAACCCAGTGAGATCACCGTACGCCGCTCCTCCGAATATTGAGATGGCCATCTCATGATGCGGACCTGATGTGGTGTCACAGTATGGTCAGCGGCCGGTAGACCCGCAGCGCCTCGTGCTGCTTCTCGATGACCAGCTCCCGCCCGCACGGGCCGACTTCGCCGTCGAAGGCCAGTGGTGTGCCGGGGCTGATGTGGTCCATGCGCAGCCGCGTGCGCCGGACCGCTGCGTGGAACGGGGAGCGGGAGAGCGGTCCCGCGAACGCCGCCGCCAGCAGTCGTACGCCCGGCAGCCGGCCGCCGTGCACCACGCGCACGTCGAGCAGGCCGTCCGCGAGATCCGCGCGCCGCCCCGCCGTGAGCCCCATCCGGCGGTACGTGCAGTTCCCGGCGAACACCATCCACAACGGCCGCCGGGTGCCGTCCAGTTCGGCCTGCAACGGGTGGTCGCGGCGCAGCACGTGCGTGGCGGCGACCACGTCGGCGAGCCGTCCGCCGATCCGCCGCGACCAGCGCTCGCGCTCCTTCACCAGCTCCGGGTACACGCCCAGGCTGAAGGTGTTGAGGAAGATCCCCGAGGTCGCCGACGACCGGAAGCGGCCGACGTCGACCGCGACGGCGTCGCCCGCCTCGACGGCCCGCGACAGATCGCCCGGGTCCTCGATGCCCAGGTCGTACGCGAAGTGGTTGAGCGTGCCGCCGGGAAGCACGGCGAGCGGCAGACCGTGGCGCAGGGCGACCCCTGCCGCCGTGTTCACGGTGCCGTCCCCGCCGCACACCCCGAGCGCCCGCGCCCGGGTCGCCGCCTTCTCCAGCGCGGTCGGCACATCGGACCCGGAGGCCTCGACGATCTCGGCCTGCGGCAGCAGCCCGCGCAGCGCTCGCGCCTGGTCCGGACTGCCCGCGCCCGTGTTGACCACCATCACCAGGCCCTCACCGCCGGGCAGCTTCGGCACGTCGTCCACCAGCGGGCGGCCCGGCGAGGGCATCTGGTCGCGGGTCGGCACGAGTCCCCGCACCGCGAACGCCGCGCCCGCCCCGAGCGCGGCGCCCGCGAGGACATCGCCCGGGAAGTGAGCGCCCGTATAGACACGGGACGCGGCGACGGAGAGCGCGAGGGGCGCCACCAGCGCGCCCAGCGGACGGGACTCCAGCGCGACGCCCGCCGCGAACGCGGCCGCCGACGCCGCGTGCCCGGACGGGAACGAGGTCGTGACCGGCTGCCGCTTCAGGCGCCGAACCAGCGGCACCGGGTCGAGCACGGGCCGCGGCCTGCGTACCGAACGCTTGCCGAGTGTGTTGATCGTCACGGATGCCACGGCGAGCGAGGCGACACCGCGCACGGCAGCGCGGCGGGCCTTCGGCGAGCCGCCCACCGCCAGCGCGCCCGCCACCGCGAACCACAGCACCCCATGGTTCGCGCTGCGGCTCAGCCGGGGCAGGACGCGGTCGGCGCCAGGCCAGTGCCGCCGCGCCGCGTACTCGAAAACACGCAGGTCAAGCGCGGCCAGTCGGCCGCGCAGGCCGGGCCCGGAAGGGGTCGCGGTCCGCCAGGTCGTCAAAGGGTCGAGGTCAGCGCACATTGCGCACGTGTACCCGCCCCGGGACCGCGCACCCCCAAGGCGTGCCGAAATCGTTTTGCTCCTCACCCGGCCGGGCGCCCACAATGCGGACCATGGGACATCTGGAAGCCGCGCACCTCGAGTACTACTTGCCGGACGGGCGGGCGCTGCTCGGTGATGTCTCCTTCCGGGTCGGGGAGGGCTCCGTGGTCGCCCTCGTCGGGCCGAACGGCGCGGGAAAGACGACGCTCCTCAAGCTGATCTCCGGCGAGCTGAAGCCGCACGGCGGCACTGTCACCGTCGGCGGCGGACTCGGCGTGATGTCGCAGTTCGTCGGCTCGGTGCGCGACGAGACGACCGTGCGCGACCTGCTCGTATCGGTCGCGACCCCGCGGCTCAGAGAGGTCGCGAAGGCCGTCGACAAGGCCGAGCACCTGATCATGACCGTCGACGACGAGGCGGCGCAGCTCCAATACGCGCAGGCCCTGTCCGACTGGGCCGAGGCACGCGGCTACGAGGCCGAGACGGTCTGGGACATGTGCACCATGGCCGCCCTCGGCATCCCGTACGACACGGCGCAGTTCCGCGAGGTCCGCACCCTCTCCGGCGGCGAGCAGAAACGACTCGTCCTCGAAGCGCTGCTGCGCGGCACCGACGAGGTCCTCCTCCTCGACGAGCCGGACAACTATCTCGACGTGCCCGGCAAGCGCTGGCTGGAGGAGAAGCTGCGCGAGACCCGTAAGACGGTCCTGTTCGTCTCCCACGACCGGGAGCTGCTCGCCCGCTCCGCCGAGAAGATCGTCAGCGTCGAGCCGGGACCCGCCGGCGCCGACGCCTGGGTGCACGGAGCCGGCTTCGCGACGTACCACGAGGCGCGGCGCGAGCGGTTCGCGCGCTTCGAGGAGCTGCGCAGGCGCTGGGACGAGAAGCACGCCCAGCTGAAGAAGCTCGTGATCAACCTGCGGCAGGCGGCCGCGGTCAGCCACGAGATGGCGTCCCGCTACGCGGCGGCGCAGACCCGCCTGCGCAAGTTCGAGGAGGTGGGACCCCCGCCCGAGCCGCCGCGCGAGCAGGACATCACCATGCGCCTGCAGGGCGGTCGCACCGGGGTGCGGGCCATCACCTGCAAGGGCCTGGAGCTGACCGGCCTGATGCAGCCCTTCGACCTGGAGGTCTTCTACGGAGAGCGGGTCGCGGTCCTCGGCTCGAACGGCTCCGGCAAGTCGCACTTCCTGCGGCTGCTCGCCGGGAACCCCGACGACCAGGTCGCGCACACGGGGGAGTGGAGGCTCGGCGCGCGCGTCGTGCCCGGCCACTTCGCGCAGACCCACGCCCACCCCGAGCTCCAGGGCCGCACCCTGCTCGACATCCTCTGGCTCGACCACGCCAAGGACCGTGGCGCGGCGATGGGACGGCTGCGGCGCTACGAGCTGACGGCCCAGGCCGAGCAGAAGTTCGAGCGACTCTCGGGCGGCCAGCAGGCCCGCTTCCAGATCCTGCTGCTCGAACTGGCCGGAGTGACGGCGCTCCTCCTCGACGAGCCGACGGACAACCTCGACCTGGAGTCCGCCGAGGCGCTCCAGGAGGGCCTGGAGGCGTTCGACGGCACGGTCCTCGCCGTCACGCACGACCGCTGGTTCGCCCGCTCCTTCGACCGCTACCTCGTCTTCGGCAGCGACGGCCGCCTGCGCGAGTCCGACGAACCCGTCTGGGACGAGCGCAGGGTGGAGCGGGCGCGGGGGTAGCCGCCGCGGCGCCCCCTGCTGTCGCCCCGTCACCCACTCGGCCCAGGCCCGCGGCACCCTCCCCTCACCGCACTCCCCCGTGCTCCCGCTTCCGCGCGACGGGCACCGATCCAACCGTGCAGGCCGCGCGGGAGTGTGCGGCTCGGGAGAGGCTGGGGAGGGTATGAGGTGCCCATGAGGTCCCGGCAGTGCGGACTGGCAGCGCGTGGAGGTGGCACATGCGGGGCAACGACCACGGGATCCTGGAGGGGCGCGGGCCCGTCCGGTACGGGCCGCCGCTGCCGGACGACGGCCTTCCCGTCCTGCCCGAGCTGGCCGCCGCGGCCGCCGCTGCGGACCCGGCAGTACCGGAACCGCCCGGCGGCGCCCCCGTCCTCCTCGACGCCGCCTGCGGCTACTGGCTGCGCCGCGGTCTTCCCGCCGAGCCGGGCAGCACCGCTGCCGCGCCCGGCGGCGTACCCCTGCTCCTCGCGCTGACCGCCGCGATCGGCGGCGACGTGCTGCTGCCCCGGCCCTGCCCGGCCTGGTGGGAGCCCCAGGCGCGGCTGCTGGGCCGGTCGGTCTTCCATGTGGCGACGCCCGCCGAGTGCGGCGGCGTCCCCGATCCGTACGCCCTCCTCGAAACCGTGCGCCGGGTCCGCGCCGAGGGCGGCGACCCGCGGCTCCTCGTCCTGTCCGTCGCCGACGACCCGACCGGGACGGTGCCGCCGCCCGAGATCGTCCACGAGGCGGTCGAGGCCGCCGCGGAGGAGGGCCTGCACATCGTCAGCGACGAGACCTGGCGCGACACCCTGCACCACGACCCGGCCCGCACCACCGTCCTGATCGACCCCGCCGAGATGCTGCCCGAGCACGTCACCGTCGTCACCGACCTCACCGGCGCCTACCTGCCGCCCGGACTGCCCGCGGCCGTCGCCCGCCTCCCCGCCACGGCACGCGGGGCCGCGCTGCGCGCCCGCGTCCTGGACATCCTCACGGCGCTCGGCGCGGTCCTCTCCGCGCCCGCCGCGGCGGCCGCCACCTACGCGCTGGGCGAACCCGCCGGGATCACCGCGCGCCTGCGCGCCGCGACCGCCCTCCACGCGCGCGTGGCCGCCGCCGTCCACCGCGCGCTGCTCGTCTCCGGCGGACTCGCCCGGCCGCCCGAGGCCGGCCGCCACCTGTACGCGGACCTGGACCGGCTGCGCCCCGCGCTCGCCGCCCGCGGTGTCGGCGACGCCCAGGACCTGGAGGACCGCCTCTCCGAGCGGCTCGGCATGCCCACCCCCGGCGGCCACCGCTTCGGCGACGACCTCGCCGCACTGCGCGTACGCCTGTCCACCGGCCCCTTCCTCGGCTCAACCCCGCAGGAGCGCATGACGTCTCTCACCGCACCGGAACCTCTGGAATTGCCGCACGTACAGCGCGCGTTGAGCATGTTGGAGTCGGCGCTCGACGATCTCAGGGCCGACGTCAAGGGATGGGAGAGTCCTCGATGACGCAGCAGTCCGAGTCGACGGCACAGCGGGCTGATGCCCCCGCGTCCTTCGTTCCCCTCGCCGAGCCGAAGCCGCTCGGCGGGGCACGCACCTGGCCCAAGTCGTTCGCCGACCGTCTGACGGCGCCGCTGCCCGGACTGCGCGCCTTCGCCCGGTTCGCCAGGGAGGGCGCGCTGCGGCCGCCGCCCGAGGCCCTGAACGAGATCGCCGCCCTGCCGTTCGAGCCGGGCCCGCTGCCGGCCGTGGACGCCCGTACCGTCGCCGTCAGCTGGGCGGGCCACGCCAGTTGGGTGCTGCGCATAGGCGGCCTGACCGTGCTCACCGACCCCGTCTGGTCCCGCAAGATCCTCGGCACCCCGGCACGCGTCACCCCCGCGGGCGTCGCCTGGAGCGCCCTGCCGCGCGTCGACGCCGTCGTCATCAGCCACAACCACTACGACCACCTGGACGCCCCCACCCTCAAAAGACTCCCGAAAGACACCCCCGTGTTCGTGCCCGCCGGACTCGGCCGCTGGTTCACGCGCCGCCGCTTCACCCGCGTCACGGAGCTCGACTGGTGGGAGGCGGCCGAACTGGACGGCGTGCGCTTCGACTTCGTCCCGGCCCACCACTGGTCCAAGCGCAGCCTCGTCGACACCTGCCGCACCCTGTGGGGCGGTTGGGTCCTCACCGACCTGGAAGGACAGCGGGTCTACTTCGCGGGGGACACCGGATACGGGCACTGGTTCTCGGAGATCGGCAGCCGCTACCCCGGCATCGACCTGGCGCTCCTGCCCATCGGCGCGTACGAGCCGCGCTGGTGGCTGCGGGACGTCCACTGCGACCCGGAGGAAGCGGTCCGGGCGGCGCAGGACGTGGGTGCGCGCCGGATGGCGCCCATGCACTGGGCGACGTTCCTGCTCTCGGCCGAGCCGGTCCTCGAACCCCTCACGCGCGTACGAGCCGCGTGGCAGAAGGCGGGCCTGGCGCGCAAGGACCTGTGGGACCTGCCGGTGGGCGCCTCACGCGTGCTGACCGTCTGAGCGGCCCCCGCGCAGCCGCCGCCACACGGCGGGCGCCGCGCTGATCAGCAGCGTCAGGCCGACCGCCGCCACGACGCCCTCCCACGGCTCGCTGAACAGCGAGCCGCCGAGGATGCCGATGAGCTGATACGTCAGGGCCCAGGCCAGGCACGCCGGGACGTCCCCGCGGGCGAACTGCCGCAGCGGCATCCTCGCCATCAGGCACGCCAGCATCACGGGGATACGCCCGGCGGGCACGAGCCGGGACAGGACGAGCACCATCACTCCGTGGTCGGCGAGCTTGTCCTGCGCCTGCGCGAGCCGCTCCTCGGGCGCCCGGTCGCGGATCGCGGCCAGCCACTTGCTGCCGTTCTTCGAGCCCATGCCGCGCTGCCCCAGCCAGTACAGCGCCACATCGCCGAGGAACGCAGCGAACGCGGAGACACCGAACACCAGCAGCAGCGAGAACGGAGCCGTCTGATGGAAGGCGACCACCGCCGCCGAGCTGACGAGCGCCCCCGTGGGGACGACCGGCACGAGCGCCCCGATCACGATCAGCAGGAACAGCGACGGATATCCGACCGCCTGCTGGGTGGACTCCGGCGGCGTGTGCGCCACCGCGGCGGCGAGCAGCTCATGGCCCGCGCCACTGGCAGGGTTCACCGGGCGACCTCCGGCCGCACGCTCTCGCCATGGCCGAGCAGATGCACCGTCACCTCGGGCGCCAGCTCGGCGGAGCGCCGCACGAACTCGTCGCCCGGCGCGTGGAATTCGTGCGGCCGCACCGCGTCCAGGCCGATCGGCCAGTACGTCCCGTAGTGCACCGGCACGGCGCTGCGCGGCGCGATCCGCGCGAGCGCCTCGGCGGCCCGGCCCGCGTCCAGGTGGTGCGGCCCGAGACAGGGCCCCCACCCCCCGACCGGCAGCAGCGCCACATCCACCTCGCCCACCGCCTCCGCCATGGAGTCGAAAAGCCCGGTGTCGCCCGCGAAGTAGGTACGGGCCTCGCCGCTCACCACGAACCCGAGCGCGGGGGAGCGGTGCGGTCCCACGGGGATGCGCCGCCCGTCGTGCGACGCGGGCACGGCCCGTACGACGAGGCCGCCCACCTTCACCTGGGTGCCCGGCTCGACCTCGGTGATCCGCAGATGTGTGAGCTTGCGCAGGCCGGGCACCGCGCGCCGGGCCCCTCGCGGGAGCAGGACCAGGGTGCCGGGGGCGAGCCGGGCCAGGGACGGGACGTGCAGGTGGTCGGCGTGCAGATGGGACACGAGGACGACGTCGGCGACGGCGGCCTCGGGCGGCGGGGGCGCCCCGCGCCGCCGGCGCAGATGGGCGAGGCGGCGCGTGAAGAGCGGGTCGGTCAGCACACGGATCCCCGAGTCCTCGACCGTGCAGGTGGCGTGACCCCACCAGGTGATCTCCACCGGCACCTCCAGGACCTCCTCCGTGCGACTCCCCCCGAGCCTAAGGGCAGGAGTAGGGTCGTCGGGGAAACCGGAGGTGAGGGGGACACCATGGGTGAACCGGCGGAAGAGACGGCGGCCGGCGCGGTCCGCGTCACGGCGATCGCCAGCCTGACGCCGCTGGAGGAACTGGACGCCGACCCCTTCCTCGTGGACTCGCGCAGCCAGCACGCGATGTGCGCCCGCTGGGCCGCCGACCGGGGCTACGTCGTGACCAGAGAACTCCTCGTCCACTCACTGCGCTCCGACCACGACGCGCTGTGGGCGGACGTCGACGCGGGCCTCGTCGACCTGTTCGTCGCCCCGAGCGACCGGGTCCTGCGGGCCGCGCTGCGCTCGGTCGACGAGTTCACGGCCGAGTGCGAGCGCCGCGGCGTGCGCCTGGAGACCGCGGGGCTCGCGGAGCCGTCGTACGACGCGGAGATGAAGAAGCGCGTCCACCGCCGCATGTCGATGCCGACGGCCGGTTACGACGGCTGCTGAGCCGGCACCCCGCGCGTCCCGCGCCGGGCACTTGTGTTCGCAGTCAGGGGAGAACCCGGACGTATCGCGCTCATATGACACGCTTGGCCCGGGGTCGACGAGACGGCGAGAGGGTGAGCGAGGCGTGGGCGAGGGGCGTTGGCGGCGGTTCACCGGCACGTGCTGGCGGTCGATCGCCGTGTGGGCGGTCAGCACCGTCACGATGCTCGTGCTCGCCGGGATCCTGCCGGACTTCCAGCTCCAGTCGGACAACGGCGACAGCGCCACCCGCATCGCCATCACCGCCGCGCTCGGCGCGGGCGCCTTCGGCATCCTGTCCGCGCTGGTGTGGCCGCTCCTCGTGCGCGCCCTGCTCCTGGTGCCCGCGCTCGTCCTCGGCCTCGCCGTCTTCTTCCTCAACGGCGGCCTGCTGATCTTCGCCCTGGCCCTCGTCCCCGACGGCCGGGGCGAGGCCAACCCCGAGACCGCCGTCGTCGTCGCCGCCGTCATGTCCGCGGTCGCGTCCGCCACCGGGGGCGCCCTCGCCGTGCGCGACGACGACGCCTACCGCCGCCGCCTGTACCGCCTCGCCGACCGGCGCCGCCGCAGAGGAAGCGCCGGGGCGGGACCGTCCACCCCCGGCACGGTCTTCCTCCAGCTCGACGGCGTCGGCCACGACGTCCTGCGCGACGCCGTGGACCGGGGCGTGACGCCCACCGTCGGCGCCTGGCTCGGCGCCGGCACCCACCGCCTCACCCCCTGGCGCACCGACTGGTCCAGCCAGACGGGCGCCAGTCAGCTCGGCATCCTGCACGGCAGCAACTACGACGTGCCCGCGTTCCGCTGGTACGAGAAGGACACCCGCGAGATCCAGGTCTCCAACCGGCCCACCAGCGCCGCCGAACTCCAGCGCCGCGCCATCGAGCACACCGGCGACGGCGGCCTCCTCACCCTGGACGGCGCCAGCCGGGGCAACCTCTTCAGCGGAGGAGCCGAACAGGTCGCCCTCGTGCTGTCGGTCGCGGCCCGCCGAGGCAAGGAGAACCGCTCGCGGGCCGGCTACTTCGCGTACTTCAGCGACCCCGCGAACGCCGTGCGCACCGCCCTGTCCTTCGTCGCCGAGGTCGTCCGCGAGACAGGCCAGTCCACCCGGGCCCGCCTGACCCGGCAGCGACCCCGCGTCGGCCGCGGCGGGCTCTACCCGTTCATCCGCGCGTTCGCGACCGTCGTGGAGCGGGACGTCGTCGTCGCCGCGGTCATCGGCGACATGCTCGCGGGCCGCAGCGCGGTCTACGCCGACCTCGTCGCCTACGACGAGGTCGCCCACCACTCCGGGCCCGTCAGCCGCGACGCCGAGAAGGTCCTCGCGCGTCTCGACCGCTCCCTCGCGCTGATCGCGAAGGTCGCCGAACACGCCCCGCGCCCGTACCGGATCGTCGTCCTGTCCGATCACGGGCAGAGCCCCGGCGAGACGTTCCGCGCCCGCTACGGGCTCGGCCTCCAGGACCTCGTCCGGGCGGGCTGCGGCCTGCCCGTGCCGCGCCGTGCCCGGCGCACCCTTCCCCAAGCTCTCGGCTTCGCTCGAGCAGGGGAGACCCCAACCGGCGCCGAGGCCCGCTCCGCCGTCAGGGCCGCGCTGCGCAGGCCCGTCGAGGAGGGCGGCGAGAAGCACCGCCCGGCGTCGCGCCGCTCCGAGCCGATCGTGCTCGCCTCCGGGAACCTCGGCCTGGTCTCCTTCCCGGACGTGCCGCACCGCATGAGCAAGGAGGAGATCGACGCCCGCCACCCGGCGCTCCTGCCCACCCTCGCCAACCACCCCGGCATCGGCTTCCTGCTGGTGCGCAGCGAGGAGCACGGCGCCGTCGTCCTCGGCGCGCGCGGCGCCGAGATCCCCCTGGCCGATCTCGACGAGCGCCCGGGCCCCCTGGCCGACTTCGGCGCGCACGCCGCCGACGCGGTCCGCCGCACCGACTCCTTCCCGCACACCGCCGACATCATGGTGAACTCCTGGTACGACCCGGCCGAGGGCGAGGTGCTCGCCTTCGAGGAGCAGATCGGCTCCCACGGAGGGCTCGGCGGCGCCCAAGGCCACCCGTTCCTGCTCGCCCCGGAGGCCTTCTCGCCGCCGGTCGCGCAGGGCGCGGAACTGGTGGGCGCCCAGCAGGTCCACCACGTGCTCCGCCGCTGGCTGCGCGAGGGCAGCGGCCCTCAGGTCCCGGTGGACAAATCCCGGCACGAGCCCGCCCCCGACGCATCATTTACGGCCGCAACGGTCACTCCGCAGGACAAATCCGCCTGATTTTGAACGATGTGTGCCGGGGGCCGACCATGGGACGTCGCCCGGCGATCCCGGTCGGCGCCCGCACGAGAGAGGCGCACCACCCCATGCCCCACACCGGAACCGTGACGAAGCCGGCTCCGGCCCCGCAGCACGAAGAGCTCCCCAGCAAGCACGCCCGACGCTTCGGGCTCCCCATCGCCACCGCCCTCGTGATGGGCAACATCATCGGCGGCGGCATCTTCCTGCTCCCGGCCTCCGTCGCCCCCTTCGGCACCATCAGCCTCGTCGCGTTCGGTGTCCTGACCGTCGGAGCCATCGCGCTCGCGCTCGTCTTCGGCCGCCTCGCCCGCCGCCATCCCCTGACCGGCGGACCGTACGTCTACGCACGCGAGGCGTTCGGCGACTTCGCCGGATTCCTGGCCTCCTGGTCGTACTGGATCACCACCTGGGTGTCGAACGCGGCGCTCGCCGTGGCCGCCGTCGGCTACCTCGACGTGCTCCTGCCCCTCCACGGCTCCCGGTTCTGGACCATCGTCGCCGCGCTCACCGTCCAGTGGCTGCCCGCCCTCGCCAACCTCGCGGGCACCCGCTACGTCGGCGCGGTGCAGCTCGTGTCGACGGTCCTGAAGTTCGCGCCGCTGCTCCTCGTCGCCGTCGGCGGCCTGTTCTTCTTCCACGCCGACAACCTCGGACCGTTCCGGGCGAGCGGCGACTCCCCGCTCGGCGCCGTCTCCGCGTCCGCCGCGATCCTCCTCTTCAGCTACCTCGGCGTCGAGTCCGCCTCGGTCAGCGCCGGCGAGGTCCGCGACCCCGAGCGCAACGTGGGCCGCGCCACCGTCCTCGGCACGGGCCTCGCCGCCCTCCTCTACCTGCTGTGCACGGTCGCCGTGTTCGGGACCGTCGCCCACGACCGGCTCGTCGACTCCAGCGCGCCCCTCTCCGACGCCGTCAACGCCATGTTCGGCGGCACCTGGGGCGGCACCGCCGTGGCGATCGCCGCGATCGTCTCCATGCTCGGCGCCCTGAACGGCTGGACGCTCCTGAGCGCCCAGACCCCGTACGCCGCCGCCAAGGACGGCCTGTTCCCCGCGGTGTTCACCAAGAAGAAGCGCGGCACCCCGACCGTCGGCGTCCTCGTCGCCGTCACCCTCGCGTCGCTCCTGACGGTCTACAACTACACCGCGGGCTCGGCCGGGGTCTTCGAGACCCTCGTCCTCGTCACCACGTTCACCGCGACCGTCCCCTACCTCCTCGCGACCGCCGCCCAGATCTACTTCCTGCTGTCCGGTCAGGGCCACCGCGTCAGCGGCCCGCGCCTGGCCCGCGACATGGTGCTCGCACTCGCCGCGTTCGGCTTCTCCCTGTGGCTGGTCGGCGGCGCCGGATACGCGGCCGTCTACCAGGGCGTCCTGTTCCTCTTCGTCGGAGTCCTCGTCTACGCGTGGATGGCGGCCCGCAAGAAGCGGACCGCCGGGGACACCACCGGCTGATCCGTGCCCCGTGCGCATTCCGGCCATAAGCGGTCCGGGTGTGGTCGGATGGTGCCCAACGCCCCAACCGGCACCCGACTGAAGGGAATCACCGTGGCTACCACGCGCTCCGCGCACACCGTGTGGGAAGGCGATCTGCTCAAGGGGAGCGGAGTCGTCACCTTCGACTCGTCCGGCATCGGCCGGCAGGCCGTGTCCTGGCCCTCCCGCGCCGAGCAGGCCAACGGCAAGACCAGCCCGGAGGAGCTGATCGCCGCCGCGCACTCCAGCTGCTTCTCGATGGCCCTGTCCAACGGCCTGACGACCGGCGGCAACCCGCCCACCAAGCTCGTCACGTCCGCGGACGTCACCTTCCAGCCGGGCGAGGGCATCACCGGCATTCACCTCACGGTGGAGGGCACGGTGCCCGGGCTCGACGAGGCCGGATTCACCGCGGCGGCCGAGGACGCCAAGAAGAACTGCCCGGTGAGCCAGGCGCTCACCGGCACCACGATCACCCTCACGGCCAAGCTCGCCTGAGAGCGCACACGCAGCCTTCATGTGCCGCGGTCCCGCAGAGACGGGCCCGCGGCACTGCTGTCACCCGGCGTCGGCGGTCACCATGCGTCGCTGTCACCACAGGTCGGCGGTCACCACGCGTCCTGGGTCAGAGCGCGTCGCGCTTCTTCCGCAGCAGCTCCACCGTGCGCTCCGCGGACGCCGCCTGCGCCGCGATGTGGTCGAGCACCTCCAGATGGGTGCCCACCTCGGCCCGGCCGTCCAGATAGAGCGCGCCCGTGACGTACTCGCTGAAGACCATGTCCGGCAGCTCGCGCACCGGGAACCGGAACAGCGTGAACGGGCCGAACGTCCCCGGGTGCGGGCCCGCCGCGAACTCGGCTATCTGGAGCGTCACTTGAGGCAACTCGGCCGCCTCGATGAGCCGGTCGAGCTGATGGCGCAGCACCTTGGGGCCGCCCGGCGGCCGGCGCAGCACCGTCTCGTCCATCACGACCCACAGATGGGGCGCGTCCTCACGGGTCAGCAGCGCCTGCCGGGCCATGCGCAGCGTCACATGGCGTTCGAGATCACCGGGCCGGGTGCGGCCGACGGTGCCCGCGTCCAGGACGGCCCGCGCGTACTCCTCCGTCTGCAGCAGCCCCGGCACGAAGTGCGGCTCGTACGACCTGATGAGCCCGGCCGCGCTCTCCAGGCTCACGTACAGGCTGAACCAGTCGGGCAGGATGTCGTGGAACCGCTGCCACCAGCCCGGCAGATTCGCCTCCTCGGCGAGCCCGACGAAGGCCTCGGTCTCCTGCTCCGGCACCCCGTACAGCTCCAGGAGCATCTGTACGTACGGGATCTTGAGGGCGACCTCCGCCATCTCCATGCGGCGTATCGTCGCGCCGGTGACGCGCAGCGCGCGGGCGGCCTCGTCGCGGTTGAGCCCGGCCGACTCCCGCAGTTCCCGCAGACGTCTGCCCAGAACCACCTGACCCACGGTCGGCGCGGGCCGCCGTTCACTCACGTCACGTCTCCCCACGTGCCGGGCGGCGAGCGGATTCGGGAGCCGGTGCGCTCCCAGCCGCGGCACTGTGCGCACTGAACATGTGCGCGAGCCGCGTGAACGGTACCAGTGCGATGAGTGGCCTGCCCACTACCGTGACGAGGCCACCGACTACGGTGCGAGCGACCGCAGATACTTCGCCGTCGCCGGGTCGGCGGGCAGGAACGTCTCGATGGCCAGCTCGGCCACCGTCACGTCCATCGGGGTGTTGAACGTCGAGATCGACGACACGAACGACAAAACCTGCCCGTCGTGCTCGATCACCATCGGCAGCGCGAAGTACGGCACCGCCTCACCGCCCTCCTCACCGTCGTCGCCCCCGTCCCTCTCCGCCACCGGATACGCCTTGACCTCGTCGTACACCGCGCGCAGCGCCTCCGAGCGGTCCAGCGCGATCTGCCGCTCCATCTGCGCCAGGAGATGCCCCCGCCACTCGCGCAGGTTCCGGATCCGCGGCGCGAGGCCCTCCGGGTGCAGGGTGAGCCGCATCGCGTTGAGCGGCGGGGTCATCAGCGACTCGGGAATCCCCTCCATCAGCATCGCGATGCCCCGATTGGCGGCGACCACCGTGTACGTCGCGTCGACGACCAGCGCCGGATACGGCTCATAGCCGTGCAGGAGCCGGTCCAGGCCCTCCCGCAGCGCCCCCATCGACGGGTCGTCGAGCGGGGTCTCCGCGAACCGCGGCGCGTAACCCGCCGCGAGGAGCAGCGCGTTGCGCTCCCGCACCGGCACGTCCAGATGCTCTGCGAGCCGCAGGACCAGCTCCTCGCTCGGCCGCGACCTGCCCGTTTCCACGAAGCTGAGATGCCGGGCGGACGAATCGGCGCGCAGGGCGAGTTCCAGCTGGCTCACCCGCCGCCGTTCCCGCCACTCCCGCAGCAGAGGACCGATTCCGGACTGGCGAGCACGCGTGGCAGTCGACATGACACGACCGTAGCCGAGGGGCGCGCGGCGCCATCCCTGTGGGACGCTGGATCTCCTCGCACATCACAGGGAAAGGACCTGGTCATGCCCGTGGAGCCGCTGTCCCAGAAGGAGATCGAGGACCGTCTCGCCGAGCTGCCCGGATGGAGCGTGGCCGATGACAGACTCACCCGCACCTACCGCCTGGCCAACCACTTCGCGGCCACGGCCCTCGTCGTGCACATCGCGCAGATCCAGGACGAGCTCGACCACCACTCCGACCTGACCCTCGGCTACAACTCGGTCGACGTGTCCGTGAACACCCACAGCGTGGGCGGCCTCCTCACCCACCTCGACTTCGGCCTCGCCCAGCGCGTCCAGGAGATCGCCCCCACCCACGGCGCGCGCTGACCGCCGGTGCTGGACTACGACAAGGAAGCCGCGGTCTACGACGCGACCCGCGGCGGCATACCCCGCGCCCGGTCCGCCGCCGAGGCCGTGCTCGGCCTCGTGCCGCCCACCGCCCGCACCCTCCTCGACCTGGCCTGCGGCACCGGGCTCGTCACCATGCGGCTCACCAGGCCGGGCCTGCGCGCCGTCGGCATCGATCTCGCCCCGGGCATGCTGCGCGCCGCGGCGCCCCGCCTCGACGGGGCCGCCGTCCGCGGCGACAGCCGCCAACTCCCGTTCCGCAGCGCCTCCGTGGACGTCGTGACCGTGATCTGGCTGCTGCACCTGCTGCCCGACGCGCGCCCCGTCATAGCCGAGGCCGCCCGCGTCCTGCGGCCCGGCGGAGTCCTGGTGACCACCGTCGACAAGGCCGCCGCCCACGACGTCGGCAGTGACATCGACACCCTCGTGGCCCCCTACCGAGGCCGCTTCCCCTCCGACGCGGCCGCACAGGTCGCCGCCCACGCCGCCGGCCACGGACTGCGGCCGAGCGGAGAGGCACGCTTCCCCGGACACTGCCAGGGCCGCACCCCGCGGCGCCTCGCCGACGACGTGCGGCGCGGCAGAGTTTACGCGGCCGGGGGCACCGCGCTCGCCGACCGACTCGCCGCGCTGCCCGACCCCGAAGTCAGGCGAGCGGACCCGCAGTTCACCGTGCACGCCTTCACGCGGCACATCTGACGCGAGATCAGTGCGCGGCGTCCACCGATGACGGGTCAGCGGTGACGGGTGAACGCCATCGTCCAGTTCGACAGCCATGTGTCGCCGCCGTCCACCGAGAAGAACTGCTCCCAGTGCGCCGTCGTCGCCGAGATCCCCGACCACACGAACCGCACCCGGACGTCCTTGCCGTCATGCGTGTCGTCGCCCTCGAAGACGCCCCGCCCGTCCCCGTCGAAGTGGCCGACGACCGGCGGGAACAGGACGCCCGTACGGCTGGACGACCAGTTCAGCGACCACGTACCGGCCGCGTGGTCGAAGAGCCGCAGCGTGAGCCCCTTGAAGCCTTCCGTGGGGCAGTCCATCTCGTCGATGTTCGCCGCCCCGCCGAACAGGCTCCAGCAGCGGCTTGTCGCCGCGAACTCCTCCCAGCAGCTGTCCGCGTCGAGGAAGTCGGTGCGCCTGCGGTGGGCGACGTCCCAGTCGCCGAAGAAGAAGTCGAAGTCGTGCGCGGTGCTCATCAGCGGTCTCCCGTGGTGCCGTCGGTGAGTGAATCGGCCAGATACCCGCCGAGGTCGGGGGCGTTCGGGGCCAGCATGTGCCGCACCCACGCGTCGCGTTCGTGCAGCACGGGCGGCAGCTCCCACACACAGCCGATCCACGGCAGATCGAGGATCACGAACCGCGTCGGATCACGGTCGGGACAGCCGATCACCGGCTGCCCCGCCGCCGCGCCCCGGAAGTGCAGAACGTTGTCCCACACCCAGCTGTACGCGTTGATGTACGCACCGTCGTCACCGCCGCGGTGCAGCACGACGAACGTGGCCGCAGGCGTCCCGTCCGGCTCCGGAAGCAGCTCCGGCAGCATCGCGTACGCCGCCTTCTCCACCTCCGGCGCGATCCCCGCCGGATCCGCGCTCACGTGATAGCGCTTGACGCGCCGGCCCGCCACCTCGACGGGCGGCAGCGACCACAACAGTTTCTCCTCGAAAGCCATGGCTGGAAGCTACGGCCGCTCCACTGACATCCTGTGTCAGTGAAGTCCAGCCGACTGGTGTCCATCCTGCTGCTGCTCCAGACCCGCGGCAGAATGACCGCCGCCCAGCTCGCCGCCGCCCTGGAAGTCTCCGTACGCACCGTGTACCGCGACATCGACGCCCTGCACGCGGCGGGCGTACCGCTCCACGGGGACGCCGGGCACGCCGGCGGCTACCAGCTCATCGACGGCTACCGCACCCGCCTCACCGGCCTCACCACCGACGAGGCCGAGGCCCTCTTCCTCGCCGGCGCGCCGGGACCCGCCGCCGAACTCGGCCTCGGCCCGGTGCTCGCCGCCGCCCAGCTCAAGGTACGGGCCGCGCTCCCCGCCGAACTGCGGACCCACTCCGAACGCATCAGCGCGCGCTTCCACCTCGACGCCCCCGGCTGGTACGCCGACGAGGACGACGTCCCCCACCTCCCGGCCGTCGCCACCGCCGTCTGGAACAGCCGGGTCCTGCACGTCCGCTACCGGCGCTGGCGCGCACCCACCGACGTCGAACGCCGCCTCGAACCGTACGGACTCGTACTCAAGGCGGGCCGCTGGTACGTGATCGCCTCCGCCGGAACGGGAGACCTCCGCACCTACCGCGTCGACCAGATCCTCCAACTCCACGCTACCGACGAGGAGTTCGAGCGGCCCGCCGACTTCGACCTCGCCGCGTACTGGCGCGCCTACCAGGACGACTTCCACGGCCGGCTGCACAGCGGCGACGCCCTCGTGCGCCTGGCCCCGGGCGTCGCCGACCGGCTGCCGGGCCCCGCCCTGCGCGAAGCGGCCCGTGCCACCGCCCGCCCGGAACCCGACGGCTGGACCAGAGCGGTCGTCCCCATCGAGTCCGTCGACCGTGCCCACGACGAGTTCCTGCGCCTGGGCGCCGGCATCGAGGTCCTGGAACCCGCCGAGCTGCGCCACCGGATCCGGGCCACGGTCGAAGCGCTCGCCGCCCTCTACGGCCGTGTCTGATGCCCGGCCCCACACGCGTGTGCCCCGCCTCCGGACGGAGACGGGGCACACGAAGCCGTACGCGTGAAGCGGTCAGGCCACGTCGAACGTCGCCGGGTCGGGACCCAGGCGACGGTCCTCGTTGAGCGCGCTGATCGCCGCGATGTCCTCGACGTCCAGCTCGAAGTCGAACACGTCGATGTTCTCCACGATCCGCGACGGCGTCACGGACTTGGGGATCACGACATTGCCGAGCTGGACGTGCCAGCGCAGCACGACCTGAGCCGGCGTACGCCCGTGCTTCTGGGCGATGGCGACGATCGCCGGGACCTCGAGAAGGCCCTTGCCCTGACCCAGCGGCGACCAGGCCTCGGTGGCGATGCCCTGCTCCGCGTGGAACTCGCGCGCGGCGCGCTGCTGGAGGTGCGGGTGCAGCTCGATCTGGTTGACCGCCGGGATGATCGACGTCTCGCCGAGGAGGCGCTCCAGGTGCTCCGGAAGGAAGTTGGAGACACCGATGGCCTTGGCCCGGCCGTCCGCGTAGATCTTCTCGAGGGCCTTGTACGTGTCGAGGTAGCTGTCCTTCGAGGGCAGCGGCCAGTGGATCAGGTACAGATCGAGGTAGTCGAGGCCCAGCTTGTCGAGGGAGGCGTCGAAGGCGCGCAGCGTCGCGTCGTAGCCCTGGTCGGCGTTCCACAGCTTCGTCGTGACGAAGAGCTTGTCGCGGGCGATGCCGGAGGCGGCGACGGCCTTGCCGGTGCCCTCCTCGTTGCCGTAGATCGCGGCGGTGTCGATGCTGCGGTACCCGGCCTCCAGGGCCGTCGCGACAGCCTTCTCGGCCTCGTCGTCCGGCACCTGCCAGACGCCGAAACCGAGCTGGGGCATCTCGACGCCGTTGTTCAGGATGATCGGGGGGACCTTGCTCACGAGCTCTCGATCCTTCGCGTTGTCGGGTGGTACTCCCATCGTCAACGATCACGGCCCGGGACGCATTCCCGTTCACGGCGTGTTCACAGGCGCGCCCCAGGCCTCGCTCACCCGGCGGAACCGAGATAGGCGTCCCGCACGGCCGGGTCGGCACGCACCGCCGCCGGGGTGCCCTCGGCGAGCACGGTCCCGAGGTCGAGCACGACGATGCGGGAGCACAGGTCCATGACGAAGGCGACGTTGTGCTCGACGAGGAGCACGGCGCAGCCCTGTTGGTCCGACAGATGACGGATGACGGATTTCAGCTGACAGATTTCATCATCTGTCATTCCTGACGCGGGCTCGTCGAGCAGCACCACCCGCGCCCCCTCCACCCCCGCCCGGGCCAGTTCCACCATGCGTGCCTGGCCCACGGGCAGCGCCCCCGCGTACTCCCCGGCCAGCGCTTCGAGGCCGCACGCGCGCAGCATCGACGACGCCCGCTCGCGGCGCCGGCGCTCGTACGTCCGCCTGGTCGGCGCCGCCAGCAGGTCGGCCGCGAGCCCGCCCCCGCCGCCCCGCCACTCCTGCGCCACCAGCAGGTTGTCCGCGACCGTGAGCTGGCCGAAGAGCTGCTGGCGCTGGAACGTGCGGCGCATCCCGTGGCGGGCCCGCCACACGGGGGAGCGTCGCGTGATGTCCTCGCCGTCCAGGAGGACACGGCCCGTGTCGGGGCGCCGGATCCCGGAGACGACGTCGAAGAACGTGGTCTTGCCCGCGCCGTTCGGGCCGATGAGGCCGCACACCTCGCCGGCGCGCAGCGTCACGCCGGCCCCGTCGAGCGCGCGGATCCCCCCGAACCGGACGCCGACCCCGGCCGCTTCGAGCACGGGTCCCCCCGTGGTTCCGCTCATGGCCGCACCGCCCCTTCCTCTGCCGCGTCCTGCGCCGTGCCCGGCCCGCTCGCGGCGAGCCCCAGGTAGGCCTCGGTGAGCCGGTCGGCGCGCACGTCGGCGCGCGGACCGCACCACGAGACGTGGCCCCGGTCGAGATACGCGACGGTGTCGGCGACGCCGAGGATCTCGGTGGCCTTCTCCTCGACGAGGAGCAGCCCCGTTCCGGCGTCGCGGAGTTCGGTGAGCAGCCGGAACACGTCCTCGACGATGCGTGGCGCGAGACCGAGGGACGGCTCGTCGGCGATGAGGACCCGGGGCGGCTCCTGGAGCAGCGGGGCGAGGGCGAGCAGTTGCTGTTCACCGCCGGAGAGTGCGCCCGCGGTGACGTTGCGGCGGGCGGCGAGCCCGGCGAAGCGCTCGTACACGGCCTCGCGCGCGTGCTTGTCGGGGAGGTGCAGGGTGAGGTTCTCCTCGATGGTGAGGGCGGGGAAGATGCCGCGTCCTTCGGGGGCGAGGAGTACGCCGGCCCGCGCCCGGCGGACGGGGCCCTCGCGTGTGACGTCCCGCCCGGCGACGTACACCTGCCCCCGCAGAGGAGTGAGGAGTCCGGCGGCGGTGCGGCACGTCGTGGACTTCCCGGCGCCGTTGGGGCCGAGGAGGGCGACGATCTCGCCGGGGTGGACGGCGATGCCGACTCCGTGCAGGACGGGCGCGCCGTCGTATCCGGCGTGCAGGTCGCGCAGTTCGAGGGCCGGCGGGGTGCCGCTTCCGGAAGCGGGCGTGGCCGCCGGCGCCGGGCCCGTTTCCCCGGAGACAGGGACCCCTGCTCCTGTCTTCGTACTTCTGTGCCTGTGCCGTCGTATGGAGATGGCCGCGCAGTACCCGTCCGGGTCATTGGCGAGTGCGAGGCCCGCCAGGCCGAACAGGACGACCGGGAGATGGACGGAGTCCGTGACGTAGTCCGCGACGAGGTGCGGCACGATCGCGTAGACGAGACCCGCGACGACCGCGAACTGCGGGCGCCGTACCCCTGCCGCGACGACCACCGCGAGCCAGATCAGGCCCGTCATCGCGGTGAAGTCGGTAGCGGTGATGCGGGTGTTGTACGACGCGTACATCACGCCCCCGAAGCCCGCGAGGCCGGCCGAGAGGGTGAAGAGGAGGAGCTTGGTGCGGATGACGGAGACGCCGGAGGCCATGGCCGCGGCGGGCGCCGAGCGCACGGCGAGCATCGCGCGGCCCGAGGGGGAGTTGCGCAGTGCGCCGAGGGCGGCCACGGCGGCCGCGCACAGGACGACCATCGCGACGCCCATCGCCCGGTCGTCGCCGAGGTCGACGGGTCCGAAGACGGGGCGCGGGATCTCCCAGCCGGTGTCGCCGTTCCTCAACCACCCCATCTGGAAGAGGACCTGGTCGGCGAGGAAGGCGAGGGCGAGCGTGGCGAGGGCGAGGGTGCGGCCGCCGAGGCGCAGCGCGGGCAGCGCCACGAGCGCCCCGAGGACGGCCGCGACACAGGTGCCCACGAGAGCCGCCGCGATGAACGGCCAGCCGTGGCTCATCAGGAGCCCGGCCACGAGCGCCGAGCCGGTGACGAAGGTGGCCTGCGCGAGGGACACCATCGCTCCGAGCCCCGTCACGACGGTGAAGGAGACGAAGACGAGCGAGAGGGCGAGGCCCTGGGCGAGGATGCCGCTCCAGAACGGGGTCGTCACCGTGTAGAAGGCGGCCGCGAGCAGCACGGCGGCCACCGACCACGGCCCCCACTTCCGTACCCAGGGGCGGCCCGCGAGGTAGTCGACGGGCGGGGCGTCGGCGGCGGCCGTCCCCGCCGTGCGCTGTCGCCGGGTGAGCAGCAGCAGTCCGGCGAAGAGGATCAGGAACGGGACGGCGGTGTGGAACCCCGTGATGCGTTCGGCGAAGGAGGAGTAGCCGGCGACGAGGTTCTGCAGGACGCCGAGGCCGAGTCCGCCCGCGAAGGCGAGGGGTACGGAGGCGAACCGCCCGAGGACCGCGGCGGTCGCCGACACGAACAGGAACAGGGTGAAGTCGTGGGCGGACAGGCCGAGCAGCGGGGCCGCGAGGACGCCGGCGAGGCCCGCGAGCCCGGACGACAGCATCCACGCCACGGTGGAGAGCCGGTCGGCGCTCATGCCGCGCAGTTCGACGAGTGAGCGGTTGTCGACGGCGGCCCGCAGGCGCAGGCCGAGGGTGGTGTGGCGCATGAGGATCCACAGGCCGAGCGCGACCGCGGCGGTCGCCACCCAGGTGATCAGCTGGTCGGAGTCGATGCCGACGCCGTCCATCAGCTGCCAGTTCTTCGCGGGGCTCGGGCCGACGCCCGGCAGCCCGAACTGGTTCTCGGCGGGCTTGACGGACACCCCCGCGTCGTCGAGCAGTTCCACCACCCACAGGCCGAGCGCGGGCAGCGCGACGAGGAGGCCGATGGTCGCGACGATCTGCGCGGTCTCGCCGACGCGCGCCAGCTTGCGGAACATCAGCCGGTCAAGTCCCCAGCCCAGCAACGGAGATACGACACAGACGAGGAGGAGCGCGGTCGGCACGGCGGGCCAGCCGAGACCGGAGTGCAGTTCGTAGAAGGCGAGCGCGCACAGGTAGGCGGTGGCGCCATGGGCGAAGTTGAAGAGGCCGGAGGCCGAGTAGGACAGGACGAGGCCGGTGGCGAGGAGCGCGTACAGCGCACCCGACACGAGCCCGCTCAGCACGAAGGCCAGCAGGTCGGACATGCGGGGCGCCCCCTACTTGAACGGGATGGGCTCGTAGCACTTGAAGGGTGACGAGACGCGGTACGCCCCGTTCTTGAGCTGGACGAGGGCACCGCAGCCGAACGACTCCTTCTGCCCCTTGGGCAGGGCGCGGTCGCCGACCATCGTGCCGGTGTCGGAGAACCCGTTCGCGGCCTTCTGGAAGGAGGCGACGGTGAGGTTGCGGCCGGCCTTCTGCGCGATGGAGAGGAACAGGTCGGCGGACATGTAGCCGGTCATCATGTGCATGTTGAGCGGCACGTCCTTCCCGCCCGAGGCCTTCTTGATGTCCGCCTTGAACTGCTTCATCGCCGCCGAGCGCGTCTCGAAGGGCTCGAAGGTCAGCAGGATGTGCACCCCGTCGAGCGCCTCCTTCGTCGCGCTCTTGGCGAGCAGCCCCGGGTCGTAGTCGGTCGGGTCGGTGAGGACGCCGCGGTACCCGGAGCGCTTGACGGCGGTGAACAGGCCGATGTTGTACGGGGTCTGCATGACGGAGACGACGATGTCGGGCGCCTTGCCGCCGTCGCTGCGCAGGATCTCCTTGGTGTACGCCGACCAGTCGCTCGGCACCGAGGTCGCGGGCACGGACGACTTGGCGAAGGTGACCTTGTATCCGGCGGACGCGAAGCTCTGCTTGTAGGTGCGGATGGCGAAGGTGCCCGCGTCGTTGTCGTTGGCGAGGATGGCGACGGTCTTCCCCTTGGCGCCGTGCGTGACCTGCTTGAGGCCCTCGGGCCAGGTCTGCGAGATGGTGCCGCCGGGCATCGGGACCATGCAGCCGCCGAAGCCGTAGATGTAGGTGGGTCCGCAGAAGGACGGGATCGTGCCCCAGCCGAACGTGGGGACCTTCTGCTTCTGGAGGAAGTCGGCGCCGGAGAAGGTGACCGAACTCATCGGCGAGATCGCGAACACCTTGTCCTGCTGGACGAGTTTGCGGGCCGCGGCGAGGTTCTTGGCCGGGTCCTGGCCGTCGTCCTCCGCGCCCAGGTAGTCGATCTTCCTGCCGTTGATCCCGCCCTCGGCGTTGGCGCGGGCGAAGCGGGCCCTCGCACCGAGGTCGGTGTCCTTCTTGCTGTAGCCGCTGGCGGTCGTCATGGAGACGATCCCGCCGACCTTGATGGCGTCATCCGTCACTCCGCGTACCGAACTCCCCTTGCTGTCGGGGGAGTTGCTGGTTGCCGCGGAGTTGCAGGCGGTGGCGAGCAGCAGTGCCGCCACAGTGGCGGTGATGGTGCGGACAGTTCGCGACACGATGGACCCCCTCCGTCGGGTGAGGGTGATTCTGTGTGCGACCTGATGAACCGTCAATAACTGACGCATCGATAATTGATGAACCGTCAGAAACGGTTCACGGCCGGGTCAGGGCCTTGTGACGGGGTTACCGTGGGGAACGTACCGGCGCGCGATCAGCCCCGGTACAGCGCCTCGACCTCTTCCGCGTACGCCGTCTCGATCGCCTTCCGCTTCAGCTTCAGGGACGGCGTGAGCAGCCCGTGCTCCTCGGTGAACTGGTAGGCCAGTATCCGGAACGTGCGGATCGACTCGGCCTGCGAGACCAGGGTGTTGGCCGCCACGACGGCCCTGCGCACCTCGGTCTCCAGGTCCGGGTCGTGGACCAGCTGGGCGGGCTTCAGCGGTGGCTTGCCCCGCATGTTCAGCCAGTGCTCGACGGCCTCGGCCTCCAGCGTGACGAGCGCGGCGATGTACGGGCGGTCGTTGCCGACGACGATGCACTGGGCGACCAGCGGATGGTCGCGCACCCGCTCCTCCAGCTGCTGCGGCGAGACGCTCTTGCCGCCGGAGGTCACGAGGATCTCCTTCTTGCGGCCGGTGATCGTCAGGTAGCCGTCGTCGTCGAGCGCGCCGAGGTCGCCGGTGGCCAGCCAGCCGTCGTGCAGGGTGGCGTCGGTGGCCTTCGGGTCGTTGAGGTACCCCTGGAACACATTGCCGCCGTACAGCCAGACCTCGCCGTCGTCGGCGATGTGGACCGTCGTGCCGGGGATGGCCTGGCCGACCGTGCCGTAGCGGGTCTGCTCCGGCGGGTTCGCGGTCGCCGCGGCCGTGGACTCGGTGAGGCCGTACCCCTCGTAGATCGTGACGCCGGCGCCCGCGAAGAACAGGCCCAGGCGGCGGTCCATGCCCGAGCCGCCCGACATGGCGTGCCGCACGCGGCCGCCCATCGCCTCGCGGACCTTGGAGTAGACGAGCTTGTCGAAGATCGAGTGCTGCATGCGCAGCGACGCGGACGGTCCGGGGCCGGTGCCGAACGCCTTGGCCTCCTGCGCGTCCGCGTACTTGACCGCGCACTCGACGGCCTTGTCGAACGGACCCGACTTGCCGTCCTTCTCGGCCTTGCGGCGGGCCGCGTTGAAGACCTTCTCGAAGATGTACGGCACGGCGAGGATGAACGTCGGGCGGAACGACTGCAGGTCGGGCAGCAGGGCCGCCGCGTTGAGCTGCGGCTGGTGGCCGAGCTTCACGCCGCCGCGGATCGTGGCGATCTGCACCATGCGCCCGAAGACGTGCGCGAGCGGCAGGAACAGCAGGGTCGAGGCCTCGTCGCCGCGCTTGGAGTGGAACACCGGCTCCCAGCGGCTCACCATCGTGTCCGACTCGAACATGAAGTTCGCGTGGCTGATGACGCAGCCCTTGGGGCGGCCCGTGGTGCCCGAGGTGTAGATGATCGTGGCGATGGCGTCGGGGGTGACGGCACGCCGATGGCGGTGCACCACCTCGTCGTCGATGTGGGCGCCGGACTCGATGAGACGGGGCACGGGATCGGAGTCCAGCTGCCACATCCGGCTGAGGGTGGGCAGGCGGTCGATGACGGTGGCGATCGTCATCGCGTGGTCCTCGTGCTCCACCATCGCGGCCGACACCTGCGCGTCGTGGAGGGTCCAGAAGACCTGCTCGGCGGAGGCCGTCGGGTAGATCGGCACGACCTGGGCGCCGATCGTCCACAGCGCGAAGTCGAAGAGGGTCCACTCGTAGCGGGTCCTCGACATGATCGCGACGCGGTCGCCGAAGCGGACGCCCTGCGCGAGCAGCCCCTTGGCGAGCCCGAGCACTTCGTCACGGAATTCGGCGGCGGTCACGTCGCGCCAGCGGCCCGCATCGTCCTTGCGGCCGAGTGCGACGCGCAGCGGATCCTCCAGGGCATGGTCGAACACGGCGTCGGCCAGGCCGCCCACCGGCGGCGCCGACGCCAGAGGGGGGTTGGTGAACTCGCGCAATGTTGCTCCTTGTGGCGCCCCGCACAGCGCCGGTGACGGTACCCCACCGCGCGCCCCGGCGGGAGGGGTCCAAATGGGCCGGAGCGCGCGGAATATGCACTGGTCAGCCGGTGAAATACGGCCACAAGGGGAAGGGCGGGACAGAATTCTTACGGTTCAGTAAGTTTCGGTGGCGCAATCTCCACGGAATCTGTACGGGGTGCTTACCGGGGGTCCGCTGCGGGGTTTTTGGGCGGACTGGTCGCTTCCGATTTCTCCACGGAGGGTCCACGACTGTCCCCGGCGGCCGCGGAGGTGGTCGCTCCCGGAGCGCGGTGGGCGGCCCGCGGCGCCCTCACCAGCGCAAGGACCAGCACCCCCGCGACGAGCGCCGCACAGCCCGCGACCACGGACGCCGTGTTCAGTCCCGACGCGAAGGCCACCCGCAGCGCGTGCTCCGGGACCACCCCGCCCGGAGCCCGCGCCCCGCCGCTCGCGAGCGTGTGCGCGGCGCCGTGCGACAGCGAGTGCTGCATCGCGGACGTGACCAGCACATCGGCTCGAGCTCCCTCTGCATCGACATCGAGTACGACACCGCGCGCGTCGGCTTCACCAACGGTGCCGTGCTGTGGATCACGGCGGCGCCCGCCTCCCCGGACTCCGTCGGCCGCGCGCTCTCCGAGCACCGGGAGATCGCCTGCGCCGCGCTGATGTACGCGTAGAGGGCGGCGGTGTCCCGCGTCACGACGGTGGCGACCAGGTTCGAGGGGCCCGCGGTCGCGGCAGGCTCGGCCGGCTCGAAGGCGTCCAGCACGTGGAGGCCTCGCCGTTCATGCGGAAGGTCAAGCGGCTGACGTACCAGCCGCCCGTTCGCTAGCGGCTGCGGTGCAGCCGGTCGCCCCCGTCGAGGATCGCCTGGGCCAGCGCCTGCGCCGCGCCCCGGGCGCCGGCGTGCCGCGGCCCGTGCAGCAGGACGAAGTCCACCTCGCCCAGCTCCGGCAGCCCCGCCCGCTCGGGTACGCGGACCAGGCCGGGCGGGATCAGGCCGCGCGAGTGCGCCATCACGCCGAGGCCCGCCCTGGCCGCGGCGATGAGGCCGTTGAGGCTGCCGCTGGTGCAGGCCACGCGCCAGGCGCGGCCGTGCCGCTCCAGGGCTTCGAGGGCCAGGGCCCGCGAGATGCCCGGCGGCGGGTACACGATGAGCGGCACCGGACGGTCCGGGTCCAGGCGCAGCCGCTCGGCGCCGATCCACACCAGCCGGTCGTGCCACACGGACTTGCCGCGTGGGTCCTCCGGGCGCCGCTTGGCGAGGACCAGGTCGAGCTTGCCCGCGTCGAGCTGCTCGTGCAGCGTCCCGGACAGCTCGACCGTCAGCTCCAGGTCCACCTCGGGGTGGTCGTGCCGGAACGCCTCCAGGATCTCGGTGAGCCGGGTCAGGACGAAGTCCTCCGACGCCCCGAAGCGCAGCCGTCCCCGCAGCCGCGTGCCCGTGAAGAACGCCGACGCCTGCTCGTGCACCTCCAGGATCCGGCGCGCGAAGCCGAGCATCGCCTCGCCGTCCTCCGTGAGCTCCACGGTGTGCGTGTCGCGGGTGAACAGGGTCCGCCCCGTGGCGTCCTCCAGGCGCCGCACATGCTGGCTGACGGTGGACTGGCGCAGGCCGAGGCGGCGGGCTGCCTGCGTGAAGCTCAGCGTCTGGGCCACCGCGAGGAACGTACGCAGCTGCGAGGGGTCGTACATGCCCCCGACCCTACCCGCGCCCATCGCGAAACGTGATGACAGTCAGTGCGGTATGCAGGATTCCCGATCGCGGTGATCAGGAGGACGATGGAGAGGGCACGACCTGAACCGACAGCAAGGAACATGGAACCCGTGAAACGCCTGACTTGGCCGTCCTGGATGCCGGTCGACCCCTACATCCTGGCGCTCATAGGGACGGTGGGCCTCGCGGCGCTCCTGCCCGCGCGCGGTGGTGCGGCCGATGTCGCGTCCGGCGCCTCGACCACCGCCGTCGCGTTCCTCTTCTTCCTCTACGGGGCGCGCCTGTCGACCCGCGAGGCGCTCGACGGCCTCAGGCACTGGCGGCTCCATGTGACCGTCCTCGCCGCCACGTTCGTCGTCTTCCCGCTCCTCGGCCTCGCGGCCCGCGGCCTCGTCCCCGTGGTCCTCACGCCGTCCCTCTACGACGGTCTGCTCTTCCTCACACTCGTCCCCTCGACGATCCAGTCGTCGATCGCCTTCACGTCCATGGCCCGCGGCAACGTGCCCGCGGCGATCTGCGCGGGCTCCTTCTCCTCGCTCGCCGGCATCGTCATCACGCCGCTGCTCGCGGCGGGCCTGCTCGGCAACAGCGGCGGCGGGTTCTCCGCGGACTCCCTCGTCAAGATCGTGCTGCAGCTGCTCGTGCCGTTCCTCGCCGGGCAGTTCCTGCGCCGCTGGGTCGGCTCCTTCATCACGCGGCACAAGAAGGTCCTGAGCTACGTCGACCGCGGCTCGATCCTGCTCGTCGTCTACACCGCGTTCAGCGAGGGCATGGTCCAGGGCATCTGGCACCAGGTCAGCGCGGTGCGCCTGGGCGGGCTCCTCGTCGTCGAGGCGGTGCTGCTCGCCGTGATGCTGGCGGTCACCTGGTACGGCGGCAAGGCGCTCGCCTTCGGGCGCGAGGACCGCATCGCGATCCAGTTCGCCGGGTCGAAGAAGTCCCTGGCGGCCGGACTCCCCATGGCGAGCGTCCTGTTCGGGGCACACGCGTCCCTCGCCGTGCTGCCGCTGATGCTGTTCCACCAGATGCAGCTGATGGTGTGCGCCGTGATCGCCAAGCGCCGGGCGCTCGACCCCCTGGAACAGGTCAGCGCGGGGGAGCAGCGAGCCGCAGAGCCACGAACCGCGGCCGGTACAGCGACACGTTCCCGCTGACCTGTGCCTGTGCGGTGGCGGGCGCCGCGTCCAGCCAGTTGACGTCGTAGCTGAGCAGCACGCGCCCGTCACCGCTGAGTGCGGGGTGCGCCTGCGGGTTGTACGCGGTCGTGCCCTGCCGGAGCGCCCCGTCCCGCGGCAGCGGCGCCTCGAAGCCCTTCGCGGGGCCGTGCCAGGGCCCGGTCGGGGTGCAGGCCCAGTAAGAGGTGACGCGGGTCAGGCCCGCGGTCCCGGCGGCCATCGTGAACAGGACGTAGGTACCGCCGTCGCGCACGACGGTGAACGCGCTGCCGACCCCGCGCCGTCGACCGTCGCCGAGGACCGCCCGTGGCCGTGGAGTTCGCGTCCAGCCCGAGCCGTCCCAGTAGCGCCACGCCCCCGGTTCGGCGAGCCGGCCGTGCGGCACCCGCGCGACATAGGCACGGCGCGTGGCACCCTGCCCGTCGTCACCGCCGAACACGTACGTCCATCCGCCCCGGTCGACGGCCGTCGTGCCGAACAGGACGCGCCGAGCCGGGTCCGGCACGCCCCGCTGGTCGAGGACCGTGGCGACGCTCTCGACGCGCAGGCCGGGCAGTGACAGCGTGGCGACCTCGGTGGCGGCGGGCATGCCGTAGATCCAGGGACCCGTCCCCGTCGTACGCGTCCACAGCAGGACGCGGACGACCTGCTCGGCGGAGCCGGGGGAGCGGGGCTCGACGCGGGCCGCGACGGGCCAGCGCCACTGCTGCGGCGCCGGGTCGGGGAACAGGGGCGCGGGGAGTGTGCGTTCCAGGGTGCCCGAACGGCCCATCAGCACGGCCGAGTTGCGCACGAACGGCGCCGAGACGTCCCGCCAGGAGTGCGGCCGGCCCGCCGGGTTGGGCGGCGCGTGCACCTGCCCGAGATAGGTGTCGGAGAACAGCCACAGGACCCGCCCGTCCGGGAGCCGCACCGAGTGCGTGCCGTCGCCGCCCGTCCAGTCGTCGCCCCGCGACGCGTCGTCGCCGTAGCGAACGAACGAGCCCGTGAGGCCGGCGTCGGCGGACCACGAGGCGACGGTACGCGCCGCGCACGGGCGACCGCCCTCCCGGTCGTCGTCCGGGAGGGCGGTCATAAAGGCGGCGGCGCACACCAGGGCCAGCAGCAGGCCGAGACCCGCTCCCCTGCTCCTGCGGCGCGCCGCCTCCGTGTCCGCGGGCACCTCTCGGACGCTAGTGGCCGCCGCGCACGCGGTCCATGGGCAGCCACAGGACGGTGTCCGGGGTCACAGTGGTGACCGGGGTGTCGAGCTCCTCGTCGCTCAACGCCCGGTCCTGGACGCGGACGTCGTCGATCGCGCCGGTGAAGTGCGCCCGGCTGTCCATCCGTTCACCCACGTGCACGCCGAACGGCGAGTTGCGGCTGACGGAGCCCGGCACGTCGGGCGTGACGACCGACGTCCCGTCGACGGTGAGCGTCAACTGTCCTTTGCCGCGCCGCAGTACGGCGTGGTGCCACTGGCCGTCGTTGTACGCGGCGGTGGTGCGCACCGAGGCGGTGCGCGGGGCCGCTGCCCCGTCCCGTGTGGTGATCAGGCCCGTGATGCGGTTGCTCGCGGGCTCGGCGCGCAGCCACACCTGCGGCTGCGTGGTGCCGATGCCGCCCATCCACAGCAGGGGCTGCTCACCGGTCGTGGCGGAGTAGCGGAACCACAGCGACGCGGTGAAGTCCTTCGTGCCGAGCGGCAGTCGGTCGCTGTACGGGAGCCGTACGGCGTCGTCCGTGCCGTCGAAGGAGAGCGCCCCGCCGAAGCGGCCGGCGGTCGGGGAGGCGCCGCCGAGCACGGCCGCGTCCCGCGCGTGGCGGGCCCGGTCCTCGGTCGTCGGGTCGGCGCCGCGGCGCGGTGTCAGCCAGTCCTCGGTGAAGCGCGCGAAGCGGATCTCGTCGCGGGCGTCGACCGCGCCGCCCTCGTACATGAGGCCCACCTGGTCGCGGGTCGCCTGCACGAGGTCCGAGTAGCCGGACCAGTCGGTCGTCACCACGGTCGAGCGGTCGAAGCTGTCCCAGGTCCGCCCGCCGTCGTACGAGGAACGGATGGTCATGGTCCGGCGCCGGTCGGGGTCGCCGGGGCAGGCCAGCAGGAGCCGGTTGCCCGTGCGCAGGACCGAACCCTGCACCTGCGGGGCGTAGAGGTCGGGGATCGCTGTGAAGCGCCGCGTGAACGAGTCGCCCCCGTCCCGGCTCCACGTGTGCGTGCGGTGACCGCGGTCGGTGCCGTCCTGCTCGCGCCCCGAGACGTACAGGGTGCCGCCGGGCAGTTCGGCCAGCGTCATCTCGGACGGCTTCTGCCGGAAGGTGCCGTCGTCCGCGATCGGCCAGGAGTCCTGCGCGCCGACCCGCCAGTGCCTGCCGCCGTCGTCGCTGACCATGAGCGCGGCGTGGTTCGCGGTGACGCGACTGCCGTTCCAGGTCTCGGCGTTGACGGTGAAGACGAGCCGGCCCCGGTGGCGTCCCTGGGTGAGCTGGATGCCGTGCACGGGTCCGGTCGCGTACCAGGAGTTCCAGTCCTTCGGCAGGATCTCGTCGCTCAGGTCGCGCGGCGCCGACCAGGTGCGGCCGTCGTCGTCGCTGTACTGGAGGTGCGGGGTGCGGTCGCACGGGACGTCGCAGTTCTTCCCGTCCGTGCGGCCGGTGTTGTACGTCTCCGCGAGCAGGATGCGGCCCGTCCTGAGGTCGACCACGGGGGCGGGGTTGCCGTGTGTGTCACCGGCGCCCTCGTTCACGACCTGGAGCGGGCTCCAGGTGCGGCCGCCGTCCTCGGACCGCTTGACGACGATGTCTATGTCGCCCGCGTCGGAACAGTCCTTCGTCCGTCCCTCGGCGAAGGCGAGCAGCGTCCCCTGCTTCGTCTTCACGACGGCGGGAATGCGATAGCAGGCGTACCCGGGATCCTGGGAAGCCTTGAAGAGGACCTGTTGCTCGAACGGCGGCTGCGCCGCGGCCGCTCGGGCCGCCTGCGTCGCCGCGCCGGCCGGTTCGGCGGCGTGCGCGGGCAGTGCGGCTCCCGCGGCGACGGCGAGCAGCGCGACGACGGATGTGCCCAGGGATCTCAGACGTACGCGGAGACTTGACGGCATGGTACGGCCACCCTTCAACGGCTCATGTCAAGGCTGATGTCACGGCTCATGCGTCTGGACATCCAGACATCCCACGTCCAATGTCCGCTTCACAGACGCTACTTGGGACGCTCGGCACGCCACAAGCACCGTGCATCAGGGGATCAGGACGACCTTGCCGAGATTGGCGCGCCCCTCGATGGCCTCGTGGGCCCGCGCCGCGTCCTCCAGGGCGAACTCCGCGTGCACCACGGGCCGCAGGGCCCCCTCGAAGAACAGCCGCCACAGCTCTTTGCGCCACCGTTCGTACGTCTCGGGCTTCCCTCGCGCGATGAGCGCCATCTGGAAACCGATGACGGACTTGGCGCCCACGAGCAGGTCGTACGCCTCGACGGTGCCGCCGCCCGAGCTGTACGCCACGAGGCGCCCGTGCGGCGCGAGCGCCTTGAGGCCAGGCGTCAGGAGGTCGCCGCCGACCGCGTCCAGGACGTAGTCGACGGGATCGCCCCAGCTCTCGTCGTCGTAGACCACCACGTCGTCCGCGCCGAGTCCGCGTACGAACTCGGCCTTGCCGGGCCCCGACACCGCGCCCATGACCCGGGACGCCCCGCTCGCCGCCGCGAGTTGCAGGGCCAGATGGCCGACCCCGCTCGCCGCCGCCGTGACGAGCACCGCCTCACCCGGCTCGGGACGCGCGGCCTGCAGCGCTCCGTACGCCACGAGCCCGCTGCGGACCAGCGCGACCGCGTCGGTGGCGCGCGCGCCGTCCGGCACCGGGGACGCCATGGCGACGTGCAGCAGCGCGTAGTCGGCGTATCCGTGCCCGAAGACGAGGCCGGTGACGCGGTCGCCGGGGGCGTACTCCGTCACGCCGGGGCCCACGGCCGCCACGTCGCCGGCGATCTCGCCGCCGAGGGCGATGGGTTCGCGCGGCTCCCGGACCTTGCGGACGACGGGCAGCGTGACGCCGATCGCCTCGGTGCGGACGAGGAGTTCACCGGGTCCCGGCTCGGGGACGGGCGCGTCTTCCAGGAACAGGACATCGGGGCCACCGCTGTGTTCGTACCGGACGCGCCGCATCGGCACACCGCCTTCCCGGGGTGGAGTCGTTGGGAGCGCCAACGATACCCAGATTCATTGGGAAGTCCAACGATTACTGGTTAGACTGACCCCGTGTCCGAGAACCAGCCCGCCCTGGGCGCCATCCGCACCCTCCCCAGCTGGCGCCTCGGCCGCGCCGCCGAGCGCGGGCGCGGCCTCGTCGCCGACGCGCTCGCCCGCGAGGGCCTGAAGATGTGGCACCACGTGGTCCTGTGCGCGGTGACGGACCTGCAACCCGTGGCCCAGGCCGACCTGGTACGCAGCGTCTCGCTCGACCCCAAGGACATGGTCGGCGTCCTGAACGACCTCCAGGACGCGGGACTCGTCGTCCGCACCCCCGACCCGAAGGACCGCCGCAAGAACGCCGTCACGGTCACGGACGAGGGCAGCGCGACGCTACGACGGTGCGCAGCGGCCGCCGAGGACGCCAACGCCGCGCTCCTGGCGCCGCTTTCCGCCGGCGAGCGCGCCGCGTTCATGGACATGCTGGGGCGGATATCCGGCGAGCCCGGCACGTAGCGAAAAAGGGTTGCCGAGGCGTCGGCGCGTGGGGCCCGGCCGGCGCAGGGGGCGCTCCCCGCCGGATCCGGGCCCCGTCGCCGTGCCGCGGGGAATCCGGTCAGCCCTGGGCGGCCGCGGCCCGCAGGGCGATGCGGTCTTCTCCCGCGTACACGTTCATGTTGGGCCCGCGCAGGAAACCGACCAGCGTGAGGCCGGTCTCGGCGGCCAGGTCGACCGCGAGCGACGACGGCGCGGACACGGCCGCGAGAACCGGGATGCCCGCCATCACCGCCTTCTGCGCGAGCTCGAAGGAGGCGCGGCCCGAGACGAGCAGGATCGCGCGCGAAAGGGGAAGCCCGCCGTTCTGGAGGGCGCGCCCGACCAGCTTGTCCACCGCGTTGTGCCGGCCCACGTCCTCGCGGATGTCGAGCAGTTCCCCGGCCTCCGAGAACAGGGCCGCGGCGTGCAGACCCCCGGTCCGGTCGAAGACCCGCTGGGCCTCGCGCAGCCGGTCGGGGAGGCTCGCCAGGAGCGAGGGCTCGATCCGGACCGGGGGAGTGTCGTCGATCGCGAACCGCGTCGTCGTACGGACCGCGTCCAGGCTCGCCTTCCCGCACAGGCCGCACGACGACGTCGTGTACACGTTGCGTTCGAGCGTGATGTCGGGGATCACCACACCGGGAGCGGTGCGCACGTCGACGACGTTGTACGTGTTGGACCCGTCCTGGACCGCCCCCGCGCAGTACACGATGCTCTGGAGTTCCTCCGTCGCGCCGAGGACGCCCTCGCTGACCAGGAATCCCGCCGCGAGCGCGAAGTCGTCGCCCGGGGTGCGCATCGTGATGGCGAGGGGCTTGCCGTTGAGGCGGATCTCCAGGGGCTCCTCGGCGACGAGCGTGTCGGGCCTGCTGGAGACCTGCTCGTCCCGGATGCGGAGCACCTTGCGTCGTTCCGTGACTCGTCCCATGTGTCGATCAGTCCCGGTTCTGTACGTGCTGATAGCCGAAGCGGCCCTTGATGCAGAGGTTGCCGTGGGTCACCGGGTTGTCGTGCGGCGAGGTGACCTTGACGATCTCATTGTCCTGCACATGGAGAGTGAGGTTGCAGCCCACTCCGCAGTACGCGCACACCGTCGTCGTCTCCGTCTGCTCCGCCTCGTTCCAGGTCCCCGCCGCCCGCATGTCGAACTCCGACTTGAAGGACAGCGCGCCCGTCGGGCACACCTCGACGCAGTTGCCGCAGTACACGCACGCCGAGTCCGTCAGGGGCGCGTCGTGCTCCACGGCGATCCTGGCGTCGAAGCCGCGCCCCACGACCGAGATGGCGAACGTGTTCTGCCACTGATCACCGCACGCGTCGACGCACTTGTAGCAGAGGATGCACTTGTCGTAGTCCCGGACGTACAGGTCGTTGTCGACGCGCGGCTCCTCGTCCACACGCGCCGCGTCCGGTCCGAACCGGTCGGGCTTCGCCTCGTACTCCTTGATCCACTCGGCGGCGCGCGGCGTCGTCGACAGGTTCACGGACGAGGCGAGCAGTTCGAGGACGACCTTGCGGCTGTGCCGGGCCCGCTCCGTGTCCGTGCGCACCTCCATCCCCGCCTCGGCCTTGCGCGAGCACGCCGGGGCGAGGGTGCGGGCGCCCTCGACCTCGACGACGCAGACCCGGCACGCGTTCTTCGGGGTGAGGGTGTCGCCCTGGCACAGCGTCGGGATGTCCTTGCCCGCGGCCCGGCAGGCGTCCAGGATCGTCGACCCCTCGGGCACCCGCGCCTCCTGCCCGTCCAGCGTGAACTCGACGAGGCGGCGCGGCACTCCCAGCGGTATGGCGGTCATTCGTACGCCCCCAGGCGGTCGATGGCGGATTCCACGGCGTTCCACGCGGTCTGCCCCAGACCGCAGATCGAGGCGTCCCGCATGGCCCGCCCCACCTCCCTGAGCAGCGCGATGTCACCGGCGGCCGCCGCGCCCGTCCGCTCGGCGATCCGGTGCAGCGCCTCCTCCTGCCGCACGGTGCCCACCCGGCACGGCACGCACTGCCCGCACGACTCGTCCCGGAAGAACTCGGCGATGCGCAGCAGGATGCGCGGCAGCGGCACGGTGTCGTCGATGGCGAGGACGACGCCCGAGCCGAGCGTCGTGCCCGCCGCGCGCGTTCCCTCGAACGTGAGCGGGATGTCCATCTCGTCGGCGCGCACGAAGCCGCCCGCGGCACCGCCGAGGAGCACGGCCCGCAGGTTCCCGGGCTTGCCCGCGAGGCCGAGCAGTTCGCCGAGCGTCGCGCCGAACGGCAGCTCGTAGATACCGGGCCGCTCGACGCTCCCCGACACGCAGAACAGCTTCGGCCCGGTCGACTTCTCCGTCCCGATCGCCGCGTACGCCTCGGCGCCCATGGTCAGGATCGGCAGCACGTTCACGAGTGTCTCGACGTTGTTCTCGGCCGTCGGCTTCCCGAACAGGCCCTTCTCCACGGGGAAGGGGGGCTTGGAGCGGGGCTCGCCCCGGTAGCCCTCGATGGAGTTGAACAGCGCGGTCTCCTCGCCGCAGATGTACGCGCCCGCTCCCCGCCGGATCTCGATGTCGAAGGCGTAGCCCTGACCGAGCACGTCGTCACCGAGGAGGCCGCGGGCGCGTGCCTGCTCGATCGCGTTGCCCAACAGCCTTAGCGCGCGCGGGTATTCACCCCGCAGATACAGGTACCCCTTGTGGGCGCCGACCGCGTACCCGGCGATCGTCATGGCCTCGATGAGGGAGTACGGGTCCCCTTCCATCAGGACCCGGTCCTTGAAGGTGCCGGGCTCGGACTCGTCGGCGTTGCACACCAGATAGTGCGGACGGTCGGGCTGCGAGGCGGTGGCCTTCCACTTCACACCGGTGGGGAAGGCCGCCCCACCGCGCCCGACGAGGCCCGCGTCGGTCACCTCACGGATCACCCCGGCGGGCCCGAGCTCGAACGCCCGGCGCAGGGCGGAGTATCCGCCGTGGGACCGGTAGTCGTCGAGCGAGGCGGGGTCCACGACGCCGATGCGGCGCAGCAGGGTGAGCCCGGGCTGCCCGGCCTGCGGGACGGCGAGGGAGGCGGGCGGTTCGGGCTCTGCGGTCTCGGGGGCGGAGGCGGCGAGGACGGCGGCCTCGGGGGTGGCGGGGGCCACCACGGCTGTCGCATGAGCCTTTTCAGCCTCTCCGGCGTGCGAGGAGCGCGAGTCGGGAGGCGGGTCGCCGAGGCCCGCCGCAGGTGAACCCGCCCGCACGACGAGCGCAGCCGGAGCCCGCTCGCACAGACCCAGACAGGGACTCCGCTCGACCGAGACCCCGCTGCCGAGCCCAAGGCGTCCCTCCACCCCCGCGCAGAGCTCCGCCGACCCCTTCGCCGCGCACGCCACGTCCGTGCACACGTGCAGCACGGTCGCCGGGCGCGGTTTCACAGAGAACATCGAGTAGAACGTCGCCACCCCGTACGCCTCCGCCGGCGGCACCGTCAGCCGCCGGCACAGATAGTCGAGGGCGCCCTCGCTGATCCAGCCGACCCGGTCGTTGACCGCGTGCAGCCCCGGCAACAGCAGGTCCCGCCGCTCCCGCGCCGCACGTCCGCCGCGCGCCCAGCGCAGATCCGCGTCCGAACGGACCGTCGAGTCACCGAAGGCCGTCTCCCACGCCGACCCGGGCGGGCCGAGCAGCGCGTCCACCGCCTCGCGTTCCTCGTCGGTGGGCTTGCTGTCACCGAAGTGCAGATCCATTTCCTGCCTCAGCTCCTCACGGCCGCGACGGGCAGCTTCTCGATGCGGATCGCCGACGCCTTGAACTCCGCCGTCCCCGCGATCGGGCAGTTCGCCTCGATCGTCAGCTGGTTGGTGTCCACCTCGTCGGGAAAGTGCATGGTCATGAAGGCGAGACCGGGCCGCAGCGCCGGGTCGACCCACACGGGCGCCACCACGACGCCGCGCCGCGACGACACCCGCACCTCCTCGCCCACCACGACGCCGTACCGCTCCGCGTCCTCCGGGCACAGCTCGACGTACTCGCCGCGCCGCAGCGGAGAGGCGTAACCCCCGCTCTGGACACCGGTGTTGTACGAGTCGAGGCGCCGGCCCGTCGTCAGGCGGATCGGGAACGACTCGTCCGTCAGGTCCACCGGCGGGTCGTGCGCGACGAGCCCGAAGGGCGCCGCGGGACCACGCAGCGCCGGGTCCGACTCCCACAGCCTGCCGTGCAGGAAGCTCGACGGCAGGACCTCCAGATCGGGGCACGGCCACTGAAGGCCCTGGTGCTCCACCAGGCGGTCGTACGTCATGCCGAAGTGGTCAGGCGACAGCGAGCGCAGCTCGTTCCACACGGCCTCGGAGTCGGCGAACTTCCAGTCGTGGCCGAGCCGTGCGGCGACCTCGCAGATGATGTCGATGTCCTCACGGGCCTCGCCGGGCGGGGTGAGCGCGGCACGTACGCGCTGGACCCGCCGTTCGCTGTTGGTCGTCGTGCCGTCCGTCTCCGCCCAGGCGGCGGTCGCGGGCAGCACGACGTCGGCCATCTCCGCCGTCTTCGTCAGGAAGATGTCCTGCACGACCAGGTGGTCGAGGGCCGCGAGACGGCGTATCGCCTGCTCGCTGTCGGCCTCGGACTGGGCGGGGTTCTCGCCGATGCAGTACACGGCGTGCAGCTCGCCGTGCTCCATCGCCTCGAACATGTCGGTGAGCGTCATCCCGTACCGCGGCTGGATGGCCGCGCCCCACGCCTGCTCGAACTTGACGCGGTGCGCGGCGTCGAGGATGTCCTGGAAGCCGGGCAGGCGGTTGGGGATGGCGCCCATGTCGCCGCCGCCCTGGACGTTGTTCTGCCCGCGCAGGGGCTGGACGCCGGAGCCGTAGCGGCCGACATGCCCGGTGAGCAGCGACAGATTGATCAACGCCCGTACGTTGTCCGTGCCGTTGTGGTGCTCCGTGATGCCGAGGGTCCAGCACAACTGGGCGCGCTCGGCGGTGGCGTAGGCGTGCGCGAGGTCGCGGATGGCGGCGGCGGGGACGCCCGTGACCTTCTCGGCGAGGGAGAGGGTCCACGGCTCGACCAGCTCGGCGTACTCGTCGAAGCCGGTCGTGGCCCGCTCGATGAACGCCTTGTTGTGCAGGCCCGCGTGGATGATCTCGCGTCCGACGGCGTGGGCGAGCGGGATGTCCGTGCCGACGTTCAGGCCGAGCCAGCTCTCCGCCCACTCCGCGGTCGACGTGCGGCGCGGATCGACGGCGTACATCCGTGCCCCGTTCCTGATCCCCTTCAGGACGTGCTGGAAGAAGATCGGGTGCGCGAACCGGGCGTTGGAGCCCCACATCACGACGAGGTCGGTGTGCTCGACCTCCTCGTACGAGGAGGTGCCGCCGCCCGAGCCGAACGCGGCGGACAGGCCCGCGACGCTCGGGGCGTGACAGGTGCGGTTGCACGAGTCGACGTTGTTGGTGCCCATCACGACGCGCGTGAACTTCTGCGCCACGTAGTTCATCTCGTTCGTGGCGCGCGCGCAGGACAGCATCGCGAACGCGTCCGGGCCGTGCGTCTCCTTGGTGCGCCGGAACCCGTCCGCCGCCCTGGCGAGCGCCTCGTCCCAGGTGGCGCGGCGGAACGGCTCGTCGCGTGAGTCCCGGACGAGGGGATGGGTGAGGCGGGTGTACGTCTTCGGGGTGCGGTCCCGCTTCTTCATGCCGCGCTCCTCATGCGGTCGGCGAGCAGATCCGAGATGGCGTGGACGGTGCGGAGCGTCGGGACCGGGATGCCGGTGATCTCCGCGAGTTCCACGACGGCCGCGAGCAGCACGTCGAGTTCGAGCGGTTTGCCGCGCTCCAGGTCCTGGAGCGTCGAGGTGCGGTGGTCGCCGACGCGCTCGGCCCCGGCGAGGCGCCGTTCGACGGAGATGTCCGGCCGGCAGCCCAGCGCCCCGGCGACGGCGAGCGTCTCGGTCATCATGATCTCGATGACCCGGCGCGTGCCCCCGTGCAGACACATCTGCCGCATGGTCGCCCGGGACAGCGCGCTGATCGGGTTGAACGAGATGTTGCCGAGCAGCTTGATCCAGATGTCGCCGCGCAGTTCGGGCTCGACGGGGCACTTGAGGCCCCCGTCCTGCATCGCCCGGCTGAACGCGAGGCACCGGTCCGACACCGAGCGGTCGGGCTCCCCGATGGAGAACCTGGTTCCTTCGAGATGGCGTACGACACCCGGGCCTTCGAGCTCCGTCGCCGCGTAGACGACACAGCCGATGGCCCGCTCGGGCGCGAGCACCGCACTGACCGCGCCGCCCGGGTCCACGCTCTCGACACGCTGCCCGTCGTGCGGGCCGCCGTGCCGGTGGAAGTACCACCAGGGGATGCCGTTCTGGGCCGCGATCACGGCCGTCGAGCTGTGCAGCAGGGGCTCGATGAGCGGCCCGCACGCCGCGTACGAGTTTGCCTTGAGGCCGAGGAAGACATAGTCGACCGGGCCGATCCCCGAGGGGTCGTCGGTCGCGTGCACCCGGGCGGTGAAGTCACCGCGGGGGCTGCGCACTTGGACGCCGTGCTGCCTCATGGCCGCGAGGTGCGGTCCACGGGCTACGAGATGCACGTCGGCGCCGGCGCGGTGCAGCGCGGCTCCGACGTAGGCGCCGATCGCACCGGCGCCGAGGACTGCGACTTTCACGATGGCGAGCTCCGTTCGGTCGAGGGCTCCTGCTCTCACGGGAGGAGAGTGCGGAGGACCGTCGGACTGTCGATGGAATATTGTCTACAGTATGGAAGATGGGCCGACAAGAGGTGGCGCATCGCATACCGTGTACGGATTCCGGCGCATGCTCTTCCCAACTCCCCTACGGCTCCCTAACGTTCGGGATCATGAGGCCCCCCGTCGCGCCACCCGGCTGGAGCCGCTGGCTCGTTCCGCCCGCCGCTCTGTCCGTCCATCTCTCCATCGGCCAGGCCTACGCCTGGAGTGTCTTCAAGCCCCCGCTCGAGTCCGCCATGCACCTCAGCGGCACCGAGAGCGCCCTCCCCTTCCAGCTCGGCATCGTGATGCTCGGCCTCTCCGCGGCCTTCGGCGGCACGCTCGTCGAGCGCAACGGTCCGCGCTGGGCGATGACCGTCGCCCTCGTCTGCTTCTCCTCCGGCTTCCTGCTCTCCGCCCTCGGCGCCGCCACCGGGCAGTTCTGGCTGATCGTCCTCGGCTACGGCTTCGTCGGCGGGATCGGCCTCGGCATCGGCTACATCTCGCCCGTGTCGACCCTGATCAAGTGGTTCCCCGACCGGCCCGGCATGGCCACCGGCATCGCGATCATGGGCTTCGGCGGCGGTGCGCTGATCGCCTCGCCGTGGTCCGCGCAGATGCTGGAGTCCTTCGGCGCCGACTCCTCGGGCATCGCCCTCGCCTTCCTCGTGCACGGACTCGCGTACGCCGTGTTCATGTCGCTCGGCGTGCTGCTCGTGCGAGTTCCCCGTAGCGAGGCGGCGCCCACGCCAGGGGCGCCCGCACCGCTGGAAGGGGTGCAGGTGTCGGCCCGCAGCGCCGTGCGCACCCCCCAGTTCTGGTGCCTGTGGCTCGTGCTCTGCATGAACGTGACGGCGGGCATCGGCATCCTGGAGAAGGCCGCCCCGATGATCACGGACTTCTTCAAGGACAGCGGCACCCCGGTCAGCGTCTCAGCGGCCGCGGGCTTCGTCGCGCTCCTGTCGGCGGCGAACATGGCGGGCCGCATCGGCTGGTCCTCCGCCTCCGACCTGGTCGGCCGCAAGAACGTCTACCGCCTCTACCTGGGTGTGGGCGCTGTCATGTACCTGCTGATCGCCCGCTTCGGCGACTCCTCCAAGCCTCTGTTCATCGGCTGCGCGCTGGTGATCCTCTCCTTCTACGGTGGCGGCTTCGCCGCCGTCCCCGCGTACCTCAAGGACCTCTTCGGCACCTACCAGGTCGGCGCGATCCACGGCCGGCTGCTCACCGCGTGGTCCACCGCCGGAGTGCTCGGCCCGCTGATCGTCAACCGGGTCGCCGACAGCCAGGAAGAGGCCGGCAAGCACGGCCAGGACCTCTACAGCCTGTCCTTCACGATCATGATCGGTCTGCTCGTCGTCGGGTTCGTCGCCAACGAGCTGATCCGTCCCGTCCATGCCCGCCACCACATCCCCGCCCCGAGGGAGGCCACCGATGACGCAGCCGCAGAGCGCCGGCAGTCCGCCTAGCCGCCGCGCGCTCACCCTGTTCGCCTGGCTGTGGGTCGGGGTGCCGCTCGTGTACGGCCTGTACGAACTCGTCCAGAAGGCGAGGCAGCTCTTCACGGGATAGACCGGGGCAGACCCCGGACGCCGCAGGGTGATGTGGGGCACCCTCCAACCAGGGCGCCCCAATCCTGTCGCTTTACGTGCCCTCGTACCGGTGAGTCGCTCACCAGACTGGTGGATCCGCATCTCGAACACGAGGGGGCCCACCCATGACCGGTTCGCGCATCACCGCCGTAGGCCACTACCAGCCCGCCAGGATCCTCACCAACGAGGACCTGGTGGCCATGGTGGACACCGACGACGCGTGGATCCGCAGCCGCGTGGGCATCCGCACCCGTCATATCGCGGGTCCCGACGAGCCGGTCGACGAGCTGGCCGCGCACGCCGCGGCGAAGGCCCTCGCGACGGCGGGGCTGACGGCGAACGACATCGACCTCGTCGTGGTCGCCACCTCCACCGCCGTCGACCGCTCGCCGAACATGGCCGCCCGCGTCGCGCACCGCCTCGGCGTGCCCTCGCCCGCCGCACTCGACGTCAACGTGGTGTGCGCGGGCTTCACACACGCGCTCGCCACCGCCGACCACGCCGTTCGGGCCGGCGCCGCGACGCGGGCCCTGGTGATCGGCGCCGACAAGATGTCCGCCGTCACCGACTGGACGGACCGCACCACCTGCGTCCTCGTCGGCGACGGCGCGGGCGCCGTCGTGGTCGAGGCCTGCTCGCCCGGCGGCGAGCCGGGCATCGGCCCCGTCCTGTGGGGTTCCGTGCCCGAGATGGGCAACGCCGTGCGCATCGAGGGCGAGCCGGCGCGCTTCGCGCAGGAGGGCCAGAGCGTCTACCGCTGGGCGACACAGCAGCTGCCGCCGCTGGCCCGCGCGGCCTGCGAGCGGGCCGGGTACACGCCCGAGGATCTGGCCGCCGTCGTCCTGCACCAGGCGAATCTGCGGATCATCGAACCGCTCGCCGAGAAGATCGGCGCGGTGAACGCCGTCGTCGCGCGTGACGTCGTCGACTCGGGCAACACATCCGCCGCCAGCGTCCCGCTCGCCTTCTCCAAGCTCGTCGAGCGCGGCGAGATCCGCAGCGGCCAGCCGGTGCTGCTCTTCGGATTCGGGGGCAACCTGTCCTACGCGGGCCAGGTCGTCCACTGCCCCTGAGCAGGCGTGATTTCGCGGCGTTCACGGGTGTGACGAGCCCAACTCCCGCCCCTACTGGCCATTGTGCTCGGTAGACTGTAGACGAAAGCCAATTCATACTGGCTTCTCCGTTGCACAGGAGGGGGACCGCGATGTTGTCCACAGGACTGCCGCAGGGGGCGGTGCCCAAGCTCGAGCGCCCCGGGCCGCTGCGCGAGCGGGTCTACGAGGCGCTGCTCGAACTGATCACGACGCGTGCACTTCAGCCCGGTCAGCACCTGGTCGAGAGCGAACTCGCCGGGCACCTCGGAGTGTCGAGGCAACCCGTGCGCGAGGCGCTCCAGCGGCTGAACACGGAGGGCTGGGTCGATCTCCGGCCCGCGCAGGGCGCCTTCGTGCACGAGCCGACCGAGGACGAGGCGGACCAGCTCCTCACGGTCCGTACGCTCCTGGAGGCCGAGGCGGCCCGCCTTGCCGCAGCGAACGCCGGCAAGCCCGGGATCACCGCACTCGAAGAGCTCTGCGCCAGGGGCGAGCAGGCCGTCGCCGACGGCGACGTCGAGCTGGTCGTCGCCACGAACGCCGCCTTCCACGCCAAGGTCATGGAACTCGCGGGCAACGTCGTCCTGGGCGAGCTCGCCGGACAGGTCGACCGCCGTGTGCGCTGGTACTACCAGCCGGTGGCCCGTCAGCGCGGCAAGCAGTCCTGGATCGAGCACCGCGAGCTGATCGCGGCGATCGCGCAGCGGGACGAGGCACGCGCGACGGCGGTCATGCGGGCCCACACCGAGCACACCCGCGAGACGTACCACCGGCGCGACCAGTCGTAAGGCCGCGCCGCCCACGGATCACGGCCGGGGCGCGCCCCCGAAAGGGGCGCGGGACCGCTACATGTGCGGCTCCGCCGCGTGGGCGCGACCGGCCACGGACGACCCGTCGCCCGAAGGGACGCCCCGACAGGACCGCGCCTCCGCGGCCAGCATCGCCACCAGGATCACGACGAGCGCGACGAGTTCCGCCACGGCGGCCACGTGCGTCCCGAGCAGCGCCGCGCCGAGCACCACCGGCACGGCCGCCGCTCTGAAGGCCAGCGGGGAGAGCCGCATCGCGGTCCTGAACGCGACATCGCCGGCCAGGAACAGCGCGACACCTCCCGCGAGCGCGAGCGCGGGCCCGGTGTGCAGATGCTCACCGAGGTGCCCGAGGGACTTCTTCACGCCCGCCGCGAGGAACGCGACACCGAGCAGCATCGGCAGGAAGGCGTAGTAGTACGCGTTCATCGCGAGGCGGAACCGGCGGGCCGGTGACGTCGCCCGGAACGTCTCCTCGGCCGCGCCCTCGTCCCGTACGAAGTACGTCCACCACAGCGCGACCGCGACCGCCAGCGCCAGGAACGCGCCCCCGAACAGGCCCACCGTCAGCGGCCGGTCGCCGATACCGATGCCGATCGCGATGACGGATTCGCCGAACGCGATGATCAGGAGCAGGCCGTGGCGCTCCACGAAGTGCCCCGGCTCCAGTCCGCCGAGCTGGCCCCTGAGGTCGTCCGGCGTGCGCCCGCCCCGGCGGCGGGGGCCGGTCTGGGCGAGGAACGGCGTCACGATCTGGAGCACGATCGCGAGCACCCACCACGCGTCGGCGGCGAGCCCGTGGAAGAACCCGGCCGTCGTCACGGCGAGCGCGGCCAGCGCGTTCGGCACCGCGTACCAGATCACGTCACGGCCGTGGCTGCGCGTGTACAGCGCGCTGTGCACCACGACCACGAGCAGGAACCCGAGGCCGAAGAGCACGCCGCCGTCGGTGAAGGCGCGCGGGATGGCGAGCGCGCACACGAGGAACGCGCCCATCCCGACGATGAGCAGCAGCCGGCGTGAGGGCCGGTCGGGCGGCACCTGGTTGGTGAGGTAGGCGTAGGCGCCGTACATCCAGAACAGCACGACGAAGATGAGGACGACCCGCCCCGCCGTGGCGAACGACAGGTCGTGCGCGAGCAGCACGGTGATCTGCGTCAGGGTGAAGACGAAGACGAGGTCGAAGAAGAGCTCCAGCGTGCTGACCCGCAGTTCCGCGGCGGGCTGATCCGCTCGCCGAGCGGCGGGCCGTTCCTCTCCCCGGCCCGCCGGCGCGCGCGTGCTCTCCGTCATACCAACCCCCTTGTGACGTCCGTCAGTTGTGCGAGCGACAGGGTACGCGGATCCCCTCGCCCGACTCTTTGTCCTGTCACTGGAGAAAGTCATGGGCAATTGCTGCGCAACTTCTTCCCACTCCCGGCAAGCACTGCTACGTTCCACTCGAAAGCCCGAAGACGGGACGACAGGCGGCCCGGTGAGGCGGTGAGGGGCACGTGAGACGCATGACGGCTCGACCCGCGAACGCGCACCAGGCGCGTCTGCTGCGTCTGCTGCGTGACGGCGGACCCAACTCCCGTGCCCAGCTGGGCGATCAGATCGACCTCTCGCGGTCGAAGCTGGCCGTCGAGGTGGACCGGCTCCTGGAGACGGGCCTCGTCGTGGCCGACGGACTCGCCGCCTCGCGCGGCGGGCGCCGCTCCCACAACATCCGGCTCGCCCCCGAACTACGGTTCCTCGGCGTCGACATCGGCGCGACCTCGGTCGACGTCGCCGTCACCAACGCCGAACTGGAAGTCCTCGGGCACATCAACCAGCCCATGGACGTCCGCGAGGGACCGGTCGCCGTCTTCGAGCAAGTGCTCGCGATGGCGGCCAAGTTGAGGGCCTCCGGACTCGCCGAGGGGTTCGACGGAGCCGGGATCGGCGTCCCCGGACCCGTCCGGTTCCCCGAGGGCGTGCCGGTCGCGCCGCCGATCATGCCGGGCTGGGACGGGTTCCCCGTCCGCGAGGCCCTCAGCCAGGAACTCGGCTGCCCGGTCATGGTCGACAACGACGTGAACCTGATGGCGATGGGGGAGCAGCACGCGGGCGTCGCCCGCTCCGCGCGCGACTTCCTCTGCGTCAAGATCGGCACGGGCATCGGCTGCGGCATCGTCGTCGGCGGAGAGGTCTACCGCGGTACGACGGGCAGCGCCGGCGACATCGGCCACATCCAGGTCGAGCCCGAGGGACGCCAGTGCGCCTGCGGCAACAAGGGCTGCCTGGAGGCCTACTTCAGCGGCGCGGCACTCGCCCGCGACGCCGAGGAGGCCGCCCGCGAGGGCCGTTCCGGCGAACTCGCGGCCCTGCTCGAAGGGGCCGGGAAACTCAGCGCCGCCGACGTGGCCGTCGCGGCGGCCGCCGGTGACGCCACCGCACTCGATCTCATCCGCGAGGGCGGCAACCGCACCGGACAGGTCATCGCCTCACTCGTCAGCTTCTTCAATCCGGGCCTCGTGGTGATCGGGGGTGGCGTGACCGGCCTCGGCCACACGCTGCTCGCCGCCCTGCGGACCCAGGTCTACCGCCAGTCGCTGCCCCTGGCGACCGGCAACCTCCCCATCGTCCTGGGCGAGCTCGGCCCCACCGCCGGAGTCATCGGCGCGGCCCGCCTGATCAGCGACCACCTGTTCTCGCCGGCGTAACACCGCCCGGCACGACACCGCACGCGATCACCACACCAGTACGGCGTTCAGCTCCGCCCTGCCCTGACACCGGCCCGCATCCGCCGAGGGGATCACTCATGGCACCGGAACCACCCCTGCTCACCATGTCCGGCATCACCAAGTCGTTCCCCGGCGTCCGCGCCCTCGACGGCGTGGACCTGGAGGTCCTGGCCGGTGAGGTGCACTGCCTCCTCGGCCAGAACGGCGCGGGGAAGTCCACCCTCATCAAGGTCCTCGCCGGCGCCCACCAGCCCGACGACGGCACGATCACCTGGCGCGGCGAGCGCACGGTGCTCAAGTCGCCCATCGCCGCGATGCGCCTCGGCATCGCCACCATCTACCAGGAGCTCGACCTGGTGGAGGGGCTGTCCGTCGCCGAGAACGTCTACCTCGGACACGAGCCGACCACCGCCGGTTTCGTGGTCCGCGGACGCGACGCCCGCACCACAACTGCCGTACTCCTCAAGCGACTTGGACACGGCGAGATCGGTCCGGGCACGCTCGTCGGTGACCTCTCGGCGGCCCAGCAGCAGATCGTTTCCATGGCCCGCGCGCTCTCCCACGACGTCCGCCTCATCGTCATGGACGAACCCTCGGCCGCCCTCGACCCGGACGAGGTCGACAACCTCTTCCGCATCGTCGACTCCCTCACCGCCGACGGCGTCGCCGTCGTCTACATCTCGCACCGCCTGGAGGAGATCCGCCGGATCGGCGACCGCGTCACCGTCCTCAAGGACGGCCGCGCGGTCGCGGGCGGACTGCCCGCGAAGGAGACGCCGACCCGCGACGTGGTGGCCCTCATGACCGGCCGGAACGTCGAGTACGTGTTCCCCGAGCGACCCACGGGGCCCCCGCTCACCGATCCGGTCCTCACCGTCAAGAACCTCTCCCGGAAGGGCGAGTTCGCGCCGCTCGATCTCGAACTGCGGCCCGGCGAGATCGTCGGCCTGGCGGGCCTCGTCGGCTCGGGACGCTCCGAGATCCTGGAGACGATCTACGGGGCGCGCAAGGCCAGTACCGGACACGTCGTCGTCGACGGACAGGTGTTGCGGCCCGGCAGCGTACGCGCCGCCGTCCGCGCCGGTCTCGGCCTGGCCCCGGAGGAACGCAAGGCGCAGGCCCTCCTCATGCTGGAGTCCGTCACCCGCAATGTCTCCGTCTCCTCCATGTCCCGCTTCTCGTACGGAGGCTGGCTCGACCGCGGCAAGGAACTGGAGGCCGCGCGGGCCGCGACCCGCGAGCTGTCCCTGCGCCCCGACAACCCGTCCGCGCCGGTACGCACCCTCTCCGGGGGCAACCAGCAAAAGGCCGTCCTCGCCCGCTGGCTCCTGCGCGGCTGCCGTGTCCTCCTCCTCGACGAGCCGACCCGGGGCGTGGACGTCGGCGCCCGCGCCGAGCTCTACGCCGTCATCCGCCGCCTCGCCGACGACGGCCTCGCGGTCCTCCTGGTCTCCAGCGAGGTCCCCGAGGTCCTCGGCCTCGCGGACCGGGTCCTGGTGCTGAGGGAGGGCGCGGTGGTCCACGAGTCGCCGGCGGCGGACCTGGACGAACACAGGGTCCTGGACCTGGTACTGGCGGGGGCATGAGGCGCCCCGTCAGGGGCGCGGGGAACTGCGCGCTCAGCGACGACGAACCCGCACTCGTGCAACGGCGAGTGAGCCCCGACGGGGGCGCGGGGAACTGCGCAAACGCCCGCCACAACCGACTCGCACCCGAAGGGAGCCCGGCACCATGACCCAGCCCGCATCCCCCGCCCGGCCCGCCACCTCGAAGACCACGCCCGCCGGCCCCCGCCCGAGAGGGTTCCGCCCGGACGTGCGGACCCTGTCGCTGGTGGGCGTGCTCGCCGTCCTGGTCCTGATCGGCGGCATCACCCAGCCCGACTCGTTCCTCGACACCAACAACGTGCAGCTGATCCTCACGCAGGCGTCCGTCATCGGTGTCGTCACCGTCGGCATGACCTTCGTGATCATCTCCGGCGGCATCGACCTGTCGGTCGGCGCGATCGTCGCCCTCGCGAGCGTCTGGGCGACCACCGTCGCGACGCAGGACTACGGCTTCGCCGGAATCCTGTTCACCGCCGTCGTCGTGGGCGTCGGCTGCGGACTGGTCAACGGGCTGCTGATCGCGTACGGCGGCATGGTCCCCTTCATCGCCACCCTCGCGATGCTCGCCTCGGGCCGCGGCCTCGCCCTCCAGATCACCGACGGCAAGACGCAGACGGTGTCCGTGGAGAGCGTCCTCAAGCTCGGCGAGCGCGACGCCTACATCCTCGGCATCCCGCCGCTCGTCCTCGTCTTCGCCGCCGTCACGGTCATCGGCTGGCTGGTCCTGAACCGTACGACGTTCGGCCGCCGCTCCGTCGCCGTCGGCGGCAACGCCGAGGCCGCGCGGCTCGCCGGCATCGACGTACGCCGCCAGCGCCTCTACCTCTACCTCCTGTCGGGCCTGTGCTGCGGCATCGCGGCCTTCCTCCTGATCGTCCTCGCCGGTTCCGGACAGAACACCAACGGCAACCTCTACGAACTCGACGCCATCGCCGCCGCGATCATCGGCGGCACCCTGCTGACCGGCGGCCGGGGCACCATCACCGGCTCCGTGCTCGGCGTACTGATCTTCACCACGATCACCAACATCTTCGCGCTCAACAATCTGCAGAGCGACGTCCAGGAGATCGCCAAGGGGGCGATCATCGTCGCCGCGGTCCTGGTCCAGCGACGCACCTCCACCACCACCTCTTGACCCGGGAAGGGCCATCGACATGCCAGAGACCACGAGCCGCAGAGGACTGCTCTTCGGGGCGGCAGCCGCCGTCACCACGGGCGGACTGCTCACCGCCTGCACGAGCAACGAGCCCAAGGACGCGAAGCCCGCGGCGAACGACAAGCCCGCCGCGGACGACAAGCCGGGCAAGCACGTCACCATCGGGTTCGCGGGACCCCAGGCCGACCACGGCTGGCTGAACGCGATCAACGACAACGCCACGGAACGCGCCAAGAAGTACTCCGACGTCACCCTGGAGGCCACGGAGGGCTCGAACGACACCGCCGCGCAGATCGGGCAGGTCGAGACGCTCATCAACAAGAAGGTCGACGTCCTGGTGATCCTGCCGGCCGACGGCAAGGCCCTCACCCAGGTCGGCCTGAAGGCGATGCGCGCAGGGATCCCCGTCGTCAACCTCGACCGGATCTTCAACACCCCGCAGGCGTACCGCTGCTGGATCGGCGGCGACAACTACGGCATGGGCCTGAGCGCCGGCAACTACATCGGCGAGCAGCTCAAGGACAAGAAGAACGCCAAGGTCGTCGAGCTCGCGGGCCTCGACAACCTGGAGCTCACCAAGCAGCGCTCCCAGGGCTTCGACGACGCCCTGAAGAACTTCCCGAACATCAAGAAGGTCGCCCGCCAGGCCGCCGAGTTCACCGTGGAGTCGGGCCAGGCGAAGATGTCGCAGCTCCTCCAGGCGCAGAAGAACTTCGACGCCGTGTGGAACCACGACGACGACCAGGGTGTCGGCGCCCTGCGCGCCATCAAGCAGGCCGGCCGCGACGACTTCCTGATGGTCGGCGGCGCGGGAGCCCTCTCCGCCATGCAGGCCATCGAGGCCGGCAACAGCGTCCTCAAGGCGACCGTCCTCTACCCGCCGACCATGGCCGCCTCCGCGATCGACCTCGCGCGCGCCCTCGGCCAGGGAAAGGGCGTCAGCGGCATGGCCGAGTTCGAGATCCCGGCCCACGTGACGCTCTTCTCGGCGGTCGTCGACAAGGACAACGTCGCCCAGTACATGCCGACCGGCTTCAAGTGATGGATGCCCCCACAGAGCATCTCGCGGGACCGGCGTCGACGAGGAGGACTACTGCATGGGCACGACTCAGGAGCCCGGGGCCGGACCGCGCCCCCTGGGTGTCGGCATGGTCGGCTACGCCTTCATGGGCGCCGCCCACTCCCAGGGCTGGCGCACCGTGGGCCGCGTCTTCGACCTGCCGCTGCGACCGGTCCTCGCGGCCGTCTGCGGCAGGGACGGACAGGCCGTCCGAGCCGCGGCCGACCGGCTCGGCTGGGCCGCGGCCGAGACGGACTGGCGGGCGCTGATCGCCCGGGACGACGTCGACGTCGTCGACATCTGCACCCCGGGCGACAGCCACGCGGAGATCGCCGTCGCGGCCCTGGAGGCGGGCAAGCACGTGCTGTGCGAGAAGCCGCTGGCCAACACGGTGGACGAGGCCGAGGCGATGCTCGAAGCGGCCGAACGGGCCCGCGCCCACGGTCAGCTGGCGATGACCGGCTTCAACTACCGGCGCGTCCCCGCCACCGCGCTCGCCCGCCGCATGGTCGAGGAGGGCCGCCTCGGCGCCCTGCGCCACGTCCGCGTCTCCTACCTCCAGGACTGGCTCGTCGACCCCGACTTCCCGCTCACCTGGCGGCTGAAGAAGGAGTACGCGGGCTCGGGCGCCCTCGGCGACCTGGGCGCGCACGCCGTCGACCTCGCGCAGTACCTGGCGGGGGAGCCCCTCGTCGGGGTCTCCGCGCTCACCGAGACGTTCGTGCGGGAACGGCCGATCCTGGAAGGGGCGTCGGCCGGACTCGCGGCGGGCGGCGGCGGGGCCGGGCGCGGGCCCGTGACGGTGGACGACGCGGCGCTGTTCACGGCCCGCTTCGCCTCCGGGGCGCTCGGCTCCTTCGAGGCGACCCGCTTCGCCTCCGGCCGTAAGAACGCCCTGCGCATCGAACTCAACGGTGAGAAGGGCTCGCTGGCCTTCGACTTGGAGCGCCTCAACGAGCTCTCGTTCCACGACCACACCGAACCCGGGGACAGCGCCGGCTTCCGCCGCATCCTCGTCACCGAGCCCGGCCACCCCTACCTGGAAGCCTGGTGGCCGCCGGGCCACGGTCTCGGCTACGAGCACACCTTCGTGCACCAGGCCCGCGATCTGGTCCATGCCATCGCGGCCGGCCGGCAGCCCGAGCCGTCCTTCGCCGAGGGCCTGCGCGTGCAGCGCGTGCTCGCCGCCGTGGAGGAGAGCGCGCTCAAGAACTCCGTCTACACCCCCATCCCGGTCTGAGGAGGCACGGCTCATGCCACGCCAGTTCACCCTGTTCACCGGACAGTGGGCCGACCTGCCGCTCGAAGAGGTGTGCAGGCTGGCCCGCGACTTCGGCTACGACGGCCTCGAACTCGCCTGCTGGGGCGACCACTTCGAGGTCGACAAGGCCCTCGCGGACCCCGGCTACCTCGACTCGCGCCGCGCCCTGCTCGACAAGTACGGCCTCAAGTGCTGGGCGATCTCCAACCACCTGGTGGGTCAGGCGGTGTGCGACGCGATCATCGACGAGCGCCACCGGGCGATCCTGCCGGCCCGTATCTGGGGCGACGGCGAGGCCGAGGGCGTACGACGGCGGGCCGCGGCCGAGATGGAGGACACCGCCCGGGCTGCGGCGGCCTTCGGTGTCGACACCGTCATCGGTTTCACCGGCTCGTCCATCTGGCATCTGGTCGCCATGTTCCCGCCCGCGCCCGAGTCGATGATCGAGCGCGGCTACCAGGACTTCGCCGACCGGTGGAACCCCATCCTCGACGTCTTCGACGAGAACGGCGTCCTGTTCGCGCACGAGGTCCACCCGTCGGAGATCGCGTACGACTACTGGACCACGCAGCGCGCTCTCGACGCCGTCGACCACCGGGCCGCCTTCGGCCTGAACTTCGACCCCAGCCACTTCGTGTGGCAGGACCTCGACCCGGTCGGCTTCCTGTGGGACTTCCGTGACCGGATCTACCACGTCGACTGCAAGGAGGCCCGGCGCCGCCTGGACGGCCGCAACGGCCGCCTCGGCTCCCACCTGCCCTGGGGCGACCCGCGGCGCGGCTGGGACTTCGTCTCCGCGGGCCACGGCGACGTGCCCTGGGAGGACGTCTTCCGGATGCTGCGCTCCATCGACTACGAGGGGCCCGTCTCGGTCGAATGGGAGGACGCCGGGATGGACCGGCTCCAGGGCGCCCCGGAGGCGCTCAGGCACCTCAAGGCCTTCGACTTCGAGCCGCCCACGGCGTCCTTCGACGCGGCCTTCGGCGGCTCGGACTGACAGACCGTCGGCCACGTTTGTCCTGCACGGGGAGAAAGTCGACTCCTTTGCTGTGCAAGGGCTTTCCGTCCCGGACAAACGTGGCTACGGTCGCATGTTGTACAGGACACGCACAGTTCCGGGGTGACGGCGCACCCCGGCGTACCGATCGCACCCGCAGAGCGCATGCGCGACACGCCCCCGTCCGTACGCACGCCCTTTTCCGGAGGAACTCCGTGCACAGGAAACGCCCGAGATTCCGCAAGGCACTCGCACTCCTCACCGGCTCACTTCTCGCCGGAGCCTCACTCGCGATCGGCGCCCCGCACGCCGGCGCGGCGCCCGCGCCCGACGCCGCGGTCGCCGCCGCGGAGGACTTCCAGCAGGTCACCCTCGCCAAGGGCGCCGAAGAGGTCGGCGAGCCCATGTCGCTCGCCGTCCTGCCGGACCGCAAGGTCCTGCACACCTCGCGCGACGGCATCCTGCGCCTGACCGACGAGAACGGCACCACCAAGGTCGCCGGCAAGCTCGACGTCTACTCCCACGACGAAGAGGGCCTCCAAGGCGTCGGCGTGGACCCGAAGTTCAGCGACAACCGCTTCATCTACCTCTACTACGCGCCGCCGCTCGACACCCCCGCGGGCGACGCCCCGAACGACGGCACGGCCGCGGACTTCAAGCCCTTCGACGGCCACAACCAGCTCTCGCGCTTCGTGCTCAACGCGGACGGCACGCTCGACAACGCCAGCGAGAAGAAGATCCTGGAGATCCCCACCTCGCGCGGCATCTGCTGCCACGTGGGCGGCGACATCGACTTCGACAAGGAGGGCAACCTCTACCTGTCGACGGGCGACGACTCCAACCCCTTCTCCTCCGACGGCTACACGCCGATCGACGAGCAGCCCACCCGCAACCCGGCCTACGACGCCCGGCGTTCGGCCGGCAACAGCAACGACCTGCGCGGCAAGGTCCTGCGCATCAAGGTCAACGACGACGCCACGTACTCCATACCCGACGGCAACCTCTTCGCCCCGGGCACGGACAAGACCCGCCCCGAGATCTACGCGATGGGCTTCCGCAACCCGTTCCGGATCAGCGTCGACAAGCCGACCGGCATCGTCTACGTCGGTGACTACGGACCCGACGCCGGCACCGCCGACCCGAAGCGCGGCCCCGCGGGCCAGGTCGAGTTCAACCGCATCACCAAGGCCGGCAACTTCGGCTGGCCGTACTGCACCGGCGACAACGACGCCTACATCGACTACGACTTCGCCACCAAGACGTCCGGCGCCGCCTTCGACTGCGCCGCGCCGAAGAACACCTCGCCCCACAACACGGGCATCGTCGACCTGCCGCCCGCGCAGCCGGCCTGGATCCCCTACGACGGCGGCTCCGTGCCCGAGTTCGGCACCGGCTCCGAGTCCCCGATGGGCGGCCCGGTCTACCGCTACGACGCGGCGAGCACCTCGCCCGTGAAGTTCCCCGAGGCCTACGACGGCGACTTCTTCGCCGGTGAGTTCGGCCGGCAGTGGATCAAGCGGATCGAGCAGGACGGGGACGGCAAGGTCACCTCGATCAACCCGTTCCCGTGGACCGGCACGCAGGTCATGGACATGGCCTTCGGACCGGACGGCGCACTGTACGTCCTGGACTACGGCCTGTCCTGGTTCGGCGGCGACGAGAACTCCGGCCTCTACCGCATCGAGAACGCCACCGACGGCCACTCGCCGGTCGTCGACGCCAAGGTCGACAAGACCTCGGGCCAGGCCCCGCTGAAGGCCCGCTTCTCCTCGACCGCGACCGACGCCGACAGCGACGCGCTGACGTACTCCTGGAACTTCGGTGACGGCACCACCGGCACCGGCGCCGCGCCCAGCCACACGTACAAGAAGAACGGCACCTACACCGCGACCGTCACCGCCAAGGACGCGACGGGCCGCACCGGCAGCGCCGACACCCACCTCGTCGTCGGCAACACCGCGCCCACGGTGACCCTCGAACTCCCCGCGGACGGCCAGCTGTTCACCTTCGGTGACGAGGTGCCCTTCAAGGTGAAGGTCACCGACCCCGAGGACGGGACGATCGACTGCTCCAAGGTCAAGGTCACGCACATCCTCGGCCACGACAGCCACGGCCACCCGATCACCTCGGCCAACGGCTGCTCCGGCACCATCAAGACCTCCGCGGACAGCGAGCACGACCCGAACGCCAACATCTTCGGGGTCTTCGACGCCGAGTACACCGACAAGGGCGCCAACGGCCAGCCCGCGCTGACCACCCACGACCAGAACGTCACCCAGCAGAAGCACCGCCAGGCCGAGCACTACGGCGACTCCAAGGGCGTCAGCATCGTCGCCCACACCCCGGCGGAGGGCGGCAAGACCGTCGGCGACATCAACAACGGCGACTGGATCTCCTTCAAGCCGTACGTCCTGAGCAACGTCAAGTCGTTCACCGCGAGCGTCGCGTCCGCCGGCAAGGGCGGCACGCTGGAGATCCGCAGCGGCTCCGCCACCGGACGCCTCCTCGGCAGCGCCAAGGTCGAACCCACCGGGTCCTGGGAGACGTACAAGGACGTCACCGGCACCATCAGCAAGGCGCCCGCCAAGACCACGACGCTCTTCCTGGTCTTCAAGGGTTCGGGCACCGACGCCCTCTTCGACGTGGACGACTTCACCTTCACCACCGGCTGAGGAAGGAGCAGGACTGTGCGCACCTCCACCCGTATCGCGCTCGCGGCCTCCGCGGCCGCCCTGCTCATCGGCTGTGTCTCCGCTCCCGCGTCCTCCTCACCGGGGGACGCGGGGGCGGGGGGCCGGGTCCTGGTCTTCTCCAAGACCGCGGGCTTCCGCCACGACTCGATCCCCGAGGGGATCGCCGCCGTGCAGGAACTGGGCGCGGCAAGCGGCTTCGCCGTCGACGCCACCGAGGACGCCGGCGCCTTCACCGACGCCAATCTGCGCCGCTACGACGCCGTCGTCTTCCTCTCCACCACCGGTGACGTGCTCGGCGCCGACCAGCAGAAGGCCTTCGAGCACTACATCGCGAAGGGCGGCGGCTACGTCGGCGTCCACGCGGCCGCCGACACCGAGTACGACTGGCCCTTCTACGGCGGCCTCGCCGGCGCCTACTTCCAGAATCACCCGGCGATCCAGCCCGCCACGGTCAAGGTCGAGGACCGGGGCAACCCGGCCACCGCCCACCTCGCCCCGACGTGGAACCGCACCGACGAGTGGTACAACTACCGCACCAACCCGCGCGAGCACGCCCACGTCCTCGCCTCGCTCGACGAGTCGTCGTACACCGGCGGCACCATGGCGGGCGACCACCCCATCTCCTGGTGCCAGAACTACCGGGGCGGCCGCTCCTTCTACACCGGCGCGGGCCACACCAAGGAGTCGTACGCCGACCCGGCCTTCCGGCAGCACCTGCTCGGCGGGATCCGCTGGGCGAGCGGTGCCGCGCAGGCCGACTGCCGTCCCGAGAGCGGCTACACGTCCCTGTTCGACGGGACCGCCGAGTCGCTCAAGGACTGGAAGCAGGCCGGACCCGGCTCCTTCGCGCTCTCGGACGACGGCACGCTCACCTCGTCCGGCGGCATGGGAATGCTCTGGTACGCGGGCCGCTCGCTCGGCTCGTACTCCCTGAAGCTCGACTGGAAGATGGCCGGGGACGACAACTCCGGTGTCTTCGTGGGCTTCCCGGAATCCGACGACCCCTGGTCGGCCGTGAACAACGGCTACGAGGTCCAGATCGACGCGACCGACGCACCCGACCGCACCACCGGGTCCGTCTACAGCTTCCAGTCGGCCGACGTGAAGAAGCGCGACCGCGCGCTGAACCCGCCGGGGGAGTGGAACACGTACGAGATCCGGGTCGAGGGCGAGCACCTGCGGATCTGGCTCAACGGCGTGAAGGTCAACGACTTCACCAACACCGACCCCGCCCGGAGCCTGCGCGACGGGTACGTCGGGATCCAGAACCACGGCAACGACGACCAGGTGTCCTTCCGTGACATCCGGGTCAAGGACCTGCCCGTGAAGCCGGGCGCCGGGTCCGGCCACTAGACGACGGCGGGCGGGGGACGCCGGACCCCCGCCCGTCGTCCCGCACCACCACCGCAACTCCGGCTCCAGGTTCGCGTACGACAAGGAGGCTGCCCATGTCCGCCGAACCCACTTCCCCCACCGCCCGCTTCGGAATCTGGCTCATCGGGGCCCGTGGCTCCGTCGCCACCACCGCGGTCGCGGGCTGCGCCGCCGTCGGCGCGGGCCTGCACCCCCCGACCGGCATGGTCACCGAGACCGAACCCTTCGCGGGCGCCGGTCTGCCAACGTTGTCGTCGCTCGTCTTCGGCGGGCACGACACGGTCGACTGTCCCCTGCCCAAACGTGCCGAGCACCTCGCCGCCGGAGGCGTCCTGCCGCACGGCCTGCCGACCGCGGTCGGCGCCGAACTCGCCGCCGCCGACCGGGAGATACGCCCTGGAGGCCCTCAGCCGGGGGACTCCCGGTCCGACGACGAACTCATCGCCGACTTCGCCGCCGACATCCGTGACTTCGCCGACCGCGGCGGCCTCGCCGGCGCCGTCGTCGTGAACGTGGCGTCCACGGAACCCGCCCCCGACAGCAGCCGGCTGCCCGCCAGCTCCCTCTACGCGGCGGCCGCCCTCCGCGCGGGCTGCCCGTACGTCAACTTCACGCCCTCCACCGGCCTGCACCACCCCTCGCTCGCGGATCTCGCCGCCACCAGCGGCCTGCCCCACGCGGGGCGCGACGGCAAGACCGGCCAGACCCTCCTGCGGTCCGTGCTCGCGCCGATGTTCCTCCAGCGTTCCCTGTCCGTGCGGGCCTGGTCCGGCACGAACCTCCTCGGCGGCGGCGACGGTGCCGCGCTCGCCGACCCCGGCGCCGCCGCGGCGAAGAACGCGGGCAAGGAACGCGTCCTCGCCGACGCGCTCGGGGCCGCGCCCGAGGGCGAGGTCCACATCGACGACGTGCCCGCGCTCGGCGACTGGAAGACGGCCTGGGACCACATCGCCTTCGACGGGTTCCTCGGCTCCCGCATGATCCTCCAGACGATCTGGCAGGGCTGCGACTCCGCGCTCGCCGCCCCCCTCGTCCTCGACCTGGCCCGCCTTCTCCTGCGCGCCCACGAGAAGGGAGTCGAGGGGCCCCTGCCCGAACTCGGCTTCTACTTCAAGGACCCCGACGGCGACGCGTCCCCCGCGCTCGCCGAGCAGTACGCGACGCTGGTCGCTTTCGCGGGAAGCCTGCGGTGACCGGCCGCGCGCAGCACCTGCGGGCCTGGGCCGAACTCCTGCGTCTGCCCGCCCTGTTCACGGTCCCCGGCGACGCGCTCGCGGGCGCGTCCGCGGTGGGCCTGCGCCCCGGCCGAGGCACCTTCCTCGCCATCGGGTCGTCCCTGTGCCTCTACGAGGCGGGGATGGCCCTCAACGACTGGGCGGACCGCGCCGAGGACGCCGTGGACCGCCCGCACCGCCCGCTGCCGTCAGGGCGAATCCGCCCCGCAGCGGCCCTCGCGGCAGCGGGCGGCCTCACCGCCGCGGGCCTGGCCCTCGCGGCCCGGGCGGGCCGCCCCGCGGCCCTGGCCGCGGGCGCGCTCGCGGCGACGGTGTGGGGTTACGACCTGGGCCTGAAGAAGACACCGGCGGGACCCGTGGCGATGGCGGCGGCGAGAGGGCTCGACGTGCTGCTGGGAGCGGCGGCGACCTCCGGCCGTCTGCATCGCAGGGCTCTGCCCGCGGCCACGACGCTGGCCGCCCACACGCTCGCCGTCACCGCGGTGTCCCGCAACGAAACCCAGGGCGGCGACGTCAAAGCCCCCCTGGGCGCGCTCGCCGCGACCCTCGCGCTGACCCGGATCACCGGGCGCGCCCCACGACTCCCGGCAGGCCGGCGGGTAGCAGCCGCCCCCGGCCTGCCGGGTACCACCACCGCCGCCCTGGCCGCCGCCTACGCGGCCACCGCGGCCCGCCCCTACTTCCACGCCGCCCTCAACCCCTCGCCGCCCCTGACCCAGCGGGCGGTGGGCGGCGGCATCCGCGCCATGATCCCCCTCCAGGCCGCCCTCGCGGCCAGGGCCGGCGCCCCCGGGACGGCTCTGATCACCGCCGCCCTCGCGCCGCTCGCGCAGCGCATCGCACCGAAGGTGAGCGTCACATGAGCATCCGCTGGGGATACGGCACGAACGGCCTGACCGACCTCCGCCTGGAGGACGCCCTCGCGGTCCTCGCCGACCTGGGCTACGACGGCGTCGGCCTCACCCTCGACCACATGCACCTGGACCCCCTGGTCCCCGACCTGCCCACCCGCACCCGGCAGGTGGCGCGCGTCCTCGACCGGCACGGCCTCGGCGTCACCGTCGAGACGGGCGCCCGCTACGTCCTCGACCCGCGCCGCAAGCACGGACCCTCGCTCCTCGACCCCGACCCGGACGCGAGGGCCGCCCGCACCCGGCTGCTCATCAGGGCCGTGCAGGTCGCCGCCGACCTCGGCGCCCACGCCGTGCACTGCTTCAGCGGCATCACCCCCGACGGCACGGACGACGGCACCGCGTGGAAGCGGCTCGCCGACGCGCTCGCCCCCGTCCTCGACGCGGCCTCCGCCGCCGGCGTCCCGCTCGCCATCGAGCCCGAGCCCGGCCACCTCCTGGCCACACTCGCCGACTTCCACTACCTCCGCGAGGAGTTCGGCGGCCCCGAAGCGCTCGGCCTCACCCTGGACATCGGCCACTGCCAGTGCCTGGAGCCGCTGCCGCCCGCCGACTGCGTGCGCGAGGCCGCTCCCTGGCTGAAGCACGTACAGATCGAGGACATGCGACGGGGCGTCCACGAACACCTCCCGTTCGGCGACGGCGAGATCGACTTCCCGCCGGTGCTCGAAGCCCTCGAAGCCACCGGCTACCAGGGACTGGCGGTCGTGGAACTGCCCCGCCACTCCCACGCGGGACCCCGACTCGCCGAGGAATCCCTGCGGTTCCTGCGCGCCGCCGAAAGGGGCACCCCATGACCGACACACCTCCCGGCATCGCGGCCCTCCGTGCCCACACCGACGCCTGTCTCGGCGAGACGGCCCGCACATGGCTCGACAAGGCCGCGGCGGAGGCCGCCGCCGGTGAGCGTGGAGATCAACAGGCGTACGCCTCATGGGAGTTGAGGTTCGCCGAAGCCGGGCGCCGTTGCGGTGGCGAGCACGCCGACAGCGCCCGCATCGTCCTCCTGCACGCGGCCCGCGCCGACACCGCCACCCTCACCCGCCTCTACGAACAGGGCGCCGCCGCCGAACGCCGCGCCGTCCTCGCGGCCCTGCCCCACCTCGTCGCGGGACCCGAAGCGCTGCCCCTCGTCGAGGACGCGCTGCGCACGAACGACACCCGGCTCGTCGCCGCCGCCGTCGGCCCCTACGCCGCCGAGCACCTCACCGCGCACCACTGGCGACACGCCGTACTGAAGTGCCTCTTCACCGGCGTCCCGGTGTCCGCCGTCGCCGAGCTCGCCGAACGCGCCCGCGGCGACGCCGAACTCGCCCGCATGCTCGGCGACTACGCGAACGAGCGCACCGCCGCGGGCCGTCCCGTCCCCGACGACCTGCACCGCGTACTGGCCCTGACCCCCCTGGTCGTGCCCCCTCCCCCCAAGGCCGAGGAGTCCTGATGCGCATCTTCGACCCGCACATCCACATGACGTCGCGCACCACCGACGACTACGAGGCCATGTACGCCGCGGGCGTCCGGGCGATCGTCGAGCCGTCGTTCTGGCTCGGCCAGCCCCGCACCTCGCCCGCCTCGTTCTTCGACTACTTCGACGCACTCCTCGGCTGGGAGCCCTTCCGTGCCGCGCAGTACGGGATCGCCCACCACTGCACCCTCGCCCTCAACCCCAAGGAGGCGAACGACCCGCGCTGCGCACCCGTCCTCGACGCGCTGCCCCGCTACCTCGTCAAGGACAACGTCGTCGCCGTCGGCGAGATCGGCTACGACTCGATGACCCCCGCCGAGGACACCGCGCTCGCCGCCCAGCTCCAGCTCGCCGCCGACCACGAACTCCCCGCCCTCGTGCACACCCCGCACCGCGACAAGCTCGCCGGCCTGCGCCGCACCCTGGACGTCGTACGCGAGTCGGCCCTGCCGCTCGACCGGGTCCTCATCGACCACCTCAACGAGACCACGGTGAAGGAGGCCAAGGACGCGGGCTGCTGGCTCGGGTTCTCCGTCTACCCCGACACCAAGATGGACGAGGAGCGGATGGTCGCGATCCTCACCGAGTACGGACCCGAGCAGGTTCTCGTCAACTCGGCCGCCGACTGGGGCAAGAGCGATCCCCTCAAGACCCGCAAGGTCGCCGACGCGATGCTCAAGGCCGGCTTCACCGAGGACGACGTCGACCGCGTCCTGTGGCGCAACCCCGTCGCGTTCTACGGCCTCAGCGGCCGGCTCTACCTCGACGTCGAGGGGACCGGCGCCACCCACGAGGGGAACTCCATCCTGCGCGGCGGGGCGTGAGCGATGCGCTTCCGCCACCCCGACGGGTCCACCGTCCACCTCGCCTACTGCACCAACGTCCACCCCGCCGAGACCCTCGACGGCGTGCTCGCCCAGCTGCGCGACCACTGCGAGCCCGTCCGCAAGCGCCTCGGCCGCGACCGGCTCGGCATCGGCCTGTGGCTCGCCAAGGACGCCGCGCGCGCCCTCACCACCGACCCCGTCGCCCTGCGCGGCCTGCGCACCGAACTCGACCGGCGCGGCCTCGAGGTCGTCACCCTCAACGGCTTCCCCTACGAGGGGTTCGGCGCCGAAGAGGTCAAGTACCGCGTGTACAAACCCGACTGGGCCGACCCGGAGCGCCTCGCGCACACCGCCGACCTGGCCCGCCTCCTCGCCGCGCTGCTCCCCTCCGACATCACCGAAGGCACCATCTCCACGCTGCCCCTCGCATGGCGCACCGCCGTCGACCCGGCCCGCCGGGACGTCGCGTACGCCGCGCTCACCTCCCTCGCCGAACGGCTCGACGCCCTGGAGGAGCTGACCGGCCGCTCCGTCCGCATCGGCCTCGAACCCGAGCCGGGCTGCACCGTCGAGACGACCGGCGACGCGATCGCCCCGCTCACGGCCGTGGCCCGCGACCGCATCGGTGTCTGCGTCGACACCTGCCATCTCGCCACCTCCTTCGAGGACCCGGCCACCGCGCTCGACGCGCTCGCCGCCGCCGGGATCCCCGTCGTCAAGTCCCAGCTCTCCGCGGCCCTGCACGCCGAGCACCCCGAAAGGGCCGAGGTCCGCGAGGCGCTCGCCGCCTTCGACGAACCCCGCTTCCTGCACCAGACCCGCACCCTCACCCCCGAAGGGCTGCGCGGCACCGACGACCTCGGCGAGGCGCTCGCCGGCGGCGCGCTCCCCGACACCGCGCCCTGGCGCGCCCACTTCCACGTACCCCTGCACGCGGCGCCCGCGGCCCCCCTCACCTCCACGCTCCCGGTGCTCAAGGACACGCTCACGCGTCTGGTCGGCGGCGCGCATCCGCTCACCCGGCACCTGGAGGTCGAGACGTACACCTGGCAGGCGCTGCCGCCCGAGCTGCGCCCCCGCGCCCGCACCCAGCTCGCCGACGGCATCGCCGCCGAACTCACCCTGGCCCGCGACCTCCTGACGGACCTCGGCCTGAAGGAACTCCCATGACAACTCCCGAGACGGACACGACAGCCGACCGGACGGAGCCGGGCCCGAACCCGCTGCTCGTCCTGGACGTCGTGGGCCTCACCCCGCGCCTCCTCGACCACATGCCCCACCTCAAGTCGCTCGGCCGGACGGGTTCCCAGGCGCACCTCGGCACGGTCCTGCCCGCCGTCACCTGCGCCGCCCAGTCGACGTTCCTCACCGGCACGATGCCGTCCGAGCACGGCATCGTCGCCAACGGCTGGTACTTCCGCGAGCTGGGCGACGTACTCCTGTGGCGTCAGCACAACGGACTCGTCGCCGGCGACAAACTCTGGGACGCGGCCCGCCGCAGCCACCCCGGGTACACGGTCGCCAACATCTGCTGGTGGTACGCCATGGGCGCCGACACCGACATCACCGTCACTCCCCGGCCCGTGTACTACGCCGACGGCCGCAAGGAACCCGACTGCTACACCAGGCCGCCGGCCCTGCACGACGAACTCACCGAGAAACTCGGCACGTTCCCCCTCTTCCACTTCTGGGGCCCGGGCGCCGACCTCGTCTCCAGCCGGTGGATCGTCGACGCGACCCGCCACATCATCGCCACCCGCCACCCCGACCTGGCGCTGGCCTACGTCCCCCACCTCGACTACGACCTCCAGCGCTTCGGCCCCGACGACCCGCGCTCGCACCGGGCGGCGGCCGAACTCGACGCCACCCTCGCGCCGCTCCTCGACGACGCGAAGGCCGAGGGCCGCACCGTCGTCGCCCTCTCCGAGTACGGCATCACCCGCGTCGAGCGTCCCGTCGACATCAACCGCGCCCTGCGCCGCGCCGGACTCCTCGAAGTGCACACGCAGGACGGCATGGAGTACCTCGACCCGATGACGTCGCGTGCGTTCGCGGTCGCCGACCACCAGATCGCGCACATCTACGTGCGCCGCCCGGAGGACCTCGACATGGTCCGCGAGGCGCTGAAGGACGTGCCCGGCATCGAGCAACTCCTCGACGACGAGGGCAAGAAGGCCCACCATCTCGACCACCCGCGCTCCGGGGAACTCGTCGCCGTCGCCGAGCCCGACGCCTGGTTCACGTACTACTACTGGCTCGACGACGACCGCGCGCCCGACTTCGCGCAGCTCGTCGAGATCCACCGCAAGCCCGGCTACGACCCCGTCGAGCTGTTCATGGACCCCCAGGACCCCTACGTCAAGGTGAAGGCCGCCGGAGCCCTGGCCCGCAAGAAACTCGGCATGCGCTACCGCATGGCGGTCGTGCCCCTCGATCCCTCACCCATCCGCGGCAGCCACGGCCGCCTCCCCTTGAGCGACGACAGTCCCGACGGTCCGCTCATCCTGTGTTCCACCCCCCGCGCCGTCACCGGCCGTGTCGCGGCCACCGACGTGAAATCGCTGTTGCTCGACCTGGCCGGTCTCGCATGAGCCCGGTGCGCATCCGCACACGCCCCGCACCCACCCGAGAAAGAGAGAGACCGTGACCGCGTTCAACGATGAATCCGGACCCGGCGACGCCCTGCGCCGCGCTCTCGGCGTCAGCCGCCGCAGCTTTCTGAGCACCTGCACCGCAGCGGGGGCCGCCGCCATCGCCGCACCCGTCTTCGGCGCATCGCCCGCCCTCGCCCAGAGCGCGCACAACGGCGGCGGGGGCGGCGGCCACGCCCTCGTCCCGGCGTCCAAGCGCGGCATCATCCTCTACACCGTGCGCGACGCCACGGGCAGGGACCCGCTCGCCTCCAACCTGCCGTCCGGGTTCCGCGAGGTCTTCAAGGAACTGGCCCGTCACGGCTACAAGCAGGTCGAGTTCGCCGGCTACGGCCAGCACGCGAACGCGCCCGGCGGCGCCAACCTCGAAACCGTCGAGGGCGCCAAGCTGCTGCGTTCCTGGCTCGACGAGTACGGCCTGCGCGCCCAGGGCAACCACGGCTTCATCCCGGGGTCGTGGCCGCTCAGCCAGCCCGACCTCGACACGTTCAAGAAGCACCTGGAGATAGCCAACATCCTCGGCATGGACCACATGGGCACCGGTGGCGACCCCACCGGCAGCGCCTACCGGTCCGACTGGGACGCCGCCGCCGACAAGTGGAACGCGCTCGGCAAGATCGCCCACAGCGCGGGCCTCAAGCTGTACACCCACAACCACGACGCGGCGTACGGGTTCCTGCTCGACGGCGGGCCCCTCGACGCGCAGGGCCGGCCGACCGCCAGCTCCGGCATCCGCAAGCTGGAGTACTTCCTCAAGGTGACCGACCCGAAGACGGTCTGGCTGGAGATGGACATCTTCTGGGCGCACGTGGCCCAGTACAAGTTCCACACCTACACCGCCCATGACGGCTCCCAGCAGGAGAACGTCTTCGACCCGGCGGCGCTCGTACGCCGCAACAACAAGCGCTACCCGCTGTTCCACGCCAAGGACGGCACGGTCAACACGACGAACGGCATGGGCTACGACATGGTGCCGTTCGGCACCGGAGTCATCGACTACGAGAGGTTCTTCACCCGCGTCGGGGCGATGAACTACCACAACCCGATGGTCGAGCAGGACAACGCGCCCAGCGACACCGACCTCGGCCAGTCCCTGAAGTACGCGAAGATCGGCTACGACAACCTGGCCGGGCTGCGCAAGAAGCACTGACGCCGGCACGGCAGCAATGAGTGGGGCCCGGCCGGACGGCCGGGCCCCACTCAGCAGTGAACTCCCTCTAGGCGCCGATGACTCCCTTCAGGGTCGGAGCCGCCTTCTCCCGGCCGGGCTGCCGCAGCAGCAGCGCGAAGGCCGCGGCCACCATCGAAATCGCGCCGGCCAGCGCGTACGCCCCGTTGTAGCCCCACGCGGCGACCACCATCGAACCGAGGCCGCCGCCGAACAGGCCACTGATGAGCTTGCCGCTGTAGACCAGCCCGTAGTTGGTGGCGTTGTAGTTCTCCCCGAAGTAGTCCGGGGTCAGCGCCGCGAACATCGGGTAGAACGCGCCGCCGCCGAAGCCGGACAGGAAGGCGAACACGAGGAACAGCCACTCACTCTTGATGTCGCCCGCCCAGATCACGCCGAACTGGGCGAGCCCGAGCACGACGATCACGAGCACGAGGCTGAGCTTCCGGCCCCAGATGTCCGACATCCAGCCCACGACGGCACGGCCGACTCCGTTGATGACGGCCATGACGCCCATCGAGGACGCCGCGACCAGCGGACCGAAGCCGACTTCCTTGGCGAAGTCCACCTGGAACGAGATGCCGAAGATCGACACACCGGCCGTCAGCACCAGGCTCAGCCACATGATCGGCAGCATGCCGGTCCTGATGGCCTCCTTGGGCGTGTACTGGCGCACCGCGGGTGGGTTCTTGGCGAGAGACTTCGCGCTCTTGCCCGAGCCGGAGGTGGCGAGCGGGTCGATGTCGTGCGGCCACCAGTTCTTCGGCGGGTCCCTGAAGTAGAACGCGCAGACCAGCACCACGACCAGGACGTAGGCGCCGATCATGTCGAGGACCCGGTGGTAATTCGACGTGTCGAACGCGTAGTTGAAGATGAAGATGAACGGCAGGGACCCGTAGGCGAAGCCGCCGTTGACGAAGCCCGTCTTGCCGCCCTTCCGCTCCGGGAACCATTTACCGACCATGTTGATACAGGTCGAGTAGACGAGCCCGGAGCCCAGGCCGCCGATGACGCCGAAGCCGAGGATCGCCAGCCACACATTGCTCAGATGTGACAGGGCGAGAAAGCCGAGCATGCACAGGAACGAGCCGGTCATCATGGCCCGCTTCGCGGACAGGATGCCCTTCTCCCGCATCCATCCCGCGGGGAAGGCGATGCCCGCCTGGAAGAACACCCAGATGCTCAGGATCCAGAAGGTGTTCGACTGCGTCCAGCCGTGTGCGCTGGACAGCGTGTCCTCCGCCGAGCCGTACGCGTACTCGGAAACGCTGATGGCCATCATCGCGACCCATGGCAGATACACCATGAACTTACGGGAATGGCCGAGGATGTCGCGGTCCGTCTCGCCCAGGCGATAGACGCGGCCGTTCTCGTCGGTGATCTCTCGGTACTTGCTACCAGTGGTCGTCGCTGAGTTGCCTGCGGCGATGGGCTCCGCCGTCATATCAAGCCATCTCCTCACCGAGCGGTTGCGGATTGGGTCGGATGCCACGGGATGTGCGCCTGCCGGGTGGCGACAGGAAGAGCGCGACGAAGCCGGCGAAGATCGAGATGCAGCCCGCAAGGATGAAGGCACCGGAGTGCCCCCAGGCGCCGACGACCACGGATCCCATGCCGGCGCCGAGGCCGGAGACGAGCTTGGAGCTGTAGACCATGCCGTAGTTGGACGCGTTGTTGTTCTCGCCGAAGTAGTCGGCGGTGAGTGCCGCGAACATCGGGAAGATGGCGCCGCCGCCGAAGCCGGAGATCGCGGAGAAGACGAGGAACAGCGGCAGAACCTTGGTCTCGGCCGACCAGATGATGCCGAACTGGGCCAGGCCCAGGATGAGGCAGACGGCCAGCAGGCACTGCTTGCGGCCGTACCGGTCGGAGAGCCACCCGATGACACCGCGCCCGGTGCCGTTGACGATCGCCTTGAGCGACATCGCGGTGGCCACGATTCCGCCGGCGAAGCCCGCCTCGTTGCCGATGTCCACCTGGAAGGCGATGCCGAAGATGTTCACGCCCGAGGTGCAGGCCAGACAGAACCACATCAGCGCCACCCGGCCGGTCCTCCACGCCTCCAGAGGCGTGTACTGCTTGACGGCCGGCGGGTTCTTCAGCAGGGAACGGCGGGCACGCGGGTCCTTCGGCGGATTGAGCGGGTCGATGTTCGCGGGCCACCAGTTCTTCGGCGGGTCTTTGAAGAAGGATCCGGCGACCGCGACCATCGTGGCCAGGAGGACCCCCACCGAGACCAGCACCCAGCGGAAGTTGGTCAGGTTCATGAAGCCGGTGAAGAGGAAGACGAACGGCACCGAACCGTAGGCGAAGCCGCCGTTGACGAAGCCGGTCTTGCCGCCCCTGCGCTCCGGGTACCACTTGCCCACCATGTTGACGCAGGTGGCGTACACCATGCCCGCGCCCATGCCGCTGAATACGCTGAAGCCGATGTAGGCGAAGACGACGTGCGGCGCGAACGCCAGCGAGAGGTAGCCCAGCAGCGTGCCCGACGCGCCGATCAACATCGCCCAGCGGGCCGGCAGCCTGCCGCTCTCACGCAGCCTTCCCGCGGGGAAGGCCACAGCGGCCTGGAAGAACACCCAGACCGTCATCATCCAGAAGATGTGCGCGCTGTTCCAGTCGTGCGCGGTGTGCAGGGTGTCCTCGGCGGACGCGAACGCGTACTCGGCGGAGGAGATCCCCATCATGCCCACCCAGGGCAGGATCACCATCCACCTGCGCTTGCGGCCCATGATGTCGATATCGGTCTCGCCAACCCGGAATACCCGGCCGTTGGCGTCCGTCACCTCCCTGTAGGGGACGGAGATCGGTAGATCGGTTGCGGTCATGACGGTCGCACCCCTTGCGTCGAAAGATCTGGCCAGCGCCCCCTGTCCAAATTCCTTTCGCGTGCGCATGGGTCCCGGGGCCGGCCTGCGCGCACCGCCGGCCGGCCCCCAGTCCGGTCACCTCATGAACCGCCCCCCAACAGTCCCGCCGCACGGGCCCACCGGTACTTCGCACCGAGTGCGGCCACCGGCTTCTCGGTCGTGTACGGGTACGCCACGACCCCGCGCTCGTAGAGGTACTGGCAGGCCTCCTCGACCTCGACGTCGCCCGCGAGCGACGCCACCACGGGCTTCTCGATGCCCCGCGCGCGGAACTCCTCGACCACCCGTGCCGTCAGCTCCGCGAAGACCATCGGCGGGGTGACGATCGTGTGCCAGTAGCCGAGGACGAGGGAGTGGATCCGCGGGTCCTCCAGGCCGAGCCTGATGGTCGCCTCGTACGTCGACGGCGGCTCACCGCCCGTGATGTCGATCGGGTTGCCCGCGGCGCCGAAGGGCGGGATGAACGCCTTGAAGGCGGCGTCCAGATCCTCGGGGATCTCCATCAGGGACAGGCCGTTGTCGACGATGGCGTCCGAGAGCAGCACGCCCGAGCCGCCCGCGCCGGTGATGATGACGACGTTGTCGCCCTTGGGCGTCGGAAGCACGGGAAGCGCCCGCGCGTACTCGAGCATCTCGTTGAGGCCCGGTGCCCTGATGACACCGGCCTGCCTGAGGATGTCGTCGTACACCGCGTCGTCGCCCGCGAGGGCTCCGGTGTGCGAACCGGCCGCCTTCGCGCCGGCGCTGGTGCGCCCCGCCTTGAGGACCACGACGGGCTTCTTGGGCACCGTCGCCCGCGCGGCCTCCACGAAGGCCCGCCCGTCCTTGAGGTCCTCCAGATGCATGGCGATGCACTGGGTGTTGGGGTCCTCGCCGAACCATGTGAGCAGGTCGTCCTCGTCCAGGTCGGACTTGTTGCCGAGCCCGACGATCGCGGAGACACCGGTCTTCGTCGTGCGCGCGAAGCCGAGGATCGCCATGCCGATGCCCCCGGACTGCGAGGTCAGCGCCACCCCGCCCTTCACGTCGTACGGCGTGCAGAACGTGGCGCACAGGTCCTGCCACGTCGAGTAGTAGCCGTAGATGTTCGGCCCGAGCAGGCGGACCCCGTACCGCTCGCCGATCGCCACGATCTCGTCCTGGAGGGCCTGTTCACCGGTCTCCGCGAACCCGGAGGGGATCAGGACCGCGTTGGGGATCCCCTTGCGTCCCACCTCTTCGAGGGCCGAGGCCACGAACTTGGCGGGGATCGCGAAGACCGCCACATCCACCTCACCCGGGACGTCCGTGACACTCTTGTACGCCTTGCGGCCCAGGATGTCATCGGCCTTGGGGTTCACCGGATGGATCTCGCCGGAGAAACCCCCGTCGATGAGGTTGCGCATGACCGAATTGCCGATCTTGCCCTGCTCGTTGGACGCGCCGATCACCGCGACCGAGCGCGGCTGCATCAGCCGGCGCATCGACCTGAGGATCTCCTCGCGCGAGTACGTGCGCCGCTGCTTCGGCGCCCCGTCGGCGAGGATCACCCGGATGTCGGCGGCGACCGCGCCCTCCGGCGTCGCGATCACCGGGTTGAGGTCGACCTCGGCGATCTCCGGGAAGTCGGTGACCAGTTGGGACACCCGGCGGATCTGCTCGGCGAGCGCCCACCGGTCGACCGGCTGCGCGCCGCGCACCCCGCGCAGCACCTCGGCCGCCCGGATCGAGTCCAGCATCGACACGGCCTCATCGGCGCCGACCGGAGCGAGCCGGAACGTCACGTCCTTGAGCACCTCGACCAGCACACCGCCGAGCCCGAACGCGACGACCTTCCCGAACGTCGGATCGGTGACGGCCCCGACGATGACCTCCTGGGAGGAGGGCCCGGTCGGCAGCAGCTCCTGCACCTGGACGCCCTCGATCCGGGCGTCCGGCGCGTAGGCCCGCGCGTTCTTCACGATCGTGCAGAACGCGGCCCGTACGTCGGCGGCGCCCTCCACGCCCACGATCACGCCGCCCGCGTCGGTCTTGTGCAGGATGTCGGGGGAGACGATCTTCATCACGACGGGTCCGCCGAAGCGCGCCGCGTACGCGACCGCCTCGTCCACGTCCGCCGCCAGCTCCTCGCCGGGTACGGAGATCCCGTACGCGTCGGCGATCACCTTGCCCTCGGGGGCGGTGAGAGCGCTGCGGCCCTCCGCGCGCACGGACTCGAGCAGCGCCCGTACCGTGAGCTCACGGTCCTCGGCCATCAATCAGATCACTCCGTTCGACTTGAGCAGGCGCAGTTCCTCGTCCCCGAGCCCCAGCTCCCCGACGAACACCTCGGCGTTGTGCTCGCCGAGCAGGGGTGAACTGACCACTTCCACGGGGGAGTCGGAGAGCTTCAGGGGGGAGCCGACCGTGGTGAACGTGCCGCGCTCCGGATGGGCCACCTCGACGACCATCTCGTTCGCGACGAGCGACTCGTCCTCGATGATCTCCTTGGTGGACAGGATCGGCCCGCACGGGATGTTGTGCGCGTTGAGCCGCTCGAGCACCTCCCACTTGGGCAGCGTCGAGGACCACTCCTCGATGAGCTGGAACATCTTGTTGAGCTTGGGCAGGCGCGCCTCCGGCGTCGCCCACTCGGGGTCGCCGGCCAGCTCGGGCCGCCCGATCAGCTCGCTCAGCGGCTGCCAGCCGACGGGCTGCACGATGACGTACACGTAGTCGTTCGGGCCGCCCGGCGCGCACTTGACCGCCCAGCCCGGCTGCCCGCCGCCGGACGCGTTGCCCGAGCGCGGCACCTCGTCCGCCTCGGCGGTGTCCTGGGAGTTCGGATACTCGGCCAACAGGCCGTGGGTGAGGCGCTGTTGGTCGCGCAGCTTGACCCGGCACAGATTGAGCACCGCGTGCTGCATGGCGACGTTCACGCGCTGGCCGCGCCCGGTGTTCTCGCGCTGGAACAGCGCCGCGAGGATGCCGGCGACGGCGTGGATGCCGGTGCCGGAGTCGCCGATCTGCGCGCCGGTGGCCAGCGGGGGACCGTCCTCGAACCCGGTGGTCGCCATCGAGCCGCCCATGGCCTGCGCCACGACCTCGTACGCCTTGAAGTTGGTGTACGGGCCGTCGCCGAAGCCCTTGATGGAGGCGTAGACGATGCGCGGGTTGATCTCCTGGATGCGCTCCCAGGTGAAGCCCATCCGGTCGACGGCGCCCGGGCCGAAGTTCTCGACCATGACGTCGGAGCGCCGGATCAGCTCGGTCAGGAGCTCCTTGCCGCGCTCGGTCTTCGTGTTGAGGGTGATGCTCCGCTTGTTGCAGTTGAGCATCGTGAAGTAGAGCGAGTCGACGTCCGGCAGGTCACGCAGCTGCTTGCGCGTGATGTCCCCGGTCGGTGCCTCCAGCTTCACCACGTCCGCGCCGAGCCAGGCGAGGAGCTGGGTCGCGGAGGGCCCGGACTGCACATGGGTCATGTCGAGGACACGGACGCCCTCAAGAGCCTTGGTGGTCATGGCAGGGCTCCTCACTTGTACATGGTCTGGTTCATGGTTCCGGGGGCGTACGCGTCCGGGTCGACCCACACGTTGATCAGCGAGGGCTTCCCGGACTCGCGGGCCCGCCGGAGCGCGGGCGCGATGTCGGCGGGGTCGCGGACCTCTTCGCCGTAACCCCCCAGCATCTGCGCGAACTTGTCGTAGTGGACGTCGCCGAGGGTGTTGCCGACGCGCTCGCGCTCGTCGCCGTACTTGGCCTTCTGGCCGTAACGGATCTGGTTCATCGACGAGTTGTTGCCGACGATCCCGACGAAGGGCAGGTTGTAACGGACGAGGGTCTCGAAGTCCCAGCCCGTCAACGAGAACGCCCCGTCGCCGAAGAGCGCGACGACCTCCTTGTCGGGCCGCGCCTGCTTGGCGGCGAGGACGAACGGGATGCCGACGCCGAGCGTGCCCAGCGGCCCCGGGTCCATCCAGTGGCCCGGCGACTTGGGCTGGACGACCTGCCCGGAGAAGGTGACGATGTCGCCGCCGTCGCCGATGTAGATGGAGTCCTCGGTGAGGAAGTCGTTGATCTCGCTGACCAGGCGGTACGGGTGGATCGGCGAGGCGTCGGAGCGCAGGCTCGGCAGGCGCTTCTCGATGGCGGTCTGCTCGGCGGCCCGCAGTTCGTCGAGCCACTCCTTGCGCTTGGCGCCCCCGCCGTTCAGCCGTCCGGAGGCGGCCTCGGTGACCGACTTCAGGACGAGGCCCGCGTCACCGACGATGCCGAGGTCGATGTCGCGGTTCTTGCCGACGGTGCGGTAGTCGAGGTCGATCTGCACGACGGTCGCGTCGGGGGAGAGGCGCTTGCCGTAGCCCATGCGGAAGTCGAAGGGCGTGCCGACGATGATGATGAGGTCGGCGTTCGAGAAGGCGTAGCGGCGCGAGAGCTGGAAGTGGTGCGGGTCGCCGGGCGGCAGGGTGCCGCGGCCCGCGCCGTTCATGTACGCGGGCACGTTGAGGGCGCGTACGAGCTCGATGGCGTCCTTGGTGGCACGGGTCGTCCACACCTGGCTGCCGAGCAGGATCGCCGGCTTCTCGGCGTGCACGAGGAGGTCGGCGAGCTTCTCGATCGCCTCGGGGTCACCGGCCGAGCGGGTCGAGGCCCGGTACTGCCCGGCCTGGGGCACGCGGGCCTTGTCCACCGGCACCTTGGCGTCGAGGACATCGCGCGGGATCTCCAGGAAGGACGGGCCGGGGGCGCCGTGGTAGCACTCGCGGAACGCCATCGACACCATGTCGGCGGCGCGCGCGGTGTCGGGCACCGTCGCGGCGAACTTGGTGATGGGCGTCATCATGTCGACGTGCGGCAGGTCCTGGAGCGAGCCCATCTTGTGCTGGGTGTGCGCGCCCTGGCCGCCGATGAGGAGCATGGGTGACTCCGCGCGGAACGCGTTCGCGACACCGGTGACGGCGTCGGTGGTGCCCGGGCCCGCGGTGACGACGGCGCAGCCGGGCTTTCCGGTGATGCGCGCGTACCCGTCCGCCGCGTGGGCGGCGACCTGCTCGTGACGGACGTCGACGACTTCAATGCCTTCGTCGACGCAGCCGTCGTAGATGTCGATGATGTGACCGCCGCACAGGGTGTAGATGACTTCCACACCTTCTGCCTTGAGCGCCTTGGCGACCAGATGACCACCGGAGATGAGTTCCTGGCTGTCGTCGGGCATGGCGAAGTCCTGTCCCTTCGTAGGGGAGTCGTGCGCTGTCGCAGTACATTGCATACAGTCGACGAATACTGTATGAAGCTTGTTATCCCGCATCCGGTGGGTGGTGTCCAGGGGGCGTGCGGCACTTTTACGGCAGGAGCCGAGATGGACCTGTACGAGCACCAGGCAAGGGAACTCTTCGAAGAACACGGCATCTTGGTGCCGAAAGCCGAGGTCACGGAGTCACCCAGGGAGGCCCGCGAGATCGCGCGCAGGCTGGGCGGCCGCGTCGTCGTCAAGGCGCAGGTGAAGACCGGCGGCCGAGGCAAGGCGGGCGGCGTCAAACTCGCCGCCGACCCGGCCGCCGCCGAACTGACGGCACGCCAGATCCTCGGCATGGACATCAAGGGCCACACCGTCGGCAAGGTGATGCTGGCCCAACCGGTCGACATAGAGAGCGAGTTCTACGTCTCCTACGTCCTCGACCGCGCGGCCGGACGCTTCCTCGCCATCGCCTCCGCGGAGGGCGGCATGGACATCGAGGAGGTCGCGGCGAACCGGCCCGAGGCCGTCGCCCGCATTCCGGTCGACCCGGCCGAGGGAGTCACCACGGCGAAGGCCGCACAGATCGCCCAGGCCGCCGGCCTCCCCGACCGGACCGTCGACGTCCTGGTCCGTCTCTGGGACGTCCTCACCCGCGAGGACGCCGTACTCGTCGAGGTGAACCCCCTCGTCCGCACGAGCGGCGGCCAGATCCTCGCCCTCGACGGCAAGGTCACCCTCGACGACAACGCCCGCTTCCGCCAAGAGCGTTGGGGCACCCAGGAAGCCGCCCACGACGACGCCCTCGAAGCGGCCGCCGCGGCCAAGGGCCTCAACTACGTCAAGCTCGACGGCGAGGTCGGCATCATCGGCAACGGCGCCGGGCTCGTCATGTCGACCCTCGACGTGGTCGCGGGCTGCGGCGCCCGCCCCGCCAACTTCCTCGACATCGGCGGTGGCGCCTCCGCTCAGATCATGGCCGACGGCCTCTCCGTCATCCTCTCCGACCCGGCGGTGAAGTCCGTCTTCGTGAACGTCTTCGGCGGCATCACCGCCTGTGACGCCGTCGCCGACGGCATCGTCCAGGCCCTGGAGTCCGTCCGGCTGACCAAACCGCTCGTCGTCCGCCTCGACGGGAACAGCGCCGTGGAGGGCCGCGCCATCCTCGACGGCCGCGCCCACCCCCTCGTCGAACAGGCCACCACCATGGACGGCGCCGCGCGCCGGGCCGCCGAACTCGCCGACGCGCGCTGAGGAGCCCGTGACATGGCGATCAACCTGACCAAGGAGAGCGGGACATGGCGATCTATCTGACCAAGGAGAGCAAGGTCCTCGTCCAGGGCATGACCGGTGCCGAGGGCATGAAGCACACCCGGCGCATGCTCGCCGCCGGCACGAACGTCGTCGGCGGCGTCAACCCGCGCAAGGCCGGCCGCAGCGTCGACTTCGACGACCGCGCCGTCCCCGTCTTCGGCTCCGTCGCCGAGGGCATCGCGGCCACCGGCGCCGACGTCACCGTCGTCTTCGTACCGCCCGTCTTCGCCAAGGCCGCCGTCACGGAGGCCGCCGACGCGGGCATCCCCCTCGCCGTCGTCATCACGGAGGGCATCCCCGTCCACGACGCCGTGACCTTCCACGCGTACGCCGCCGCGAAGGGCACCCGCATCATCGGCCCCAACTGCCCCGGCCTGATCACCCCCGGCCAGTCCAACGCCGGCATCATCCCCGCCGACATCGCCAAGGCTGGCCGCATCGGCCTCGTCTCCAAGTCCGGCACCCTCACCTACCAGCTCATGTACGAACTGCGCGACATCGGCTTCTCCACCTGCGTCGGCATCGGCGGCGACCCCGTCATCGGCACGACGCACATCGACTGCCTCGCCGCGTTCCAGGACGACCCGGACACCGACCTGATCGTCCTCATCGGGGAGATCGGCGGCGACGCGGAGGAGCGCGCCGCTGCCTACGTACGCGACCACGTCACCAAGCCCGTCGTCGCCTACATCGCCGGGTTCACCGCCCCCGAGGGCAAGACCATGGGCCACGCGGGCGCGATCGTCTCGGGCTCCTCCGGCACGGCGCAGGCCAAGAAGGAGGCCCTGGAAGCGGCCGGGGTCCGCGTCGGCTCCACCCCGACGGAAACGGCCCGCCTGGTCCTCGACCGCTTGGCGCAGTAACGCCCCACCGCGGGAGTGGGGAGCGAGCCCAGCGGGCAACCTCCCCACTCCACCGCACACCAGCCATGCACCCCCCGCCCCGACTGTGCACCGTGAGCGGAGAACCCGAAATGGCAGACAACTCCACGAACCGCACCCCCGGCCCCGGCGCCACCGGCCCGGACACTCCCGTGGCGACCACCCTCAAGGCCGGCACCTCCTGGCACGACGCCTGGCAGCGCTGCCTCGCCGTCGCCCCCGAGGCGTTCCGCGACGACCGCGTACTCAACCTGTGGAACGGCACCTGGAAGGCCGACGGCCGCGCGCTGCCCGCCACTACCCCCGTCGACGGCAGCCCCATCGCCGGACCGCCCCGCCTCGACGCCGCCACCGCCCACCAGGCGGTGCGCGCCTCCCTCGACCAGCACCGCGCCTGGCGGCACATCCCGCTCGACGAGCGCCGCGCCCGCGTCGGCGCCACCCTCGACGCCCTCACCCAGCACCGCGAACTCCTCGCGCTTCTCCTCGTCTGGGAGATCGGCAAGCCCTGGCGCCTCGCCCAGGCCGACGTCGACCGCGCCATCGACGGGGTGCGCTGGTACGTCGACGGCATCGAGCCCATGGTCGAGGGCCGCGCCCCGCTCGACGGCCCCGTCTCGAACATCGCCAGCTGGAACTACCCGATGAGCGTCCTCGTGCACGCGGTCCTGGTCCAGGCACTCGCCGGCAACGCGGTCATCGCCAAGACCCCCACCGACGGCGGCGTCGCCTGCCTCACCCTGGCCTGCGCGCTCGCCGCCCGCGAGGGCATCCCCGTCACCCTCGTCAGCGGCAGCGGAGGCGAACTCTCCGAAGCGCTGGTGCGGGCCCCCGAGATCGGCTGCGTCTCGTTCGTCGGCGGCCGCGACACCGGCGCCGCCGTCGCCACGGCCGTCGCCGACCTCGGCAAGCGCCACATCCTCGAACAGGAGGGCCTCAACACCTGGGGCATCTGGAACTACTCCGACTGGGACAAGCTCGCGTCCGTGATCCCCAAGCTCTTCGACTACGGCAAGCAGCGCTGCACCGCGTACCCGCGCTTCGTCGTCCAGCGCAGCCTCTTCGACGACTTCCTCGCCGCGTACCTCCCGGCCGTACGGACGCTGCGCATCGGCCACCCCCTGGCAGTGGCGAACCCCCGAGACCCCTACCCCCAGCTCGACTTCGGGCCGCTCGTCAACGCGACCAAGGCGAAGGAGCTCGCCGACCAGGTCGCGGAGGCCATCGACCGCGGCGCCGTGCCGCTGCACCGCGGCGCCCCGGACCCCGCCCGCTTCCTGCCCGGCCAGGACACGAGCGCGTACGTCCACCCGGTCACCCTCCTGAGCCCACCTCCCTCCTCGCCCCTCCATCACGCCGAACCGTTCGGCCCCGTCGACACCATCGTCCTGGTCGACACCGAGGCGGAGCTGCTCGCCGCGATGAACGCCTCCAACGGCGCGCTCGTCGCCACCCTGTCCACGGACGACGACGCGACGTACGACCGCCTCGCCCCACAGATCCGCGCCTTCAAAACAGGCCGGGGCAAGCCGCGCTCGCGCGGCGACCGGGACGAGCTCTTCGGGGGCTTCGGAGCGTCGTGGCGCGGAGCGTTCGTGGGCGGCGAGCTGCTGGTGCGAGCGGTGACGAGAGGCCCGGAGGGTGAGCGCCTGCCGGGCAACTTCCCGGAGTACCACCTGATGCCGTAGGCGACCCGGCATCACCGAGCGGCACACCTCCGTGACAGCGAGTGGTGTGCCGCTCACGTGTGCGCCCACGTGTGTGCCCACGACAGATACGCAGGTGAAAGGCACTCCGAAAGCTTGGTATCGTTGTCCATGTCGCCGCGGGGAACACCCCGGCCGGGCGACAGACACCTTGTCCGGGTGGCGGAATGGCAGACGCGCTAGCTTGAGGTGCTAGTGCCCTTTATCGGGCGTGGGGGTTCAAGTCCCCCCTCGGACACAAGAAGCAATAACGCAAGCAAGGGCCCCGACCGGATGGTCGGGGCCCTTGCTTGTGCTGATGCGAGCGGAGTGACGCCGCGTCAGCCGGTCGTGCCTCCCGCGACCCACTCGCTCCACGGCATGTTCCAGTCACTGAGGCCGTTGCCGGGGGCCAGCTTGGTGTGGTCCGTGGAGTTCTTGATGATCACGACGTCGCCGGTCATCGAGTGGTCGAAGAACCATGCGGCCGGCTGCGTGCCGTCGTCGCCGGCCCTGGCGTCCTTCAGGCCCACGCACCCGTGGCTGGTGTTGACCTTGCCGAAGACCGAGTCGGCACCCCAGTAGTTGCCGTGGATGAACGTGCCCGAGTCGGTCAGGCGCATGGCGTGCGGTACGGCCTCGATGTCGTACGAGGGCTTGCCGTCCTTCTCCGTGAGGCCGACGCTCGCACCGTTCATGTGGATCTGCCGGTACTTCTCGGAGATGACCATCCGGCCGTTGTACGTCGGGTGCTCATCGCTGCCGGACGAGATCGCGATCGTCTTGATCGTCTTGCCGTCCTGTACGACGGTCATCCGCTTCGTTTTGGCGTCGACCGTGCTGACCTGGCTCCGGCCGACCTTGAACGTGACCGTCTTCTGGATGCCGTGGTCGGTGAGTTTGACGGTGACGGTGGAGCCGGCCTTCCAGTAGTTCTGGGGGCGGAAGTCCAGGCGGCCGTCGTTGAGCCAGTGACCGGCGACGCGCTGGCCGCTGCTGGAGCTCACCTGGATCTTCGACGCCATGGCGGCCTTGTCGCTGATCGCCCTGTCGAAGGTGACCGTCACCGGCATGCCCACGCCGACGGTCGAGCCGTCCTCGGGGGAGACGTGCCCGATGAAGTCGCCCGCTGGGGAGACTGTGGTGATCGAGGCGTTCTCGGTGGCGGAGCGGCCCTTGGCGTCCGCGGCCTCCGCGGCGATCTGGTACCTGGTGGCTCGCTCCAGCGGCTTGTCCGGCTGCCAGGACGTGCCGTCCGCGGCCAGGGTGCCCGGAATCTCGGTACCGGTCGCGACGGCGGCCATGGTCACCTTGGTGAGCTTGCCGTTGCTGACGGTGACCTTGACGGGGTCGTCGATCCCGACCTGGTGGGCACCTTGCCCGGGCGTGATCTTTATTCGGGCGTCGGAAGCGTCCTGCGCGCCGGCCTGCTGTCCCTTCGTCTGCGAGTGAGGGTGATCACCATGGCCGTTTCCCCCGGTGGCAGCCTGGCTCGCCCCGCCGAGGGCCGTGAGTGCGAGTACCCCGCCGAGCACGCCGGCCGTAGCCGTCAGAGCGGTGGTCCGCTTACGTACCGTGATCAAACCGTCTCCCGTCCACTGGTCGTCGAATGCCTGGGGCCGGTCGCCAGTGGAGAGCGACCAGCCCCGAGCGAACCATTTATGCATTTATTCGACCGGAAATGGGCAAATTGTGGCGAATGCAACGCATCGTGCCGGGCACGTTCTCCGGCTGGGACGAGGACAGGGGGCAGGGGCAGGGACAGGTGCTCGGCCATCCGCAGGAACCCGACGTTGAAGTCCTGCTGCGTCGGCGAGAACGGGACGTTCTTGCCCCGCCCGTCCGACAGGACGGTGATCGCCGGGTAGGCGATGTAGTGCAGGGCGTGATCGTCGGCCACGCGGCCCGCTGAGCGCGCCTCTTGGGGTGAATCGGGGCTTGCGGCTCTTGCCATACAGGTCGCCCGCATGTCCGCCGCGTACACGTGATCGGATACGCTGCGGCGCGATGTATGACGTGTACACCTCTGGTGTGCGAGCCCCTGAAGAGGAGAAATGTCCGTGAAGCAGCGCCCGGCACTCGCCGGCCTGACATTGATGCTCGTGGCCGTTCTGAGTGCGTGCGGTGGGGGTGCGGACAAGGGCGACGGTCACGGCGGGGGCAAGGGCGGTGGGTACTCCAGGCCGCACTCAGATCAGGTGCGTGGTCTCTACGACGCCGTGCGGCATCTTCCGCGCAAGACCGTCAAGGGCACCCGCGCGCACATGGTCAAGGAGTGTGATCCGGCCACCCGGAAGGTCAAGCACACCTCGCGCAGCGGCAGTGGCAAGCGTAAGACGACTCGTACCTGGTACACCACCGAGCGCTACAAGCAGTGCCACAAGGTCCGCAAGGGCAGCGAGACGTACACGCGTGTCGTGCGGACCGAGCGGTGGTGTGTGCGGCTCGACGACGTGAACGGGAAGCCCGCCAAGGACGACCTCTGGTTCCGGGTCAGCCACGCCACGTACAGCGACGTCCATGGCAAGGACGAGCACGCGCGCGTGAAGTTCGAGCCGCGGGCGCGCGGCTGCTGACGCGGTCGGCTCACCGAGTGGCCGGCTGCAGTCGCTGCGCCAGGTGACGGGCGTAGCGGCAGGGTTGGCCGTGGAGAGCATTGCGCAGCGTGCCGAAGAGGGTGACGTGCCCCGGTCGGCCCCGGCTCGTCGAGCCGAGCAGGACGGGTGGCCATTCGTCGGCCGGCAACGGAGGGTCGCGCGGGTCGTCAGGCGGTTCGGCGCGCGGCGCCCCCGCTTCGTGCGAGGGAATAACCGCAGGTCCCCGCCCCTGCGCGCATGGCATCCTGAGCCGATGAACGGACCGGAGATCCTCGTCAGTGTCGTGCCCGAGTTGGAGTTGTTCGTTCCGCATGCGCGGCGCGGGGGCGCTGCCGTTCCGCTCGTCACCGACGGCGTGTCCACGCTGGGGCATGTGATCGAGTCGCTCGGCGTGCCGCTGACGGAGGTCGGGGTGCTGGTCGTGGACGGGCGTGAGGCGGCCTTCGGGCACATTCCCGTGGCCGGGGAGCGGGTCGAGGTCCGGGCCGTCGTCCGGCCGCAGCGGGTCGGGGGAGCACCGCTGCGGTTCCTGCTCGATGTCCATCTCGGCACGCTGGCACGGCGGTTGAGGCTGCTCGGGGTCGACGCCGCGTACGAGTCCACGGACATCGGCGACCCCGCGCTCGCGGCCCGCTCCGCCGCCGAGCGGCGCGTCATGCTCAGCAGAGACCGCGGGCTGCTGCGGCGGCGCGAGCTGTGGGCCGGCGCGTACATCTACAGCGACCGGCCCGACGAGCAACTACGCGACGTACTGGGCCGGTTCACGCCCGAGCTGCACCCCTGGACCCGGTGCACCGCCTGCAACGGGCTGCTGAAGGATGCGCGTAAGGAGGACGTCGCCGACCTGCTCGAAGGCGGGACGCGCGGCACGTACGACGTCTTCGCCCAGTGCCGCGCGTGCGGGCGCGTGTACTGGCGGGGTGCCCATCACGACCGGTTGGAGGGGATCGTGGAGCGCGCGGTCGCCGAGTTCGGGGGCTGAGGGGCCGCCTCGTCCTGCGGCGTCAGCGGCGGTTCGATGCGCCAGGCGATCCGTTCCCCGTCCTGGACCACCCTGCGGTACGCGTACAGGACCACCGAGATCAGCAGGATGCCGACGGCGAGGAAGGACTCCGTCGCGCCCCCGTAGCCCGCGAGGGACGGATGCGTGACGCCCACCGAGACGATCACGATGTTGAACGCCAGGATGACCCAGGCGACCGGGATCCAGGCGCGGGCACGGCGGATCGGGCGGGGCCAGTCGGGACGGTCCTTGCGCAGGAGCAGGAAGCCCGCGACCGCGAGTGTCATGGCCACCAGATAGCCGAAGTTGCTGGCGATGAGAATGCTCAGGGGTTCCCCGAGCAGGACCACGATCGCCGCGTTGACGAGGGCGTCCAGGGTGAGGGCCCGGCCCGGCACGCCCCAGCGGTTCACCTTGTCGAGCTGCCGTACGGTCATGCCCTCTCGCGCCAGGCCGTACAGCGCCCGGCCCCCGTCCGCCGTGCACGACACCATGCCGAAGAACATCGAGACGATCAGGATGAGGACGCCGACGTCGGAGAAGCCGCCGAGCGCCTGGGTGAAGGCGGTGGCGAACGCGCCGACCGGGTCCGAGCGCAGCGTCTCCTCGCCGACGCTGCCGACCGTGGCGAGCGGGACGACGAAGAAGACACCGAGGGAGATGAGGGACGTCAGCCGCAGCGCCTTCGCCGTGTCGCGCGCCGTGTCGCGGTACTCGGGCGCGAACGACGCGCAGATCTCGGTGCCGTACGTCGTCCAGGCCGTGACGTAGAACCACACGATCAGTGTCATCCAGCTGCCGCCGTGGTACCAGGTCAGACGGGACGCGTCCCAGCTGCCCGGGTGCAGGAACGGGGCGATGACGACCACCGCGAGACCGCACATCACCAGGGCCGCGACGGCCTTGGAGACGCTCGCGGCCAGCCGCGCGCCGAAGTAGTTACAGGCCCAGCCGCCGGCGATCGCCAGGACCGCGAGCGCCTCCGGAAGGCCGATGCGGTGGCCGGGGAACGGGATCGACGGGGCGTGCGGGAACCACTGGGCGGTGATGAGGTGGCCGATCGCCGCGCCGTTGACCGCGATGCTGAACGACCAGCCGATCCAGTAGCCGTACGACGCCACGGCGCCCAGCGGGGCGAAGTAGCGCTTCCAGCCCTCGGTGGCGTACCTGCTGATGCCGCCGGACATGCCGGGGAACATCGCGGCGGTCTCGGCGAACAGCATGTTCTGCGCGAACGCGACGAGTGCCCCGACGCACCAGATGGTGATCGCCGTCCAGCCTCCGATCGCGCCCACGGTGTAACCCACCGTCAGGAGCAGGCCGTTGGGGATCACCATGGCGATGGCGAGGCCGTCGCGCCAGGTCAGGGACTTGTGGAGCTGTTGGCTCAAGGGGGCCACCTGTCTCGGTCGGGGGCTCACGGGAGAAGGTCCGGCGCGGCGAAAAGTGATGCCGCCGTGCTGTGTCGGCGGTCACAATAATTCGTTATTGTTGGCCGGGATAGGGGTTCGGCAGTGGCCAATTCCAGAGGGACCGGTTCCCGGGCGACGGGTTCCGGAGCGACCGGCACAGAGACGAGGGGCGGGCATGGGGGAGAAGGAGAGCGGCGGCGACGCGGGCGAGGCGCAGCGTGAGCGGATTCTGCGGGCGGCCGCCCTGGTGATGGCCGAACGCGGCTTCGACGCGGCGCGCATGAGGGACGTGGCGCGCGGCGCCGGCGTGTCCATCGGGCTGCTCCAGCACTACTTCGACACACGCGACCTGCTGTTCCGCGAAGCCTTCGAGTGGTCGATCGGCGAGCTCATCGCCCGCTGGCGCAAGGGCGCGTCCGCCGAGCCCGACCCGTGGCGCCGCTTCGAACTCCTCGTGCGCGAACTGGCCGACGACCCCGACCTCCAGCGTCGGTGCGCGACCTGGACCGAGTTCTGCGCGAGCGCCGCCCGCAGGCCCGAGCTGCGCGACGGGGTGCGCCGCGCCCACCAGGACTGGCGCGAGCTCGTCCTCGGCATCGCCGAATCGGGCGTCGCCGCGGGGAAGTTCGCGCCCGTCGTGCCCACCGACGTCGCGGTGCGGTCCGTGCTCGCCGCCGTCGACGGCTGCGACATGGCCGTGGCGTCGGGCAGCGGCATGGGGGCGGAGGGCTACGCCGCCGTCATCCTCGCCACGGCCCGCTCGGTCCTCGGTGTACGCGACTGAGCTGTTTCCCTCTCACCTCACTCCATCCGAGCCGCAGTTCACAGGAGGCACCGCGCCATGACGTCGACCGCATTCCCGCACCTGTTCAGCCCGCTCGCCATCGGCGGCGTGACGCTGAAGAACCGCGTCCTGTCCTCCGGCCATGACACGGTCCTCGTCGAGGGCGGGCAGGTCACCGACGATCTGGTCGCCTATCACGAGGCGCGCGCGGAGGGCGGCGTCGGGCTCATCGTCGTACAGGTGGCGGGAGTTCACGAGACGGCGCGGTACACGACGCATGTCCTCATGGCCACGGACGACTCGTGTGTCGAGGGGTACCGGCGGCTCGCCGAGGCCGCGCACCGGCACGGCGCCAAGGTCTTCGGGCAGCTCTTCCATCCGGGACGCGAGATTCTGGAGTCGCGCGACGGCTCCGCGCCCGTCGCCTGGTCCGCGTCGGCGACGCCCAGCGAACGCTTCCATGTGATGCCGCGCGCCATGACCGAGGCCGAGATACGCGAAGTCGTCGACGGGTACGGAGAGGCGGCCCGCAGGTTGCGCGCCGCCGGGCTCGACGGGGTGGAGGTCGTCGCCAGCCACGGCTACCTCCCGGCTCAGTTCCTCAACCCGCAGGTCAACGTGCGCGCCGACGGGTACGGGGGTGACGCGGACGGCCGGCTGCGGTTCCTGCGCGAGGCCCTCGCGTCGGTACGGGCGCACACCGGACCCGGCTTCGTGGCCGGACTGCGCATATCCGGCGACGAGTTGAGCCACGACGGCCTCACCGCCGAGCTCGCCGTCGAGGCCGCGGCCCGCCTGGACCGCGAGGGTCTCGTCGACTATGTGAGCGTCTGCGCCGGCTCGTCGGCGACGATCTCCGGGGCCGTGCACATCGCGCCCCCGATGACACAGCCCGCCGGATACACCGCACCCATCGCGGCACGTGTGCGGGCGGCGGTCGAGGTGCCGGTCATGGTCGCCGGGCGCGTCAACCAGCCCCAGGAGGCCGAGCAGATCATCAAGGAGGGTCAGGCCGACGCCTGCGCCATGACCCGCGCTCTGATCTGCGACCCGGACATGCCGGGCAAGGCGAGCGACGGCCGCACGGAGGAGATCCGGGCCTGCATCGGCTGCAACCAGGCCTGCATCGGCCACTTCCAGCGCGGCTACCCGATCTCCTGCATCCAGCACCCCGAGACCGGCAGGGAGCGCCGGTTCACGCGGCTGCCCCTGCCCACCAGGCGCCGGAAGGTACTCATCGCCGGTGGCGGTCCCGCCGGGCTCAAGGCCGCAGCCGTGGCCGCGTCCCGTGGGCACGACGTCACCCTGCACGAGGCGGCGCGGCGCGTGGGCGGCCAGGTGCTGCTCGCCCAACTCCTGCCGGGACGTGCCGAGTTCGGTGGTGCGATCACCAATCTGGAGGGTGAGGCGCGGCGGGCCGGCGCGCGGATCGTCACCGGGTCCCGCGTCGACGCCGAGCTGCTCGACCGTGAAGAGGCGGACACGCTCGTCGTCGCCACGGGCGCGGTGCCGCGCCGGCCCGCGCTCGAACTCCTCGACGACCCCGTCGTGCTGGACGCCTGGGACGTCGTCCGCGGCACCGTCGACGTGCCCAAGGGCCGGATCGTCGTCGCGGACTGGCGCGGTGACTGGATCGGCATAGGTGTGGCCGTCCAACTCGCCCGGCAGGGGCGGAAAGTGACGCTGTGCACGACCGGCTTCGGTGCCGGTGAGCATCTTCAGCAGTACGTGCGCGCGTCGATGCTCGCCGAGGCCGCGCGGGCCGGCGTCGAGACCGTGCCGACGGTGCGCCCCTACGGCGCCGACGCCGACACGGCGTACTTCCAGCACACCCTCACCGAGGAGCCGGTGATCATCGAAGGGGTCGCGGCCGTCGTCCTCGCCCAGGGGCACGACCCCGTGGCTGAACTCGCCGGCCTGGCGAACGGACGGGTGGGTGAGGTCCTGATGGCGGGGGACTGCGTGTCACCGCGGACCGTGGAGGAGGCCGTGCTGGAGGGGCTGACGGTCGCGTCGTCGCTCTGAGACACGCGGACACGACCGGTCACCGGCCGCGCCGTGCGTGCCTCAGCGCGGATGGCGGCGCAGCCGCACCCGGTACGAGTAGTGCTCGGGAACGAAGTGGCTGACGGCCAGCTCGACCGGGCGGCCCGACGCCGACAGGTAGAGGCGGTCGATCCGGAGCAGCGGATGCTGCGGCGGGCAGTCCAGCTGGGCCGCCACCTCGGCCGACGCGACGGCGACCGTGACGGACTGCTCCGCCTCCGCGATCGGCTCGGGCAGCCGGCCGTCGAGGAGGCCGATGATGGTGACGCGGCTGTCCGTGCCCGCCTTCGTCAGCTCCGGGCGGTCCGCGACGAGCGCGCCCACGTCCGGCGGCAGATGCACCGTCGTCAGGCAGAACGGGGTGTCCTCGTGCAGCCGCAGGAACGAGAGGTGGTCCACGCGGTCGGAGCCGACGCGCAGCCTGCCCGCCGCGTCCACGTCGACCCGGCGGCGCAGCGGCGACACCAGGCGCATCGTCGTGTCGAGGGAGAGCGCCATGAGGTCCTCGACCGAGCCGAACTGCCGCAGATACTGCTCCTCGCGGGGTGCGGCGAACGTGCCGCGCCCCGGGACCCGGTGCACCAGGCCCTCCGTGACCAGGTCCTGGAAGGCGCGCCGCACGGTCTGCCGGCTGAGCCCGTGCGAGGCGGCGAGCTCCGCCTCCGTGGGCAGCCGCACCCCCTCGGGGTAGTCGTGCCGCAGGATCGCCTCGCGCAGCTCGCGCGCCAGGCGTACGTAGGCGCTGTCACGCCCGGGGGCCGCCATCTGTGTCCCCCTCGTCCGCTCTGTGCGTGTCGTACGCGTCATGTCTGCCGTTCACCGCCCTGCCTGTGCCGTGAGTCTAATGGCCGTACAAGGCGGTGCGCAGGTCAGACGTCCAGACCGCCCCGCGAGACCAGCTGGCGCACGATGACGTTGCGCTGGATCTCGTTGGTGCCCTCGCCGACGATCATCAGGGGCGCGTCGCGGAAGTAGCGCTCGACGTCGAACTCGGTCGAGTAGCCGTAGCCTCCGTGGATACGGACCGCGTTCAGGGCGATCTCCATGGCCGTCTCCGACGCGAAGAGCTTGGCCATGCCCGCCTCCATGTCGACGCGGCGGCCCGCGTCCGCCTCGCGGGCGGCGTACAGGGTGAGCTGGCGCGCCGCGGTGAGCGAAGTCGCCATATCGGCCAGGTAGTTGCCGATCGACTGGTGCTTGTAGATGGGCTCGCCGAACGTCTCGCGCTCCTGCGCGTAGCGCAGTGCGTCCTCGAACGCGGCCCTGCCGACGCCGAGCGCGCGCGAGGCGACCTGGAGGCGGCCCGTCTCCAGGCCCTTCATCATCTGCCCGAAGCCCTTGCCCTCGACGCCGCCGAGCAGCGCGCCGGCCGGGACGCGGTAGTCGTCGAAGGTCAGCTCACAGCTCTCGACGCCCTTGTAGCCGAGCTTCGGCAGGTCGCGCGAGACGGTGAGCCCCGGGCCGTGCTCGGCGAGCAGGATGGAGATGCCGCGGTGCTTCGGCTCGGCCGCCGGGTCCGTCTTGCACAGCAGCGCGATCAGCTGCGAGCGGCGGGAGTTGGTGATCCAGGTCTTGCCGCCGTTGACGACGTACGAGTCCCCGTCGCGCCGCGCGACCGTGCGCATCGCCTGGAGGTCGGAGCCGCCGCCCGGCTCGGTGAGGGCCATCGTCGAGCGGATCTCGCCGGTCGCCATCTTCGGCAGGTAGCGGTTCTTCTGCTCGTCGGTGCCGAAGTGCAGCAGCAGCTTGGAGACGACGGTGTGGCCGCCCATGGCGCCGGCGAGGCTCATCCAGCCGCGTGCCAGCTCCTCCGTGATCAGCACGTAGCAGGGCGTGGAGACGGGCGTGCCGCCATACTCCTCGGGGATCGCCAGGCCGAAGATGCCCAGGTCCTTCATCTGCTCGATGAGAGCCTCGGGGTAGGTGTCTGCATGCTCCAACTCGCGTACGACCGGCTTCACCTCGCGGTCCACGAAGTTCCGCACGGTCTCGACGATCAGCTGCTCGTCGGTGGAGAGGGTGTCGAGGGTGCTCACTTCGCGGACGCTCCTTGTTCGTGGTCGTGCGTGGTGTCGATGACGCCCTGCGCCCGCAGCCGCTCGATGTCGGCGGTGCTGCGGCCCAGGGCGGTGAGGATCCGTTCGGTGTGCTCTCCCGCGGCGGGCACGGGGTCCATCCGGGGGGTGACGCCGGAGAGGTCCGCCGGGGGAAGCAGGGCCTGTACGGGTCCCTGCGCGCCCGGCACGGCGATGTCGCGCCAGCGGTCGCGCTCGGCGAGAGCGGGGTGGGCGAGGAACTCGGCGATGGAGTTCACACCCGCGTTGGCGATGCCGGCCTTGTCGAGGAGCGCCATGGCGTCCTCGCTGCCGAGCTCGGCGAAGCGCGCGGAGACGGCCGCGTTGACCTCGTCGCGGTGGGCGACGCGGTCGGCGCCGGTGGCCATGCGGGGGTCGTCGGTGAGTTCGGGACGGCCGAGGACCGTGGTGCACAGGGCCTGCCACTCCCGCTCGTTCTGGATGGAGAGCAGCACCTCCTTCCCGTCGGAGGCGGTGAACGGGCCGTAGGGCGCGATCGTGGCGTGCTGGGCGCCGATGCGCGGCGGCTGCGTGCCGCCGTAACGCGTGTAGTAGGCGGGCTGGCTCATCCACTCGGCGAGCGCCTCGAAGAGGGAGACCTCGACGGCGGGCGCGCGCCCGGTGGTGGCCCGCGTGTAGAGGGCGGAGAGTACGCCGCTGTACGCGTACATGCCCGCCGCGATGTCGGCGACGGAGATGCCCACGCGGGCGGGCTCGTCGGGCGAGCCCGTGATGGAGAGCAGCCCGGTCTGGCACTGCACGAGCAGGTCGTAGGCCTTGCGCTGCGACCAGGAGCCGCTGGTGCCGTACCCGCTGATGGTGCAGGGGATCAGGCGGGGGTGGCGGGCCTGGAGCGCAGCGGGGCCGAGGTCCATGCGGTCGGCGGCACCCGGGGCGAGGTTCTGGACGAACACGTCGGCGTCCGCGAGGAGTTCCTCCAGGATGTCCCGGCCCTCCTGCGACTTGAGGTCCAGGGTGAGGGACTCCTTGGAGCGGTTGAGCCACACGAAATAGCTGGCCTGGCCGTGCACGGTGGTGTCGTAGCGGCGGGCGAAGTCGCCTCCGCCGGGACGCTCGACCTTGATCACGCGGGCGCCGAGGTCGGCGAGCTGGCGGGTGGCGAAGGGCGCGGCGACGGCCTGTTCCAGGCTGACGACCGTGATGCCTTCGAGGGGGAGCGGATCGGTCATGCGGGGTCCTTCCCGGGAAGTTCGGTGAGGAGCAGGGCGCGGGCCGACTCCCAGGTCGTGTCCTTGAGCAGAGCGGGTACGTCGCTGCCGCACGCGATGAACTTCTCCACCAGCTCCTCGTCCGTGGGCGGGCGCTGGGGCGAGCCCGGGGGATGGGCGAGGGCGGAGCGCAGGACCCGGCCGTCGGTGAGTGTCACCGCGAGGTCGACCTCGCCGTCGAGGAGCCCGGCACCGCCCTCGGTGTGCTCTGTCTCGACGGTGGCCATCAGACGCCGGGCCTCGGGCCGGCCCACCGCGTCGTCCGTGAAGGCCCCGAAGCCGGGGAAGCCGTCGAGGAGGGCCGTCGCCACCGCGTACGGGAGGCTGAACTTGCCTTCGAGCCCGGTGTCCGGGTCGTCGTGGATGAGGGGGTGGACGGTGGCCCCCGGCGTGGTGACGCGCACGGCCGTGACGTCGTCGGGGCCGCACTCGGCGCGCAGGTCGCGCAGCGCCGCGATCGGGCGCTGCATCGCGTAGCAGCAGGGGAACATCTTGATGGCGAGGCCGCCGGGTACGGCGGGACCGCCGCTGTGGGGCACACCTCCGCCGGCGCCGTCCGCTCCTTGCGCGCCCACCAGCTCCAGCCACGCGTCGACCGCCCGCGGGTCGGCCGTGGCGCCGGCCCGGGCGAGGCGCGCCGCCCGCACCCCCGCCTCCGCCGCGAAGCCGACCTGGAGCGACTTGCTGTGCGTGCCGAACGCGGCCTGGACCCCGCTCGCGCCGGGCACCGCGAGCGCCATGGCCGTCGCGAGCCTCTCGGGAGTGAGGCCCCAGGCGACGCCCGCCGCGACGGCCGCCGCGGGGGCGCCCGCCGTGCAGGTGGCGTGCCAGCCCGCGGCGTAGTGCGACCAGCCGAGCAGCGTGCCGAGCCGGGCCATGACGCCGGCCCCGGCCAGATAGGCACGCGCGTCGCCGCCCGCCGCGAGGACCGCGGGGACGATCACGACGCTGATGTGTGTCGTGGACTCGATGTGCAGGTCGTCGAAGTCGAGGACGTGCCCGACCGCGGCCCAGCGCGCCGCGTCCGGCAGCTCGGCGGCCAGCGCGCTCACCGGGTGGTCGCGCGCGGCGAGCGTGACCGCGACCGTGTCCAGGAGGGAGCGGCGGGCGAGCGCCAGGTCCTCGGCGTCGGGTTCGTATCCGTACGCCCACTCGGCGAGCGATTCCGCGATGGCCGGCATGGCTTCCCTTCGTACATGTCCTGCACTGCGTGATTACTTTGTACGGCCAAATCGCGGGGTCGTCAATGCCGCCACCGCAGGGCAACTTAAAGCTTTCACATGCAACTTCATCCCTGGGGGGTTGACTGGACGCCCGGCGGGGCGGACGCTGGGCCGCGTTTTGTACGGCACAATCCGTCATTGAGGCGGCCACATCGATCGGTCTGTCCAGCCACCCGTTCAGGTACCTGGCAACCCACCTGTCCACCGGCTGTCCAGCCGCCTGTCCCCCGGAGGTCTCGCATGGGCGATGCGCATCCCCTGCTCGCCGCGCTCAGCGGCGCCCGGCACGGTGCCCTGCACCGGCGGGTGCTGCTCACTGTCAGCGCCATGTTCTTCTTCGACCTCGCCGACCTGAACACGTTCGCGTTCGCCGCGCCCGCCATCCGCCGGGCGCACCTCTTCACCGTCGACGACATCGCGTTCGTCACCGCCCTGGGCTTCGCCGGTATGGCGGCCGGCGCGATCCTCGGCGGCCGGTTCGCCGACCAGGTGGGCCGGCGGCGGGTCATGGCGGGGTCCGTGGTGCTCTTCTCCGCGGCCTCCGTGGTCAACGCACTGGTCACCGGGGTGGGCGCGATGGCCGCGGCCCGCTTCGCGACCGGGTTCGGCCTCGGCGCCATGACCTCCGTCGCGATCACCTACCTCTCCGAGGTCACCCCCGCCGCACGCCGCGGCCGCGCCCAGGCGACGGCGCTCGGCACCGGCCTGATCGGCATCCCCGTCGTGGCGTTCACGGCCCGCGGCCTGACCGCCGACGACCCCGGCGGCTGGCGCGCCCTCTTCGTCATCGGCGCCCTCGGCGTCCTGCTCGTACCGCTCCTGATGCGCCTGCCCGAGTCGCCGCGCTGGCTCCTCGCGCGCGGCCGCAGCGCCGAAGCCGTGCAGGTCACACGCGCCTTCGTGCCCGACTGGGAGCCGTCCGCGGAGGCGCTCGCCACGCCGCCCGCGCCGGCGGACCGGCCGCGGTTCTCCGAACTCTTCGCCGCGGGCCAGCGGCGCAACACCGTGGCCCTCATGGTCCTGTGGCTCTTCGGGCTCGTCGGTTTCTACGGGTTCCAGTCCTGGGTGCCGACGCTGCTCGCCGACCACGGCCAGGACTTCGCGAAGAGCATGTCCATGTCCGCGGTCACCACCATCGGGGCGGTGCCCGGCGCGTTCCTCGCCTGGCCGTTCATCGACCGCTACCCGCGCAAGCACCTCGCGGTGGTGCTCGGTCTCGTGGTGGCGGTCCTCGGCATCGGGTACGGACTCAGCTCGTCCGTCGTGGCCGTCGTCGTGTTCGGCACGCTCGTCGCCGCGCTCAGCCAGACGTTCATCGCGGTGCTCTACTCGTACACCCCCGAGGTCTTCCCCACCCGCCTGCGCACGGCGGGCGCCGGGCTCGGCAACGGCGTCGGCCGGATCGGCAACGTCATCGCGCCGCTGGTCGTCGCGGCGATCTACACCGCGCCGGGGCTCGGCTATGTCGCCGTGTTCGTGTTCATCGCGGGATGCTGGCTGGTCGCCACGGCCACCGTGTTCTTCTTCGGTGTCGACACCCGCGGCCGGTCCCTGGAGACCCTGCACGACGCGGCGGCGGCACCGGCGGCTTCCGCGGCACCCGTTTCGCAACGCATCGGAGAATGAGGACCATGCCCCAACCAGACGTATCCCAGGGCGAGTTCGCGCTCGCACGGTATCTGGACGCCTGGGCGCCGGCGCCCGTGACCTTGGACGATCCCGTCGCCGCCGCGCCCGTCGCCGCGCTGAGCCAGGTGCTCGACCAGGAGGCGGCCGTGGCCGCCGAGGGGGAGCCGTTGCCGCCGCTGTGGCACTGGCTTCACTTCCTCGAATGGCCCGCACAGCGGGAGCTGGGGGCCGACGGGCACCCCGCGCACGGCCACTTCCTGCCGCCCCTCCCGGACCGCAGGCGCATGTTCGCGGGCGGCCGCGCGGAGTTCACCGCGCCGCTGCGGGTGGGCGTGCCCGCCCGGCGTACGAGTTCCCTCGCCAAGGTCGAGATCAAGCGCGGCCGCACCGGCGAGATGGCGTTCGTGACGATCCGTCATGAGATTGTGCAGGAGGGTGAGACGCGGCTCACCGAGGAGCAGGACCTCGTCTACCGCACGGGCGAGGACGAGGGGCGGAGCGGGGGCTTCGGCCTCGACCTCGGTGAGGCCGAACCGGCCGACGCCGACTGGCAGTTGATCCTGCGCCCCTCACCGACCCTGCTGTTCCGCTACAGCGCGCTCACCGCGAACGCCCACCGCATTCACTACGACGAGCCGTACGTGCGCGACGTCGAGGGCTACCCGGGCCTCGTCGTCCACGGGCCGCTCCTCGTGCAGCTGATGCTGGAGCTCGCCCGGCGCGAGGCCCCGGAGCGGGAGATCCATACGCTCTCCTACCGGCTCCGCAAGCCCGTGTTCGCCGGCGAACAGGTCTGTGCGCTCGGCGACGTGGCGGACGACGGAGGGTCGGCGGGACTGCGGATCGCCACGCGTCGGGACGAGCGGCACGCGACGGCGGAGGTGACTTTCAAGTGAGCGCTGAGCACACGGCTGTCGAGCCTGCGAGTACCGACCCCGCGAGTACCGACCCCGCGAGTACCGAACTCGCCGACCCCGCGCGCCTCGGCCGGGACCGCACCCGCCTCGCCGCCGCCCGCAGCCTGCTCTTCGCCCCGGGGCACCGTCCGGACCGGTTCGAGAAGGCGGCCGCGGCCGGGGCCGACGCCGTGATCATCGACCTGGAGGACGCCGTCGCGGCCGACGGCAAGGACGCGGCCCGCCGGCACGCCGCCGACTGGCTCGCGCGGGGCAGGGACGCGGTGGTGCGGATCAACGCGCCCGGCACGCCCTGGTGGGACGCCGACCTGGACCTCGTCACCGCGTTCGGCTGTCCGGTGATGCTGCCCAAGGCCGAGGACCCCGACGTGATCGCGCGGATCGCGGAGGTCTGCGCCGTGATCCCGCTCGTCGAGACGGCAGCCGGGATCGAGCGCGCCCTCGACGTGTGCTGCGTGCCCGGCGTCGTCCGTGCGGCGTTCGGCAGCGTCGACCTCGCCACCGAGCTGGGCGTGCGCCACGACGACACCCTGGCGCTGGCGTACGCGCGGTCCCGGCTGGTCATGGCGTGCACCGCCGCCGGTGTCGCGCCCCCGCTGGACGGCGTCACCACCGCGCTCGACGACGCCGACGCGCTCGCGCAGGACATCCGGCACGCCCGACGGCTCGGCTTCGGAGGCAAACTGTGCATCCATCCGAGGCAACTCCCCGCGGTGGCCGAGGGGTTCGCACCGTCGGACGAGGAGCTGGCCTGGGCCAGGAAGGTGCTCGCGGCGGGCGACGCGGTGTCGGCCGTCGACGGTGTGATGGTCGACAAGCCGGTCCAGGAGCGGGCGCGACGGCTGCTCGGGGTGGAGCTCACCCCCTGCCCCGCGGGCGGGACGGCGTAAGGCGGAGGATCGGGGGGCGCCCGGCGATGTCACGTCGCCGGCAGGTCCCGGAGCCCGTCGGCGAACGTGCCGACCAGGTCGACGAGCGCTGCCACCGCCGGATCGGTGTCGTCCGCCCGCCAGGCGAGGCCGAGCGGGAGCGCCGGGGCGTCAAGGACCGGGACCAGCGTCACTCCCGGCACCGCCAGGTGCCCGGCGGAGTCCGGAGTGAGCCCGATGCCGACGCTCGCCCCCACCAGGGAGAGAAGGGTATGGGTGTCGGGCGCGTCCTGGACGATGCGCGGGGTCGCGCCCTGCGCCAGGAACGCCGACAGCACCAGGTCCCGCACGATCGAGCCCCGGCCGGCCGGGTAGCTGACGAAGGGCACGTCCCGCAGGTCGGTGAGGGTCAGCGACTCCCGTGCGGCGAGCGGGTGTTCGGAGGGCACGGCCGCGACCAGCGGGTGCCGCAGCAGCTCCCGCACCCGCAGCCCGGTGTCCGGCAGCGGGAGCCGCACCAGACCCGCGTCCGCCTCCCGCAGGTGCAGGCGCTCGGCCAGCTCGCCACCGTAGTAGGGGCCGACGACGTCGAGTCTGACGGTGGGGTGCCGCAGCCTGAACTCGCGTGCGATGGCGAGGAGTTCGCGATACGACGTGGGGCCGCTGAACGCCAGCCGCACCACCCCGGTGACCCCCTCCGCCGCCCGGTGCGCCGCGAGCTTCGCGGCCTCCAGGGAGTCGAGCGCGGACCGCACCTCGGTGAGGAACGCCGCCCCGGCGGCGGTGAGCTCGACGCTGCGGGTGGTGCGGTGCAGCAGCTCGACGCCGACGTCCTGCTCGAGCCGCTTGATCTGTTGGGAGAGGGGTGGCTGCGACATGTGCAGCCGGGCCGCGGCCCGGCTGAAGCTGAGCTCCTCGGCGACCGCGACGAAAGCCTGCAGGCGGCGCAGTTCCATGCCCTTCCACCCTCCGCCTCCGCCGGAGGCCGTTTCGTTCCGACGCGTCGAGATTATGTCGCCCCGGCGAATAAATCGATGGCCAACAATGTGTTAGTTGCATCACGCATCCGGTGATACGGTAAATGTCATCAGACGCGAAAACGGCCGCATGGAGCCGGAATTCAATAAGCGCGCCATTAGCCCAAGTACCCACGTGAGACGGGCTTTCGGTGAATCCGAATTGCCCCCGAAGGAGTGTGGCAAGGGTGAGACGCTGACTCGTCGCAGACGAGAAGATGGGGCGGCGGGCGGGAATTGCCGCATTCATCGGAACCACCATCGAGTGGTACGACTTCTACATATTCGGGACCGCGTCGGCGATTGTCCTCGGGAAACTTTTCTTCCCCGAGGCGTCACCCGCCGTCGGCGTCCTCGCGTCCTTCGCGACGTTCTGGATCGGCTTCGTCGCCCGCCCCCTCGGCAGCATCGTCTTCGGGCACCTGGGCGACCGCATCGGGCGTAAGAACACCCTCATCGCGACGCTTCTCCTCATGGGCGTCGCCACCGCGGGGATGGGCCTGCTGCCCACGTACGACACCGTCGGCGTCCTGGCCCCGGTCCTGCTCGTGCTGCTGCGCGTCGTGCAGGGCGTCGCCGTGGGCGGCGAATGGGGCGGCGCCGTCCTCATCGCGACCGAACACACCGAGCGGCGCCGCGGGTTCCTCTTCGGCGCCTTCGCCCAGCAGGGCTCGCCCACCGGCCAGATCCTCGCCGTCCTCGCCTTCACCGCCGTCTCGCAGCTCCCCGACGCCGCCTTCGTGACGTGGGGCTGGCGTCTGCCCTTCCTCGCCTCCGCGCTGCTCGTGATCGTCGGCCTGATCGTGCGGATGCGCATCCAGGAATCCCCCGAACTGCTGCGGCTCAAGCAGACCGAACAGGTCGCACGACTGCCCCTCGTCGAGCTGCTGCGCACCCACAGGACGACGGTCGCGCTCGGGCTCGCGGCCTCCGTCATCGCGTACGTCGCCTCGTACCTGAAGAACACCTTCGCCCTGTCCTGGGCCACCAACGACCTCGGCATGTCCCGCGACAGCATGCTCACGATCATCCTGCTCGCCACCGTCGCGCAGTTCGTCGCCCAGCCCTTCGGCGCCGTCCTCGGCAGCCGCTGGAACACCCGCAAGGTCGTCACCGTCCTGCTGATCCTCGAGATCCCGGCCATGCCCGTGCTGTTCTGGCTGATCTCGACCCGCAGCTTCGGCCTCACCCTGCTCGGCATGGTCATCGCGACGCTGCCGCACGTCATGTTCTACGCACTCCTCGCCGGCATGCTCGCCCAGGCGTTCCCCGCCCGCGTCCGCTACACCGGCATCTCGGTGTCGTACTCCGCGGCCGGGATGCTCTTCGGCGGCGGCACGCCCCTCATCGGGCAGGCGCTGCTCACCGCCACCGGATCGATCGTGCCCGTAGTGGCCTTCGCCGTCCTGATGGTGCTGCTCTCGCTCTTCGGCGCCCGCGCCCTGCTCGCGCGCACCGCGGCAGCCGAGGAGCGGGAGGCCACGACGGCAGACGCCACGCAACAGCCCGCCGCGCTCTGACGGTCAGCACGCTGACGGGCGGCCGAATACCGAGCCGGACACCCCCCGACACAAGGGAGACAGCCATGGATTCCGATGTCTTCGAGGACATCCTACGCACCGTGAAGGACTTCGTCCGCGGTGAAGTCGTGCCGCTGGAGGAGGAGATCGAGCAGAGCGACGCCATACCCGAGCGGCTGCGGAGCGGCGCCGCCGACATGGGCCTGTTCGGCTGGGCGCTGCCAGAGGAGTACGGAGGGCTCGGCCTCGACATGCGCCAGGACGTGCGCCTGGCCATCGAACTCGGCTGGACCACACCGGCGTTCCGCTCCATGCTCGGCACCAACAACGGCATCGCGGGCAAGGCCCTGGTGAACTTCGGCACGCCCGAGCAGCAGAAGCGCTGGCTGCCCGCGCTCGCCGCCGGTTCCGCGGTCGCCTCGTTCGCCCTCACCGAGGACGGCGCCGGCTCGGACCCCAGCGGCGTACGCACCCGCGCCGTCCGCGAGGGCGACGGCTGGGTCCTGTCCGGCGCCAAGCGGTTCATCACCAACGCCGACCACGCCGACCTGTTCGTCGTCTTCGCGCGGACCGACCCCGACGCCGAGGCCCACCGCGGGATCTCCGCCTTCCTCGTGGAAAGCACGGCGCCGGGCGTACGGATCGGGCCGCCGGACCGCAAGATGGGCCAGCGCGGCGCCCACACCGCACCGGTCTACTTCGACGACGCGCGGGTCCCCGCCGACGCCGTCCTCGGCGGCGAGCCCGGCACCGGATTCCGTGCCGCGATGGCCTCGCTCACGCGCGGCCGCCTGCACATCGCGGCCCTGTGCGTCGGCCTCGCGGCCCGCGCACTCGACGAGGCCGTGCGCTACGCCGTCACCGCCGAGCAGGGCGGCGAGTCCATCGGCCGCTTCCAGCTCGTCCAGGAACTCCTCGCCGAGTCGCACGCCGAACTCCTCGCGGGCCGCTCCCTGGTGCTTGCCGCCGCCGAGGCGTACGACGCGGGCACCGACACCCGCGTGGGGCCCTCCAGCGCCAAGCTGTTCTGCAGCGAGATGGTGTGCCGGGTCGTCGACCGCGCCGTCCAAGTGCACGGCGGCAGCGGCTATATGAGCGCCTCGACCGTCGAGCGCCTCTACCGTGACGCGCGCCTCTTCCGGATCTACGAGGGCACCAGCGAGATCCAGAAACTCATCATCGGCAAGGGGCTGCTGCGGGAGGCCGGGGCATGAGCGCGCAACCGTCCCGCACGGACCTCGTCGACACCCTTCTCCACCCCCGCTCCATCGCCGTACTCGGCGCCTCCGACAACCCTCGAAAACTGTCGGGCCGCCCCGTCGACTACCTCAAGCGCTTCGGATACGCGGGCCGCATCCTGCCGGTGAACTCCCGCCGAGCCACCGTCCAGGGCCTGCCCGCCCACGCCACCCTCGACGCGATCGACGGCGACATCGACCTCGCGATGGTCATGCTCGACGCCGCCCACGCGGCCGAGGGCATCCGAGCGTGCGGTCGCCGCGGCATCAAGGTGGCGATCGTCGCCGCGGCCGGCTACGCCGAGACCGGCGAACAAGGCGCGGTGCTGCAACGGGAGTTGAAGTCCGCCGCGGAGGAGAGCGGCGTCCGCGTCCTCGGGCCCAACTGCCTCGGCCTCATCAGCGTCCACGACCGGGCCGTGCCCACCTTCACGTCGGCGCTCGACGAGAACATCGAACTGCGCCCGGGCCCCGTCGCGTTCGTCAGCCAGAGCGGCGCCTTCGGCTCGTTCATCTTCAGCGAGGCGCGCCAGTACGGCATCGGCCTCGCCCACTACGTCAACACCGGCAACGAGGTCGACATCTCGGTGTCCGAACTCCTCGGCGCGTTCGCCGCGACCGACGAGTCGAAGGTCCTGCTCGCCTACCTCGAAGGCGTCAGCGACGGCCCCGGACTCCTCGACGCGGCCCGCGCCGCGCACGCGGCCGACAAACCCGTCATCGCCGTGAAGGTGGGCCGCTCCGCCGCCGGTGCCCGCGCCGCCCAGTCGCACACCGCGTCACTGGCCGGCGAGGACCGCGTCTTCGACGGCGCGGCACGCCAGTTCGGCCTCACCCGCGTGAGCGGCGTCGAACCCATGCTGGACGCCGCCCAGATCTTCGCCACCGGCCGCCGCGCCAGGGGCCGCCGTCTCACCACCCTCTCCCTGTCGGGCGGCGCCGGAGTCCTCATGGCCGACGAGGCCGCCACCCACGGCATCGCCGTCGACACCTGGGACGAGGAGTGGCAGCGGCGCATGGCCGGCGTCATCCCCCCGTTCGGTTCGCCCCGCAACCCCGTCGACCTGACCGCCGCGCTCGTCAGCGAACCCGACATGCTGCGCCGCGCCCTCGACGTCGCCCTCGAACACCCCGGCACCGACATGATCGGCGTGCTGCTCGGTAACGCCGACGGCGACATCGACGAGCTGACCGACGCCATCGCGAAGGCGCACGGCTCCACCGACCAGCCGCTCGTCGTCGTCTGGACCGGTGGCAACGGCAGGGCGCGGCAGCGGCTCCGCGAGGTGGGCGTGCCCTGCTACAGCGACCCGGGCCGGGCCGCCGCGGCCCTCGGGCACCTCGCCGACTTCAGTCTCCGCCCGCCCCTTCCGACGGGCGCACGCCCCACGGGCACCGACCCGCGGGCCGCCCGCGCGATCGTCGAAGAGGCCCGCGCCCACGGCCGTACCCGGCTCGACGAGTACGAGTCCGCCCGGCTCATCGCCGCCTACGGACTCCACTGCGCGCAGGCCCGCACCGCGCGCGACCCCGAGGAAGCCGTACGGGTCGCGGCGGACCTCGAAGGGCCCCTGGCCGTCAAGCTGCTGTCGGCGGACATCGCCCACAAGAGCGACATGGGGGGCGTGCGGCTCGGCCTGACCACGCCGGACGGCGTGCGTGACGCCGCGCGGGACATCCTCGCCGCCGCGGCCCGCGAGGGCGTCGGCGACGCGCGGCTCCTCGTGCAGCGCATGGCGGGCGGCGACCGCACCGAGCTGATCCTCGGCATCCAGCGCGACGCCGCGTTCGGGCCCGTCGTGGTCGCCGGGTTCGGCGGTGTCCTCGTCGACGTACTCGACGACAGCCAGGTCGCCGTGGCCCCCGTCGACCACGCGGGGGCGGTGCGCATGCTGCGCTCGCTGCGCGCGGCACGGGTCCTCGACGGGGTGCGCGGCGCGTCCGCTCGCGACGTCGACGCCGTGGCGGACGCCCTCGTCCGCCTGTCCTGGCTCGCCACCGACCTCGCCGACGACCTCCTCGAACTCGACGTGAACCCGCTGCTGTGCGGCGCGGACGGCGACGGCGCCGTCGCCGTGGACTGCCTCGCCCTGCTGAGCGCCCCTTCGGAACAGGACGCACGATGAACCCACCCGCCCCCCGTGGAGTCGCCGTGACGCCGGAGCACCGGTCCCCGGCCCTCGCCCACCGCGCCGGCCTTGGCCGCGGCGAACTGTGCTACCAGCGCTGCGCGCACTGCGCGGCCGCCGTCTTCCCGCCCCGCACCCTCTGCCCCGACTGCGGTACGCAGAAGCTGGGCTGGGAGCTCAGCACCGGTGACGGCACCGTGTACGCGACGACCGTCGTGCGCGGCCGCGACGGCGCCCACAACGTCGTACTCGTCGACCTCGACGACGGCTTCCGCATGATGTCGCGGGTCGAGGGGCCCGCTCCGGAGGACGTCGCGATCGGCGACCGCGTCCGGTTCCGCACGACAGCGGACGGCGACACCGCCGTCTTCGAGCCGAAGGAGGACGCCCGATGACCCAGTCGCTGCGCGGCAGGGCCGCCGTCGTCGGCGTGGCCGAGTCCGACCTCGGCGAGGTCGCCCCCGGACTCACCCACCTCGACCTCGTCGGCCAGGCCACCGCCCGCGCCCTCGAGGACGCCGGCATCGCCAAGTCGCAGGTCGACGGCCTGTTCACCGCCTCGTCATACCTGCCGATGGCCGCCATGGACACCGCCGAGTACCTCGGTATCCGCCCCCGCCACCTCGACGGCACGAACATCGGCGGCAGCTCCTTCGTCTCCCACCTCCTGCACGCCGCTGCCGCGATCGAGCAGGGGCTGTGCACCACCGCGCTGATCGTCTACGGCAGCACGCAGCGCTCCGACGGCGGCCGCCTCGTCTCCCCGACCAGGCCGGACCCGTACGAGGAGCCGTACGGCCCCCGCTACCCACTGAGCATGTACGCGCTCGCGACCTCGCGGCACATGTACGAGTACGGGACCACGCGGGAGCAGCTGGCCGATGTGGCGGTCGCGGCGCGGGCGTGGGCGCAGCTCAACCCGGCCGCCTTCGAACGCAGGCCGCTCACCCGCGAGGACGTCCTCGGCTCCCGCATGATCAGCGACCCGCTGACCGTACGGGACTGCTGCCTCGTCACCGACGGCGGCGGCGCCCTCGTCGTCACCTCGGCCGAGCGGGCCCGCGACCTGGCCGCCGTGCCCGCCTATCTGCTCGGCGGGGGCGAGGCCACCTGGCACCGCAACATCTCGCGGATGCCCGACCTCACCGTGACGGCGGCGACCGAGTCCGGACGCCGCGCCTTCGACATGGCGGGGCTCGCCCCGGGCGACGTGGACGTCGTCGAGCTGTACGACGCGTTCACCATCAACCCCGTCCTGTTCCTGGAGGACCTCGGGTTCTGCGCCAAGGGGGAGGGCGGTCCCTTCGTCGCCGACGGCGGCATCGCGCCCGGCGGCAGGCTCCCCGTCAACACCAACGGCGGCGGCCTCTCGTACGGCCACCCCGGCATGTACGGCATCTTCACCGTCATCGAAGCCGTACGCCAACTGCGCGGCGACTGCGACGAACGCCAGGTCGACGGGGCCCGCGTCGCCCTCGCCCACGGCAACGGAGGTGTGCTCTCCAGCCAGGTCACCGCGCTGCTCGGCACCGCCGAAGCCCTCAACTGACGTACCCGACAAGGAGATTCATCCCATGCTGCACGGCAGGAGCGCCCTGGTCACCGGGGCTGCCAAGGGGATCGGCCTCGCCATCGCCACGGCCTTCCACAAGAACGGCGCGCGCGTCGTCATCGCCGACATCGACGGCCCCGCGGCCGAGGCGAGCGCCCGCGCCCTCGACTCCACCGGCACCCAGGTGGCCGCCGTCACCTGCGACGTCACCGACGCCGACGCGGTGAAGGCCGCCGTCCGCGGCTGCGTCGAGCGGTTCGGTTCCCTCGATGTGATGGTCAACAACGCGGGCATCACACGGGACGCCACCCTGCGCAAGATGTCCGAGGCCGACTTCGACGCGGTCGTCGACGTCCACCTCAAGGGGGCCTGGCTGGGCACCCGAGCGGCCGCCGAGGTCATGCGCGAGCAGGGAAGCGGCTCGATCGTCAACATCTCGTCGATCTCCGGCAAGGTCGGCATGGTCGGACAGACGAACTACAGCGCGGCCAAGGCCGGTCTCGTCGGCCTCACCAAGGCCGCCGCGAAGGAACTCGCCCACCGGGGCGTGCGGGTCAACGCCGTCCAGCCAGGCCTGATCCGCACCGAGATGACGGAGTCCCTGCGCGAGGACATCTGGAACGCCAAGCTCGCCGAGGTGCCGATGCGCCGCGCCGGTGAGCCAGAGGAGGTCGCCGGAACGGTTCTGTTCCTCGCGTCCGACCTGTCGTCGTACACGACGGGCTGCGTCCTGGAAGTGGCGGGAGGACGCTTCATCTGACACGCCTTCGTCTGACGCGTGGCTCGCGGGGCGCGCCGTCAGTCCGTGGCGCTCTCCGGTGACACGGCCCGGGCGAGCGGCTCGGGGACGCCCTGCTGCACACGGTCGCCGAGCTGCGTCACGCCGCTGGAGATGCCGTACCCGGTGAGGGTGGGGCAATGGAGCCGTGGTTGACGTCTGACACGGGCGAGGTCAGCGGCGACCGAACGGCTCCCGTGCGAAGGACGCCGCAGCGCGGGGCGTGTACAGCCGCTCCACGTCCTGCGCGTACGCGGCGAGGATCGCGCTCCTGCGCAGCTTCAGCGACGGCGTGAGCAGGCCCGTGTCGGGGGTGAACTCGCGCGGCAGGATACGGAATTCACGGATCGACTCCGCCCGCGAGACCCGGGTGTTCGCCCGCGAGACGGCACGCTGGATCTGGGCACGCAGCTCCTCGTCGTCGGTCAGCGTGCACGGCTCGGCGGGGGTCCGGCCCTTGAGGCGCTGCCAGTGGTGCAGGGCCTGCGGGTCGAGGGTGATGAGCGCGGCCACGTACGGCCTGTTGTCGCCGACGACGACGCACTGCGAGATCAGCGGGTGCCCGCGCAGCTCCTCCTCCAGGACCAGCGGTGACATGCTCTTGCCGCCGCTGGTGATGATGACGTCCTTCTTGCGGCCGGTGATGACGAGATAGCCGTCGTCGAGATGCCCGAGGTCACCGGTCGCGAACCAGTCACCCTGGAGCGCCGCCCCGGTCGCCTGAGGGTTGTTGAGATATCCGCTGAACACGACGTCGCCGCGGACCCAGATCTCGCCGTCGCCCGCGATGTGCACGGAACACCCGGGAAGCGGCCGGCCCACCGTGCCGAAGCGGACCGCGCCGACCGGCTGAGCGGTCACCGCCGCCGTGGTCTCCGTCAGCCCGTAGCCGTCGTAGACCGTGATGCCGGCGCCCGCGAAGAACAGGCCCGTCTCGCGGGACAGCGGCGAACCGCCCGACACCGCGTGGCGCACCCGGCCGCCGAGGACCGCGCGCAGCTTCGCGTACACCAGCCGCTCGTACACCGCGTGCCGCAGCCTGAGCCGCGGCCCCGGCCCCTGGCCGCGGCCGAGCGACTGCCGCTCCGCCGCCTCCGCGTACCGCACCGCGACCTGCGCCGCCCTGCGGAACAGCGTGCCGTGGCCCGCCTCCTGCGCGGCCGCACGGGACCTGGCGAGGACCGTCTCGAAGATGTAGGGGACCCCGAACAGGAAGGTGGGCCGGAACGAGGCGAGCGCGGGCAGGAGGCTCTCGGGGGAGAGGTCGGGCTGGTGCGCCACGTGCACACCGCCCCGCACCGCACCGACGACGACCATCAGGCCGTAGCAGTGGGACAGCGGCAGGAACGCGAGCAGCGACGGGGGTTCGCCGGGACCCCCCAGGAGGCTGCTCCAGCCGGCCAGCAGGTTGTCGCACTCGGACGCGAGGTTCGCGTGCGTGATGACACAGCCCTTGGGGCGGCCCGTGGTGCCGGACGTGTAGCAGATGGCCGCCGGGTTCCCGGGGGCGACGGCCGCGCGCTGCCGGTGCACGTCCTCGTCGGCCACGCCCGTCCCGTCCTCCTCGAGCGCCGCCACGCAGCCGCTGTCGAGCTGCCAGATCCGGGTGAGCGCCGCCTGAGAGCCGTAGGCGGCGGCCACCGTCATCGCGTGGTTCTCGTTCTCCACGACGATCCCCGTCGCGCCGGTGTCCTGGAGGATCCACCGGACCTGCTCCACGGACGACGTGGGGTACACGGGGACGACCTCGGCGCCGACGGTCCACAGCGCGTACGCGAGGAGCGTCCACTCGTAGCGGGTTCGGGACATGAGGGCCACGCGGTCACCGAGCCGGATCCCGTTCGCGAGGAATCCGCGGGCGACCGCGAGCACGTCGTCACGGAAAGCGGCCGCGGTGACGGGAATCCAGGAGATGTCGCGGCGGGCGCCGCCGCCCCGGCCGTTGTCGCTCGGGCGCGAGAACTGGAGGCGTCTCGGGTCGCGCTCGGCGGTCGTGAACACGGAGTCGGCGAGCCCGCCCGAGCGCGGTGGCTCGACGAGACGCGGGACGGTGAACTCGTGCATGGGTCCCCTTCCGTGGCGGCGGACCAGGACTGAACCATTGGCAGCGCAAGCTACCCCGCCGGACGGGTTGTGCCTAGTGCCTCCCCTCCCGATCATGCCGGGCTCGCGGAGTACAGGCCGGGCCGGGCGGTCCGCCGACCGCCGCGCCGCCGCTACCTCGCCGCGGCCGCCCGCTGCACCGCCTCGGCCGCCAGCCCCGTGGCCGCCCGGCGCGTCGCCTCCGACAGGAGCGCCGTCCGGATCGGGCCTCCCGCGGCCAGATGACGGTCGTACGGCAGGTGCACGACCGCGACCCCCGTCTCCCGCAGATGCGCCGTCGCCGCCTTCAGGTCGAGCGTCATGTCGGGCGCGCTCGACGTGAGCGCGACGACGGTGGCGGCCAGGGCCGCCTTCGGCAGCTGCGCAAGCCAGTCGAGCACCACGCGCGTGCCGCCCACGCCCTCCACCGTCATCGGGGCGACCACCACGCGCGCGTGCGCCGTGTCCATCGCCGTACGCGCCACCTCGCCCGGCAGCGTCTCGCAGTCCACGACCGTCACCGCGAAGTAGCGCCGCAGCGCGAGCGACAGAGTCCTGTACGTGCGCACGTCCAGCGGAGCGCCGACGCGGCCCTGGCTCGCCGGGAGGAGCCAGCCGCCGTCGGTGACCGGCACGAGATAGCCGGTGACGTCGGTGAGCTGCATCGACGGTTTGAGGATCTGCGCGAGATCCGGGCACGACCAGCGCACCGACTCCGCGCCAAGACGCACCGGCAGCGTGCCGAGTGCGGCGTCCGCCTCCAGCGCGAGCACCGGGTCGTGACGGTAGTGGTTGAGGGTGCGGGCGAGGAGGGCGGACACGGTGGTCTTGCCCACGCCCCCGCGGATCGACGTCACGGCGACCACCCGGCCGTTGGCCACCGGCTGCTGCAACTCCCGTGCGAGACGCGTCTCTTCGGACACCTCCTGCGCGGCGGACGAGGCGAGCCGGCGCAACGAGCGCCCGGTACGCCGCGCCACGGTGTCCCCGTGCTGAGCCCGCCCGAGTGCCCCCGCGAGTCGCGGGTCGACGGTGGGGACGGATTCGGGGGTGACGGCGGGGAGGCGGGAGTTCCGCGAGCGGGAGTGGGGGGCGACTGCGGGCGTGTGCGGCTGGGGTGCGGGCGCGGGTGCAGGCGCGTAGGGGGCGGGGAGCCCTGAGGGGGCCGGCGCGGACGGCAGGGGTGAGGACGGGGTGGACGGGGGCGGGGCGGGCGCCGGGGTGTGGACGGGGGCGCTGGGGGCGGGTGGCGTGGCGTCTGTGACGTTGGCCTGGGGTGTGGGGGTGGGTGTGCTGGGGGTCGGGGTGTGGGTGGTGGTGACCGGGGCGGGTGGCGTGGCGTCTGTGATGTCGGCTCGGGGGGTGGGGGTGGGCCCGCCGGGGCCTGGGGTGTGGGTGGCTGTCACTGGGGCGGGCGGCGTGGCGTCTGCGACCGGGGCGGGTGGCGTGGCGTCTGTGACTGGGGTGGATGGCCGCGCGTCCGTGACTGGGGTGGAAGGCCGCGCGTCCGTGATCTCGGCCGGGGGTACCGGTGTTGGTGTGGCCTTCGTCTTGATCTCGATGGACACGTTCGGTATCGCGGAGGAGCCCGTGCTCATGGGGCGGGTCTCCGGCGCCGGGGGCTCTGCGGCCGCCGGTGCGTCGCCGGGGCCGTCGGTTGACGCCTCCGGGACCGGTGCCGCATCCGTGACGTCGGCCTTGAGCAGAGACGTCGGCGCGCCCGGCGCCGGGGCAGGCGCGGGCACCGCAAGGGTGGCGTTCGCGTCCGTCGGTGGCGTCGGTCGCTCCGCTCGGCCTGCCGCCATGCGCGCCGCCAGTGACGCCGCCCGGCGCGGGGCCGGGGCGGACGCCTGACGCGGCTCCGGGGTGACCGTCCGGGGAGTCGGCTCATCCGTGGCGTCGCCGTCCGGGTCGAGCGGCGGTGACGGCGACGGGCCGGGGCCCGCGTCCGGTGAAGGGGCCGTGTTGGGCCGTCGGCGCGGAAGCCGGGCGCGCCCGGGCGCGGGCGGTGGCGCCACCGAGGTCTCCGCCTCGCCACCCGCCCCGGAGTCCTGCCCCGCCGGCCCGGAACCGGGCACCTCGGACGCGGTCATCCCGCCGCCCTCCCCGCCCAGTTGTGCCTGGGTCTGCCTGAGCAGGTCCCGCAGGACGTTGTTCTGCCAGTCGTTCTGCGTCATTCCCCGAGCCCTTACGCGAAGGTGCCGAGCAGACGCCCGTACACACCGAACACGCCGATCACCAACGGGAGCAGCGCGATCACACCGACCGATTCGAGTACGTCGCCGACGCGGCGCAGCCGGACCCGCACAAGTTCCGCGGGCCGCACGGCCGACACCCCGAGCGACATCAGCGCGAGCAGGACCAGCGCGGCCGGCGGCCCCGCCGCGCCCGAGCCGTCGTCGAGCCACACCCACGCGAGCCGTACGGCCACCACCGCTCCGGCGCCGAGCAGCGCGACCACTTCCCCGGTCAGGGGAAAGGCCCGCGCGCGCAGCGCCAGTACGAGCGCGACGGCGACCGCGAGCAGCACCGTCCACACCGTGGGAGCCCGCAGCGCGCACACCGCGGCGACGGCCGCCGAGACCGCGAGGACGCCGGAGGCGAGAGCGAGTTCGCGATGGGTGGCGGCCAGCGCCGTGGACACCTCGTAGCGGCTGACCGAAGCCCCGCCGGACCGGCGGTCGTCGAGACCCGACAGGCCCGACGCGTGGAGCGAGAGACGCGGGAGCAGTCCCAGCGCGACCACGGAGGCGACCGCTACGAGCGCACCCGCGCGAGCCGACTCCTGCGCCGTGCCGCCACCCGACTGCAGGGCGAGAGCGGCCTCCCAGCAGATCCCGCACCCGGCAACGGCCGCCGCGCCCACCACACCGCTCCGGCCCACCGGCGAGAACAGCCCGAGCAACAGCAGTGCCCCGGCCAACACCCCGCCCACGCACGCCAGGCGCGCCGCACCCGGCCAGCCGTACGCGTCGGCGAGCGTCCAGGCGCCGAGTACACCGACCGCACCGGCCGTCGCGATCAGCGTCGTCGCGAGCCCCTTGTGCCCGGCCCGCCCGAAGAGCGCCCCGGCGAGCGCCGCGAGGGAGGCAGCCGCGAGCGACGTGCCGCTGACGGCGGACAGCGCGTCCGCCTGGCCCTGACGTGCCAGGAGCCCGGCGAGCACGGCCCAGACGACGGTGGCCGCACCGGCCACCACCCTGCGCGCGGCGGGCCGCCAGCACCAGGTGCGCAGGTCGATGTCGGCGTGAGCCGCAGGCACGGACACCGACTCCTCTACGGGTACGAGGCGCAGCACCGCGCCGTCGGACACGCCCGCGGACTCCAGCGTGCTGTCGGCTTCGAGCGCCGACCCGTCGGCGGCGACGAGGCGGTGGCGCGAGGTGCGGGGGAAGCTGTCGTCTTCGAGGAGCCGCAGCACTTCCGGCAGGAGCACGCCGAGCGGCTCGCGGGACGGCAGGACGAGTTCGACGCGTCCGCGCGCACCCACCAAGGTGACTCGGCTCAGCGCCGTACGGCTCAGTGGCCCCGTCGATATCACGCGGTCGAACCTATCATCGGGCCGAAGACGTGCTGGTCGGCGTGGTGGACGGGGTTCCGGTGGGCGGAAACGGCCGGTTGTGCAGGTTCCCTGAGGCTGTGTCGGCGCGTGCGTCGGTGCGGGGGGCCGGACGGGAACCGAGGACCTGGACGGCCGCGCCGCGGCTGTTCAGCCACTTCTCGAGTGCGGGGCCCGCCAGTTCGTGCGGCGGACCGCTTCCTTCGAGGCGTGCGGGGCCGAAGACGGTGCCGGTGAGGCCCTCGACGCGCGTGCGGTCGTCGAGGACCGCTTTGAGGGACGTTTCGCGCACCGAGGCGCCGGTGAGGTCGGCGCCCTCCAGACGCGCGTCGAGGAACGAGGCACCGTTGAGCCGCGCGCCGCGGAAAGAGGCCGCCCGCGCGTCGACCCCGTAGAGCTCCGCGCTGCCGAGGCTCGCCGCCACGAGGACCGCGCCCCTCAGGTCGGCCTCGTCGAGGATCGCCTTCGTCAGGCAGGCGCGGGAGAGATCGGCACCTTCCAGGACCGCCCCTTCCAAGTGCGCGCGATACAAGTCCGTGCCGACGAGCCGGGCGCCGCGCAACACGGTCCCCGTGAGCAGCCCCACGGCCAGATCGAGGCCGGAGAGGTCGGCGTGGGACAGGTCGAGTTCCGCCACATCGAGCAGTGAATCGCCTTGCCGCGCCCACGACCTGAGAACGGCGGCCGCCTCGGGGTTGGCGGGCGCGACGCGGACACGACGTCGCGAATCGGCTGTGGCGGACACCCTCACCCCTTCCTCCGTGCGCTCGCGCGGACACACTGGCGGACATCGTACGAGCAGCCCGAGTCGCACGAGCAAACCCCCTGGTGCGGGGTCAGCGGCCGGAGCTCGGCGCGTTCTCCTGGCCCGAGGGGGAGGGCGCTCCTGCGGTGGGGGTGTGTGCCGTGTGCTCGTCGTCGAGTTGGCGGTCGCGGCCCGCGCCGACGCCCGCGATGCCCATCGGTACGCACAGCGCCGCGAGCAGCAGCATCGGTGCCGTCCAGCCGTCGGTCGCGTCGTGCAGGGCGCCGAGCACGAACGGGCCCGCGGCGGCGAGCAGATAGCCGACACCCTGCGCCATGCCTGACATCTGCGCGGCGCGGGTGCTGTCCGGGGAGCGCAGGACGATGACGGCGAGTGCGGTGCTGATCAGGAGGCCGCTGCCGAAGCCCTGCATGAGCATCCACGCGTACGCACCGCCGACGGGTGCGAACGCGAGGCCGACGAGCGACGCACCGAACAGGACCGTGCCGCACAGTGCGAACGGGACCTGATGGCGGGCGCGGCCCACGAGCGCCGTGAAGGTGAGCGAGCCGACGATCCCGACCAGGCTCATCAGCGACAGCATCCAGCCGGCCTCCGTGCTCGACATGCCCTCGCTCGTCAGCATGGCCGGGATCCACGCGGCGCACGCGTAGTACACCAGCGACTGAAGTCCCATCAGGAAGGTGATCTGCCAGGCGAGACGTGAGTGGCGCAGCGGCCGGCGCGAGACGTCGGGCGCCCCGGCTCCCTTGTTCGTGACGGGAGTCGGGGCCTCCTGGCGCCCGGCGCGCAGCTGCGGGAGCCAGACCAGGAACGCCAGCGCCGACAGGACGGCCCACACTCCGATGGAGCCGCGCCAGCCGAAGCCGACGGCCTGCCCGAGCGGAACGGTGACGCCGGCCGCGAGGGCCGCCCCGCAGAAGAGGGCGACCGAGTACAGGCCCATCATCAGGCCGGTGCGCTGGTGGAAGTGGCGCTTGATCACGCTCGGCACGAGCACGTTGGAGAGGGAGATGGCGGCCCCGAGGAGCACCGTGCCCGCGAACAGGGCCGGCAGACCCGGCGCGAGGCGCAGCGCGATGCCCGCCGTGAGAAGGACCATCATCGCGCCGAGCGCGCGGCTCATACCGATCCGGAGCGACAGGCGCGAGGCGAACGGCGCGAGCAGGCCGAAGCACAGGATCGGCAGCGTGGTGAGGAGCCCGGCGAGCGGGGCGCTCAGGCCCGTGGAGTGACGTATCGCGTCGAGCTCGGGCGACACGGAGACGACCCCGGGGCGCAGGTTCACGGCGATGAGGAGGACGCCGGTGGCGAGGAGGGCCGTGGGGGCGGCGGCGGGGGTGGTGGGGGCGTCACTTCGGGGCATGTGCTCCAAAATAACATCCCATGTTTCACGCTCTATGTTTCGAAATCTTGCACATATCGCTATAAAACGCCTGTACTGCGCCAAACAAATATGGGATATTTAAGAGCCCGTCTCGTCCCGCCTGAAAGGCCCACCGTCTTGCCCGAAGCAGCGTCCGGAACCACCCTGGTCCAGCGGACCATCGGCAGGATCCAGCAGGCGATCGAGAGCGGCGCCTGGCCCGTGGGCCGGAAGATCCCCGCCGAGGGGCAGCTCGTGGAGTCGCTCGGGGTGGGGCGGAACACCGTGCGCGAAGCGGTCCGCGCGCTGTGTCACACCGGGCTGCTCGAAGCGCGCCGCGGGGACGGTACGTACGTACGCGCGGCCAGCGATCTGAACGCGGCGCTCCAGCGACGGCTGCGCAGGGCCGAGCTCGGCCATGTCCTCCAGGTGCGCCTCGCCCTCGAACGTGAGGCCGCTCCCGCCGCGGCCAGGGAGCGCGGCGAGGAGGACCTCGCCAGGATCATCTCGGCACTGCTCGCGCGGCGCCGGGCCAACGAGGGGGACGATCGGGCCGAGATGGTCGAGCGTGACCTGGAGTTCCACCGTGCCGTCGTCGCCGCGAGCGGCAACCCGCTCATGACCGACCTCTACGAGAGCATCACGGAGGCGGTCCGCGACAGCATCGCCGCGCTCCACCCCAGCTGGCCGCCCGAGGAGCCCGGCGCGAACGCGCACGACGACCTCGCGGACGCCATCGCCCGCCGCGACCCGGAAGCGGCGTCGCGCGCGGCATGGCAGCACACGCGCACCGTGGAGGAGGCCCTGTCGCGCATCGTGGCGAACAACCCTGGCGCCAGCGGGAGTTGACCGCCATACGGGGTGATGGCCGAGGGCGGGCCCGCACTGCGGACCCGCCCCCACTTCACTCCGTACCGCGGATCAGCGCCGCAGCGACACCGTGAAGTCGCGGTCGAGGGACTGACGCGCGGTCTTCACCGTCGTCACCCCCGTGTCCGCGTCGTAGTACCAGCCGGACCCGGCCGCGGCGAGCGCGTCCGCCGAGGCGACGCGGGGCAGCGCGCGCCCCTCCGCCGACACCCGGTGCGGCGCGCTCTCGCCGTGGACGGTGAACCGGTAGGCGCGGGCGTCGGGCTTGTTCTTGTAACTGCCCTTGCTGGCACCGACGTTGACCTCGGTCATGTGCCTGCCCTGGTCGACGGTGACGCGCTGTGTCGCCGACGCGCCCTTGGCGAACTCGCGGGTCACCCCGTCGTCCTCGTACAGCGTGTAGGAGGAGCGGCCCTGCGGATACACGTCCCAGTCCAGCTCGTGGACGTCACGGGACTTGTACGACGTCGTGCCCTTCGGCCACATCGGCACGACCGCACCGGACTTGACGAAGAGGGGGAGCGTGTCGATGGGCGCGTGGTAGCCGTCGAGCGTGGTCGGACCGTGGTACGTCTTGCCCGTCCAGTAGTCCGTCCACGTGCCCTTGGGCAGGTAGATGCCGTCGCGGGTGTCCGAGTCCTTGTAGACCGGGGCGACCAGGAAGTCGTCGCCCGCCAGGTACTCGTACTTGGCGTTCGCGCCCAGCGTGGCCGGGTCGTCCGGGTACTCCAGGTAGAGCGGGCGCACGCCGCCGACGCCGGTCTTCGCCGCCTCGGAGGACAGCGTGTACAGGTACGGCAGCAGGCGTTCGCGCAGCTGGAGGTACTTGCGGTTGATGGACGTGTAGGGCTCGCCGTCCACCCACGGCTGCTGGTTGATCTTCTGCCCGGTGGTCATGTCCCTGGCCCAGCCGTCCATCGTCATGATGGCCGGCAGGAACGTCTTGGCCTGGAGGTCACGCGCGTACATCTTGGCGTCGTGGCTGTAGATGCTGCCCACGTCTCCGGTGTTGTACGCGATGCCCGACATCGTGGCGCCCGCGTACGTCGGGATCTGCCAGCGCACATAGTCCCACGACAGCTTCTGGTCGCCGCTCCACAGCACGCCGCAGCGCTGCGCGCCCGCCCACGAGACGGGCATCCAGACGAAGCCGCGCGCGTCGCTGTTGTCCTCGATGCCGGCCTTCGCCTTGTCGCAGGCGTCCAGGGACATGCCGTAGCCGTTGCCGACCCAGGCGACGTCGAGCTTCGCGACGCGCTGACCGGCCTTGACCTGATCGGCGAGCTTGTCGATGCCGTCCTGGGTCCACAGGCCCATCTCGGCGCCCCGGTCCTGGAGGCCCTTCGCGGTCTCGGCGAGGTTCTCGTAGCCGCAGCCGTAGCCGTCGTTGACGAGCATCCAGCCGAGCGGCAGCTGGTGGTCGACGTACCCGTCCGCGACCTTCAGCGAGTCGAGGGTGTGGCGCTCGCCCTGGTTGGCGTTGTGGAGATAGCAGTCGGCGTCGCCGGGTTCGAGGCCGTACACCGGCGGCATGAACGGCTTGCCGACCAGCGACGTGTAGCCGCCGATCACCTTCTTCGCGTCACCGAGGAAGTAGTACGCGTCGAGGCGGCGCTCCTGCTGGCCCGCGTGGACCGAGGGGCCGAAGTCGTAGACGCCCGGGGCGAAGGTGTTGCGGTAGACGCCGTAGCCCGCCGAAGAGAGGTAGAACGGCTGCGAGTTGTTGTAGCCGCCCTCGTTCCAGTTGGTGTTGTTCGCGACGTAGACCGTCTTGTCACGGTGCGAGAACGAGCCGTTCTGCTCGCCGCCGCCGAAGAACTGCTCGTCCTTGGCGCGCTCCAGGCTCTGCCGCATGCCGCCGGTGGACCAGCGCAGGGGCTTGTCCTCCTGCCAGATCCGCGTCCTGTTGTCGGCCTTGTAGAGGCCGAAGCGCAGGGGCTTCTTGTAGACGCGCAGGACGGCGCCGGCGGAGCGGATCCCGTAGTACGCGCCGGCGTCGAAGGACGACGTGTGCTTGTCGAGGGCGGGCTGCTTGCGCACGATCTGCGAGCCGGCCGGGTCGCTGAACGTGCCGGACGGGTCGGCCTGGAGGCGCAGTTGACCGCCTGTCAGGAAGTCGGCCCGGGCCTTGAGGGTGCCGGCCCCGATGGTGTAGCTGCCGTCCTTGCCCGTGAAGGAGGTCAGGTCGCCCGCGTCGGTCGTCTCGGGCAGATACGCCTTGCCGACGAAGGAGTTGTCGTGCACGTCGTAGGGGACGACCACGACGTGGTACGTGCCGTTCGCCTTCGGGATCACCGTGGCCTCGGGGTCGGCGGTGCCCGCGCTGGCGGCGACCTGCTTGCCCGCGTCGTCGAACACGTACATGTCGAAGTCGTCGGTGGGCTGCTTCGCCCACTCGATCGAGACGGGCACGCCGCCCTCGGGGTTGTCGTCCCAGTAGCCGTCAGGGACCGACACCTTGAGGTCGAAGCGGTCGCACACCTTGTTGTCGGGGTCGTCCGCGGCGGCCGGGCACTTGCCGGGATCACCCACGGTCCCCGCGGCGTACACGGGGCTCTGCCAGGTCACGCTCTTGTGGCCGTCGTCCAGGACGCCGCTGCCGGGGGTCGCCGCCCTCGCCTGCTGGGCGGGGGCCCCGAGGAGGGTCGCGCCGAGGAGTGCGGCCGTGCCGATCACCGCCAAGGTGCCCGCGCGGGACGGTCGTTGCCGTCTCAGCCGTCGTTGCCGCAGTCTTCGCAATCCGTGCAAGGTGCATCTCCGCTCAACCCGAGTGACCCGTGGAGCCCGGCCGGTCGATGTTTACCAGTGCTTGAACTATTGCTGTTTCGAGCAACTTCGAGCACGAAGGTTCACAGGGTTCGGAGGTTCTGTCAATGTCCTTGCACGGGCTGCGTCCTGGCGCGGGCTGCGTCCTCACGGAGGCGTGCGGCCCTGGCGCGAGCCGCGTTCCCCGTGCGAGCTAAGCCATCTGACGCCGTACCAGCTCGTGCAGCCGCCCGTTCGTGTCCGCGAGCAGCTGGGCCGGCGGTCCCTGCTGGACGACGCGGCCGTCCGCCATGACGATCACCCGGTCCGCGTCCATCACGGTGGACAGGCGGTGGGCGATGACGATGCGCGTGGCGTTCAGGGCGCGGGTGCTGTCGATGACGGTGCGCTGGGTCTCGTTGTCGAGCGCGCTCGTGGCCTCGTCGAAGAACAGGATGCGCGGCCGGCGGATCAGCGCCTGCGCGATCATCAGGCGCTGGCGCTGGCCGCCGGAGATGGCGCCGCCGCCGGCGATCATCGTGTGCAGCCCCATCGGCATCCGCTTGATGTCCTCGGCGAGCCCCGCCATCGCCGCCGCCTCCCACGCCTCCTCCTGCGTGAACACCTCGGCGCCGCAGATGCAGTCCAGGATCGAACCGGTCAGCGGCTGCGCGTTCTGGAGGACGACGCCGCACTGCCGGCGCACCGCGGCCTGATCCAGCGCGCCGAGGTCCTGACCGTCGTACAGGACACCGCCGGAGACCGGCTTGTCGAAGCCGATGAGGAGACGCAGGAGGGTGGACTTGCCGCAGCCGCTCGGCCCGACGACCGCGACGAACTCGCCCGGCCTGATGGACAGGTTCACGTCGTCGAGCACCAGCGGCCCGTCGTCCGTGTACCGGAAGGACACACCGCGCGCCTCGATCTCGCCGGTCAGCTCGCCCGGCTGGGTGCTGGCGGCCCGCACCTCGGGAGCCTCGTCGAGGACGGGCTTGATCTGCTCGAACATCGGCAGGACGGCCGCCGCGGAGATCAGGGCGCCCGTGAGCTGCGTGACCGACGACAGCAGCATCGTCACCGCGGTGCTGAACGTGAGGAAGTCGCCCGCGGAGAGGGTGCCGCGCGCGGGGCCCGCGAGCAGCATGAACATCACGAGCGAACACAGGGGCAGATAGACCGCGTTGAGGACCGTCGTCAGGTTCTTGATGCGGCCCGCGCGCCGCTGGAGCTCGCGGCTGCGCGCGAACTCCCCCGCCCACGAGGCGTACGCGAAGCTCTCCGCCCCCGCCACCCGCAGCTTCGGCAGACCGCGCAGTGTCTGGAACGCCTGGTTGTTGAGCTTGTTGCCGAGGACGACGAGACGGCGCTGCCAGCGCAGCTCCCACAGCCCGAGCGTGAGGAACACGCCCGCGATCACCGCGAGCATGGCGAGCGCGGTCAGTGCCAGCGGGACGCTGTAGAGGAGGAGCAGGACGAGGTTCATCGCGCCGATCGTGCCGGACTGCACCACCACCGGACCCACACCGGACATGAGACGGCGGATCGAGCTGATGCCCATGGCGGCGCTCGCCAGCTCACCCGTCGAACGCGACGCGAAGAACCTCGTCGGCAGCCTCAGCAGGCGGTCCCACACGGCGGGTTGGAGCGCACTCTCGATCCGGCCCTCCATGCGCAGGATCGTCAGATTCTGCAGCAGCATGAACGCGGCCGACACGATGCTCGTCACCATGACCGCGACGGAGACCTGCACGATGAGGTCCGTCTGGGCGTTCGGCACGTACACCCCGAGCACCCGCCCGGTGGCGACCGGCACCAGGGCTCCGATCGCGACCGTCAGGAGCCCGGCGAGCAGCAGATTGCGCACGTCGGCCCGGGTGCCGCGCGCGCTGAAGCGCAGCAGCCGCAGCGGGCTCAGCGCCCGGTCGGGCAGCGGCCGGTACAGCATGACGGCCCGCGTTTCGAACTCTTCCGCGTTGTCCTCGTCCACCCGGGTCCGCCGCCCGCTCGACGGATGCACGGCCTCGTACCCGCCGCGCCGCCACAGCAGTGCGACCGGGGTGCCGGACGCCGCGCGGTGACCCACCAGGGGACCCGCGTTCTCGCGCCACCAGCGTCCGTCGAGGCGGACCGCGCGGGTGCGGATCCGTGAGGCGACGGCGACCTGCTCGACCGGGTCGACGCGGTCGCTGACGGCGCCGCTCCGCTCGGGCGCCGTGAGGGTGATCCCGGCCGCGCCCGCGACCAGCTTGCACGCCGCGTACGTCGCGTCGTCCCCGTTCCCCGAGGAGGAGCCGCGTCGCGGACCTCCCTTGCCCTGACGGCCGATGGACGCCAGCAGCGTCCGGTCGGCCTCCTCGCGGACGGTCTCGCCCGCCTTGATCCCGGCCGCGGTCCGGGTCTCGTGCGCGCTCTCCAGGCGTTCGATCCACCGGTCGAGCGCCGACAGCAGACGGAACTGCTGGTTGACCATGCGCTGCCACATCGAGCCGTCGACGAGCAGCTCGCCCACGGTGTCCGTGCTGTACGACGCCCCGTACTGCACACTGCCCGGCAGGATCGGCAGCCACAGGATGTCGTCGTCGCCCACGGAGTCGTCACCGGCCGTGCGGCCGTCGAGCGGTGCCTCGAACAGGACGCGCTGACTGCGCCCCACACCCAGGGCGAAGGCGTGCTCGAGGAGGCTGAGGGCCGCGTCCTGGGTGTCGTACTGGCTGAGGTACTGCTGGTCGTACGACCACGAGGCGTCGCCGTAGTCGGGGCGCTGGAGTTCGCGCAGGCCGATACGGCGCAGCAGGCAGCCCTGCAACGGGCGGCCCACCAACGTGTGCTGGGGTCCCTCGACCGGACCGAGCAGCAGCGTGCCCGCCTCCAGGCGGCCCAGGAAGTGCCAGTGCCCCTGGGCGGCCGCGTCGACCGCGAACAGGTCGAGCGCGCCCTGGACGACCAGCCACAGGACCTGCGGTCCTTCGAGGTTCAGGCTGCGCATGCCGGCGCAGTCCACCGGCATGCCCAGGGAGCCGAACGAGGCGGTCACCTGGTCGCCGGCCGCGTACTCCTGATCTGCGTACGTCACGTCAGTGCTCCTTGACCAGCTCGGCATACGGCCCGCCGGCGGCGACGAGCGCCTCGTGCCGGCCCCGCTCCACGATCTGGCCGTGGTCGAGGACGACGATCTCGTCGCTGTCGCGGACGGTGCTGAGGCGGTGCGCGATCACGACGCAGGCGCAGCCGCGGCGCCGCAGGTTGTCGATGATGAGCTGTTCCGTCTCGGCGTCGAGCGCGCTGGTCACCTCGTCGAGCACGAGGATGCTCGGCCGGCGCACCAGGGCCCGCGCGATCTCCAGGCGCTGTCGCTGACCGCCGGAGAAGTTCCGCCCGTCCTGCTCGACGCGGCCCTGGATGCCCCCGGGCCTGCGCGCGATCACGTCGTACAGCGCCGCGTCCTTGAGGGCGTCGATGACGGCCTCGTCCGGGATCGACGGATCCCACAGGGCCACGTTGTCACGGACCGTGCCCTCGAAGAGGAACACGTCCTGGTCGACGAAGGACACCGACGCCGACAGGGCGCCGCGCGGGATGTCCTCCAGACGCTGCCCGTCGATCCGGATCGTGCCCTCCCACGGGCTGTAGAGCCCGGAGATCAGCCGGGACACCGTCGACTTGCCGCTGCCCGAGCCGCCGACGAGCGCCACCTGCTGACCGGGTCCGACCGCCAGCGAGAAGCCCGTGAGAAGTGGCTTGTCCAACGGGCTGTACCCGAACGTGATGTCGTCGAGCGTCACGTGTCCCTTCAGGCGGCGCGTGCTCGCCGCCGCGTCGGGCCGCGTGTACAGGGCGTCCGCCGGGAAGCTCTCCACGTCCTTGAGGCGCGCCACGTCGGCGGCGAAGTCCTGGATGCGTCCCGCGACACCGTTGAGGCGGGTGATCGGCGCGGTGAACCGCGTGACGAGCGCCTGGAACGCCACGAGCAGACCCACCGACAGATGCCCCTCGACCGCGCGCAGGCCGCCGATCCACAGGATCAGGGCACTGTTGAGCGTCGCCAGGGTCGGCGCCACGATGCCGAGCCACGCGCTCGGCACCCCGAGCCGCTGCTGCTCCTCCAGGGTGGTCGCGTGCTGCCCGGCCCAGCGCCGGAAGTACCCGTTCTCGCCGCCCGTCGCCTTCATCGTCTCGATGAGCTGAAGGCCGGTGTACGAGGTGTTGGTGAGCCGCGCCGTGTCCGCGCGCAGCTTCTGCGTACGGGTGGCCCGCAGCCGGATCACGATCCGCATCGCGACGACGTTCCCGAGCGCGATGCCCACCCCGACGAGCGTGAGCTGCGGGTCGTACGTCCACAGCAGCGCCGCGTACAGGAGCACCACGACACCGTCGACGCCCGCCGCGGTCAGGTCGCGCGCCAGCGTCTCGGAGACCGCGTCGTTCGACTGGAGGCGCTGCACCAGATCGGCCGGACTGCGCTGCGCGAAGAACGTCACCGGCAGCCGCAGCAGATGACCGAAGAACCGGGCGCTGCTCAACGTCGACGCGATGACGCGCCCGCGCAGCAGATTGGCCTGCTGGAGCCAGGTGAGCACGGCCGTGAGCGCCACCATCGCGCCCATCGACGCGAACAGCGCGCCGAGGAGCGAGGTCTGGTCACCGATGAGGAACATGTCGATGTACGTGCGGCTCAGCGCGGGCAGCGCCGCGCCGACCGCGACCAGCAGGAGGCTCGCGAGCAGCGCCGCGAGCATCGTGCCCGTCGTGCCGCGAAGACGCGCGGGCAGCGCCCGCAGGACACCGGGCCTGCGCCCGCCCGGGCGGAAGCCGTCGCCGGGTTCCAGGACGAGGACGACGCCCGTGAAACTGGTGTCGAAGTCCTCGGAGGGCACGAACCTGCGGCCCTTGTCGGGGTCGTTGATGTGCACGCCGCGCCGCCCGAAGCGCCGGCCCATGCCGTCGTAGACGACGTAGTGGTTGAACTCCCAGAAGAGGATGGCGGGCGCCTCGACCTCGGCGAGCGCGGCCGGCTCCATCTGCATGCCGCGCGCCGTCATCCCGTAACTGCGGGCCGCCTTGAGGAGGTTGCTGGCCCGCGAGCCGTCGCGCGAGACGCCGCACGCGATGCGCAGCTCCTCCAGCGGGACGTGGCGGCCGTGGTGCGCCAGGACCATCGCGAGGGACGCGGCGCCGCACTCCACGGCCTCCATCTGGAGGACGGTGGGTGTGCGCACGGTGCGGTGGCGGCGGCGCGGCGGCTTCGGCGCGGGGCGCGCGCGGCGGCGGCCGTGTCCGGCCGGGGGCAGCTGCTGCTGGACTGCGGGGGAGGGGCTCACGGGAGCAGCCAATCGATCGGGCGCTGCTCGGCGAGGTGCACGGCGCCGGAGGCCGGGGTCATCGAGTCGAGCGCGTACGGGGGGCCGCCCTTGGACGACCACGCGTAGCCCGACTTGGTGGAGGGCGACGCGACGAGCTTCACGAGGACCGCGACCGTCGGGCCGCCCTTCGTGAACTGCGCGGCCAGTTCCTTGTCGCCGAGGAACGCCTCGACCCGCTGACCGCTCTGCGCCCCGCGCCCGACCGCCTGCACGTGGCCGCGCAGCATGCCGTACTGCTGGGACGGCGCCGACTGGACGGTGAGGTCCACGTCCGCTCCGACGGGCACGGTGCCCGCGCGGTCCGCGGGGACGTACAGCATCGCGAGGAGGGGGTCCTTGGTGCCGGTCTTCTCGACGGTCGCCACGTCGGAACCGGTGGTGACGACCGCGCCGATCCGGGCGACGAGTGTGGTGACGCGGCCCGCGTCGACGGTCCGCACATAGCGGTCGCCCTGCGGTGTACTGACCTTGAGGAGCGGGGAGTTCGCGGCGAGGTGCTGCCCCTCCTTGGCGAGCACACCCGTGACCTGACCGGTGACGGGGCTCTGGAGGACGTAGCTGCCCTGCGCGTGGGTGAGGACGCCGGGGACCCGCAGCGTCGAGGAGAGCGACCCGGTCACCGCCCACACGGACGCGGCCGCCATCACGACGAGCGTCACGGCCAGCGCGAGTACGCCCTGGGGCCTGGCGAGCCGCACGGGAAGGTCGAGTTCCTCGGGCGACTGCAGTTTGGACAGGGCCTGTTGACGGAACTGCACGACGTACTTCCCTTACGTGTCTTCCTGTCCGGCGAGGTGCCGGGAGTGCCCAAGGGCCCCGGAACCGGGGGGAGGTTCCGGGGCCCTGGCAGAGCCGTGGCTCAGAGACCAGCGGTCAGGCCGGTGGCCAGGCCGGTGACGGCGGCGGTGTTGACGCCGGTCAGGCCCTCGACGGTGCCGGTCAGGCCACCGACGACGCCGGAGACGGGGACGATCGAGTCGGCCGTGCCGGTCAGGTTGGCGGCGAGACCGCCGACGAGGCCGCCCGACACGTTGTCGAGGTCGGCGTCGGAGATCTCGAGGGTCTCAACCTGGGGGGTGGAGTTCATGATGTGAGCTGCCCTTCTCATTGGTAATTCTCAGAATGCGTGAATCACTTGCGCAACTCCCGCAGTGCGGAGGATCAAAGCACGATGACGCCTCGCACATCCAATCGGAAGGTCCCCGGTCAGAGGCTGTGTGGGCACGTAATTACCGCCGCGTGCAGGAGCGTTCACATCGTGGGAGCAGACCCTTCACAGGATCCACAGGTCCGAATTTCCGAGCGGCCTCCATCAATTTCTGCAAAATGGACACTCCTGCATTTATGGCCGGAGCCGCATTCGAGGGTTGTGCGCATTCACAGCGCACCGTGACCGGACTGCGCATTCGGTGTGCAGGTTTGCTGGAGGGGTGCGCGGGACCGCAGGGGGGTTGTCTCCCGGGCCCCGCCGTGAACAATGGGGCGATGCTGGAGTTGTCGCAGGACACAGGCGTGACGCTGCCCGGCGGTGCGGCGGCGGTGCGGTTCGGGATGACGCCCGACGAAGTGCTGTCCGAACTCACCGAGGGCGCGATCACGCGCAGGCGGCAGTGCATGACGCTGACGCGCGAGCAGTACCCGGAGCTGCGGCACGCGCACGACGCCTGGCTCAACGGGCTTCTCCACGAACCGGACTGGGCCTTCGAGGCGGAGTTCGACGGCGTCACGCTCGGCTTCCGGGGCGGCGGCCCCGGCGCGGCGGACCGGCTGTCCCGGCTCGACGTCACCACCACGGTCCCCGCCCCCGCGACGCCGGTCGCCTGGGACGACATAGACCTCTTCGGCTACCCGGCGGGCGAGGTCGCCGAGGCCCTGCCCGAGGCCACACGGCTGCCGGAGCGCCCGGCGGCGGGAGCCGGCCGGACCGCCATCGGACTGGTCGTCGAGACCGCGGGACTGCGCCTGTCCCTGCTGACGCCCGCGGCCGCCGGCCAGCGCGTGGTGCTGCTCGGGCCCGACGCCCGGTCCTGGCAGGCGTGTTGCGACGGCGCGTGGGAGTGCGCGAAGGAAGGGGACGCGCTCACCGGGATCATGCGGTGACCTGACGGCCGTCGTCGCGTACGACCCGAAGCCGAACACGACCCAGCTCGTCCCCGCGTGGAACGTGCGGGCCTCGTACGCCCGCAGCCGTGGCGCGTCGCGATGCCTGCCGACCCGCCCGGCGAATGGAGCGCCCGCGCCCCGCTGCTCGACCCGGCGGCCGTCACGAAGACGGGCGGCCCCGCGAGGGGCCTGCGACGCGGCCCGGTCCGCCACAAGGTGTCGCCGACATCGCCGACCGGCGCCGGCCGGGATGCCGGGCCCCGGGCCTCCCGCTCCTCGTCACGGGAGCCGCCGTCGCCTGCCTGGACCTGGTGGGCCTGGTCGGCTGACCCGGTCGGCGCCGGGTCCTGAGGGTGACCGGCCGCGAACGGCCCCTCGCACGGCCGTCCGTGCTACTCCCGGACCACGCGCTACAGCGGCAGCGCGCAGACGGCGATCGGCGCGGCGAACGCGGGACCTTCCGCCGGGGTGAGCCCGCCGCCGCAGTGGTCGACGTGGAAGACCGTCACGGACCCCGACTTCTGGTTCGCGGCGAACAGCAGCTGCTCGTCGGGCGAGAAGGCGATGTGGCGCGGGAAGTCGCCGCCGACGGGGACCGTGTCGAGCAGGCGCAGCCGCGCGCCGTCCGCCTCGATCGCGTACCGGGTCAGGCTGTTGTGCCCGCGGTTGGCGAGATAGGCGAAGCCGCCCTCGGCGGTGACCAGGATCTGTGCCGGATAGCTGGTGCCGGACCCGGTGCCGGTGGGCTGCGGTTCACCGGGGGTGAGGCGTCCTGTCGGCGGGTCGTACGCGCAGACGACCACCGTGTTGTCCACCTCGTTGGCGAGGTAGGCGAAGGCCGCCCGGGTGGAACGTGAGGTGGCGGGGGCCCGCGCCCGGACGCAGCGACGCGTACGACACCTGCGTGAGCGTCCCGGCCGTCGTGTCGAGGCGGTACGTGTAGACGGTGTCGTTGCCCAGGTCGACGGCGAGCACGTGCCGACCGTCGGGGGACGTGATGATCTGGTGCGCGTGCGGGCCCTCCTGGCCGGGGCCGGGCGCGGGCTGCGAGTGGGTGACGAGGTCAGTGCGTTCACCGAGCGCGCCGGAGGCGGCGACGGGGTGTACGGCGACGTTGCCCGAGAGGTAGTTGGCGCTCAGCAGCCACCGGCCGCTCGGGTGCACCGACAGATGGCAGGGGCCCGCGCCGCCGGTGCTCTGCCGGCCGAGCACGCGCCGGTCCGCGAGCCGGACCGCCGTCACACCGCCGTCCTGCGCCTCGTCGACCGCGTACAGGGTGTGGCCGCGCGGGTGCAGCGCCAGATATGAGGGATCGTCCACTTCGCCGATCGTCCCGGCCCCGGTGATCCGGCCGGTGCGCGCGTCGTACGTGGCGAGCCCGATGCCGTTGCCACCGCCGTCCTGCGAGGTGTACGTGCCGAGGAGCAGGGGGCGTCCCGCGCGCGGCGCCCTGGCCTGCGCGGGACCCGCCGCCGCCGTGACGACACCGCCGGCCGCGACGGCCGCGATCCCGCCGAGGAAGCGGCGGCGGCCGGTGCTGCTGCTCATTCCTGGTACCTCCGGTGTCAGAGTGACGTGGCGGCTCCTACCCTGGTGTGCGCCCCCTCAACTGGCAAGAGACGCAACCATGGTTGCGTCCTGTGCAACGCTTCAGCGGTCGAGCTCCTTGTGCGCGCTCTCCGGCAGCCGCAGGTAGACCACGGACGACACCAGGCAGAGCGCGGCGACGTACCAGGGGAAGAGCCCGGCGTGCCCGGTCTGCTTGAACAGGGTGCCGACATAGGGGGCCGTCCCGCCGAAGACGGCGACGGTCAGCGAGTACGGGAAGCCGATGCCCGCCGCGCGCACCCGCGCGGGGAACACCTCGGCGTTGACCGCGGCCGAGATCGAGGTGAAACCGGTGAGCAGCACCATCCCCGCGCACTGCACCAGGAGCAGCGAGGCGAACGAGCTGCCGAGCGAGCGCAGCAGCGGCACACTGAGCAGCGCGAAACCCAGGCCGAAGAAGAGGAGCAGCGGCTTGCGCCCGAACCGGTCCGAGAGCATTCCGCCGACCGGCTGGAGCAGGGCGAAGAACGCGAGCGCGATGGTGCCCGCGACGAGGGCGTCGGCCTTGTCGATGCCCGCGTTCAGCTCCGCGTACGTGGGCAGATAGGACGTCCACGTGTAGTAGGCCAGTGTGCCGCCCGCGGTGATGCCGCAGATCAGGAGCGACTCGCGCGGGTGATGGCGCAGGGCGTCGAAGAGTCCGGGCCGCTCGGCCGCGCGCTGCTCGGCGCTGCGCGTCTCGTAGGCGCCGCGCCGGATCCAGAAGCCGACCAGGCTGAGGAGCGCGCCGAGCACGAACGGCACGCGCCAGCCCCAGCCGTCCATCTGCCCGTCGCCGAGCGTGCTCACCAGCGCCGCCGCGACTCCGGACGCCGCGAGCTGCCCGGCGGACGTCGAGACGTACTGGAAGGACGAGAACAGGCCGCGCCGTCCCGGGCCCGCCGACTCCACGAGGAAGGTGGTCGAGGCCGCGAACTCGCCCCCGACGGAGAGGCCTTGGAGCAGGCGCGCGAGGACGAGCACGACGGGCGCGAGGACGCCCGCGGCCGCGTAGGTCGGGGTGAGCCCGACCAGCAGGCTGCTGCCGCCCATCAGGAGGATGGTCACGGTCAGCGCGGCCCGGCGGCCGTGCCGGTCGGCGACCGCGCCCATGAGGAGTCCGCCGACCGGCCGCATGAAGAACCCCACGGCGAACACCGCGAACGTGGAGAGCAGCGGCACGAGGGAGTTGCCCGAGCCTTTGGGGAAGACCTGGCCCGCGATGTATGTGGCCAGAAAGGTGTAGGCGTACCAGTCGTACCACTCGACGGCGTTGCCGACCGAGGCGGCGAGGAGCTGGCGCAGCGGGCGGCGCGGGGGAGCGGTGGTCAGGGCCCCGGCCGCCGGTTCCGACGGGTCCGAGGGGCCGGACGGGGCCGGCGGGGAGGGGGACGAGCGATCTGTCATGATCGCGACCATCCCCCGAACCCCGCCGTCCCACACCTCGGCCCTCGCGGTCCGAGGCCACGGTCGGCTCAGCTCTTGCGGTACGGGATCACCGTCGGCTCAGCCCTTGCGGTACGAGATCACCGTCGTCGTCACCAGGCACGGTGAGGGCGGCACCATCTCCACGCGCAACGTGCCGCGCGCCGAGTCGTAGTCGACGCCCTCGGCCTCGAACGTGCCCGAGCAGATGCTTCGCTGCGGGATCGCGAACGCAGCTGTGACGTGCCCGGCGACCGGAGAGCCGTCGAGCGGGCGGTCGAGGGCGACCTCCAGGACCGCCTTCGTCGAGCCGTCGGACGAGCACACCAGATGCGTGGCGTCGGTGAAGTCGCAGCCCTGGATGTTGTCGACGGGCTTGTCGAGACTGATCTGCCCGGCCTGCGGGAGGTTCGCGCCGGGCGTGGGCGCGGACGGGTTGAGCACGGGCGCGGGGAACACCTGCAGCCGGTTCATGGTGCCCCACTCGCCCGCCACCAGCCACTGCCCGTCGGGTGACACGGACGCGAACGAGTTGTTGAGCAACTCACCCGCATCCAGGGCGTGCTTGTACGTGGTGCGCCGCCCGTCGGGGGCTGTCACCGCGAACATCTTCTTCGTCGCGCCGTCGCCGCCCTGGTACGCGTCGAACGTGTAGCCCTGTGCCACGTCCGGGTCGCCTATGTGCGACCAGCCCGCCGTGCGCAGATCGAGCGGTACGGAGGCGAGGCCCCGGTACAGCAGCGAGCCGTCGGCGTGGCTCGCCAGGCCCTGGCTGCCGGTGAGCGAACTCACCCGCGCGGTGCCGGTCTCGGTCCAGGTGGGCGCGGCCGTCGCCGTGCCCGCGCCGAGCGACAGGGCGCCCAGGGTCGCGGCCAGAGTGAGCAGTTGGCGTCTCGTGCGTCGTTGCGTGGGGGGTTTCATGCGGCCTCCGCCGGTCGAAGATCGGGTCGCGGACCAGGCTGCCCTACGATCGGCGCATGAGGCTGACGATTCTCGGCGGTGGCGGATTTCGAGTGCCCCTGGTGTACGGAGCGCTGCTTGGCGACCACGCCGAAGGCCGGGTCACCGAGGTCACGCTGCACGACACCGACCCGGACCGGCTGCGGGCCGTCACCGGCGTACTGGCGGAACAAGCCACCGGCGTCCCCGACGCGCCCGCCGTGCGCGCCACCACCGACCTCGACGAGGCGCTGCGCGGCGCCGACTTCGTCTTCTCCGCGATCCGCGTCGGCGGCCTCGCGGGCCGCGCGGCGGACGAGCGGGTCGCCCTCGCCGAAGGGGTGCTCGGCCAGGAGACGGTCGGTGCCGGCGGCATCGCGTACGGCCTGCGGACGGTGCCCGTCGCCGTCGACATCGCGCGCCGCGTGCGGCGACTCGCCCCCGACGCCTGGGTCATCAACTTCACCAACCCGGCCGGCCTGGTCACCGAGGCCATGTCGCGGCACCTCGGCGACCGCGTCATCGGCATCTGCGACTCGCCCGTCGGACTCGGCCGCCGCGTGGCGCGCGTCCTCGGCGCCGACCCGGGCGAGGCCTGGATCGACTACGTCGGCCTCAACCACCTCGGCTGGCTGCGCGGACTCAGGGTGAACGGCCGCGACGAGCTGCCCCGGCTGCTCGCCGACGAGAAGCTGCTCGGCTCCTTCGAGGAGGGCCGCCTCTTCGGCACGGACTGGCTCCGCTCCCTCGGCGCGATCCCCAACGAGTACCTGCACTACTACTACTTCAACCGCGAGACGGTGCACGCCTACCAGGAGGCCGAACGCACTCGCGGCGCGTTCCTGCTCGACCAGCAGGCCGCCTTCTACTCCGACCCGTCGTACGCCAGTTGGGACCGCACCCGGGCAGAGCGCGAGGCCACGTACATGGCGCACAACCGTGAGGCGTCCGGCGCGGGCGAGCGGGACGCCGCCGACCTGGAGGAGTCGGGCGGCTACGAGAAGGTGGCGCTCGCCCTGATGCGCGCCATCGCCCGCGACGAGCGCGCGACGCTGATCCTCAACGTGCGCGGGCGCGGCGCCCTGCCGTCCCTCGACGACGACGCCGTGGTCGAGATCCCCTGCCTCGTCGACGCCAACGGAGCGCACCCCGTGAGCGTGGCGCCGCTGCCGGGCCATGCCACGGGTCTCGTCTCCTGCGTCAAGGCCGTCGAGCGCGAGGTGCTCGAAGCGGCCGAAGGCGGCTCGCGCGCCGCCGCCGTCAAGGCGTTCGCCCTGCATCCCCTCGTCGACTCCGTGACCGTGGCCCGCCGCCTCCTGGAGGGATACACGGCGGCCCACCCCGGCCTCGCCTACCTGACCCGCTAGGGGGTGTCCGGCGGGCCGGGGTCGGGTAGGTCGCGGCGAGGTGCCGTGTCAGGCGTCGCGCCCCCGCCGTGATCCGCCGGACCCCCTAGTAGAGGAGCAGGTATGCACGACGAACTCCGCCGCATCGAGCAGCGCGTCGCCCGCGTCCACGACCAGCGCGTCAAGCCCGCCGTCCACGGTGCCAGGGTCCCGCTCGCCCTCCAGGCATGGCAGGCGCCCGGCGAGCCCGTCCCCTTCGCCGAGGCGAAAGCGGCCGCGTACAAGCCGTTCGGCGTCGGCACCCCGTGGGGGCCGCCCTGGGGCACCACGTGGTTCACGGCGCACGGCACCGTCCCCGCCGAGTGGGCGGGCCACCGCGTCGAAGCCGTCTTCGACCTCGGCTTCGTCAACGAATGGCCCGGCAACCAGGCGGAGGCCCTCGTCCACCTCCCCGACGGCCGCCCCCTCAAGGCCGTCAACCCGCAGAACCAGTACGTGCCCGTGGCCCGCCCCGCCCAGGGCGGCGAAGAGGTCGAGTACCTCATCGAGGCCGCCTCCAACCCGGACATCCTCGCCGACCGCTTCGCCTACCCGACCCCGCTCGGCGACCCGCGCACGGCGGGCGACGAGCCGCTCTACACCTTCAGGAGCGCCGACCTCGCGATCCTCGACGAGGACGTCTTCCACCTGTCGCTCGACCTCCAGGTCCTGCGCGAGCTGATGCTGGAACTGAGCGAACACGAGCCACGCCGCCACGAGATCGCGCACACCCTCGAAGCGGCGCTCGACACCCTCGACCTCGACGACGTCTCCGGCACGGCCGCCGCCGCCCGGGCCGTCCTCGCCCCCGCCCTCGCGAAGCCCGCGCACGCCGGCGCCCACACCCTGTCCTCCGTCGGCCACGCGCACATCGACTCGGCCTGGCTGTGGCCGATCCGTGAGACCAAGCGCAAGACGTCCCGCACCTTCTCGAACGTGACGGCGCTCGCCGAGGAGTACGACGAGTTCGTCTTCGCCTGCTCGCAGGCCCAGCAGTACGCCTGGGTCAAGGACAACTACCCGCACGTGTGGGACCGCATCAAGGAGGCCGTCGCCAAGGGCCAGTGGGCGCCCGTCGGCGGGATGTGGGTCGAGTCCGACGGCAACCTGCCCGGGGGCGAGGCCATCGCCCGCCAGCTCGTCCACGGCAAGCGCTTCTTCATCGAGCACTTCGGCGTCGAGACCAAAGGTGTGTGGCTGCCCGACTCGTTCGGCTACAACGCCGCGTACCCGCAGCTCGCCAGGCTCGCCGGAAACGAGTGGTTCCTCACGCAGAAGCTGTCCTGGAACCAGACCAACAAGCTGCCCCACCACTCCTTCTGGTGGGAGGGCATCGACGGTACGCGGATCTTCACCCACTTCCCGCCGGTCGACACCTACAACGTCGAGTTCTCGGGCCGTGAGATGGCGCACGCCGTCCGCAACTTCCAGGACAAGGGACGCGGCACCCGCTCGCTCGCCCCCTTCGGACACGGCGACGGCGGGGGCGGCCCCACCCGCGAGATGCTGGAGCGCGCCCGCCGGCTCGCGGACCTGGAGGGTTCCGCGAAGGTCGTGGTCGAGCACCCGGACACCTTCTTCGCGCAGGCGAGCAAGGAGATCCCCACGGACCAGGTGTGGTCGGGGGAGCTCTATCTGGAGCTGCACCGCGCGACGTACACGTCGCAGGCCCGCACCAAGCAGGGCAACCGCCGCAGTGAACACCGCCTGCGCGAGGCCGAGTTGTGGGCCACGGCCGCGGCTCTGCGCGCGCCGGGGTACGCGTACCCGTACGAGAAGCTCGACCGGCTGTGGAAGACGGTGCTCCTGCACCAGTTCCACGACATCCTGCCCGGGTCGTCCATCGCCTGGGTGCACCGGGAGGCCGAGGCGGAGTACGCGCGCGTGGCGGGCGAACTCGAAGCGATCACGGCGGAAGCGGTGGCCGCGCTGGGCGCTTCAGGGGAGGGCGTGCCGCACGTCTTCAACACCAGCCCGTACGCCCGTACCGAAGTGGTCCGCACCCCGGCCGGTGAGCCGGTCCGCACCCATGTGCCCGCAGGCGGGTCGGCGCCCCTGGCCGACGCCGCCCCCGAACACCCCGTCACCGTCACGGACGGCCGCACCCTCGACAACGGACTCGTGCGCGTCGTCGTCGGCCCCGACGGGACGCTGGCCTCCGTGTACGACCTGACCGCGGAACGCGAGGTCCTCGCCGGTCCCGGCAACCTGCTCCGCCTCCACAGTGATCTGCCCAACTACTGGGACGCCTGGGACATCGACAAGCACTACAAGAACCACTACCGGGACCTTCTCGACGCCGAGTCCGTGACGGTGAGTGAGGAGGGGCCGCTGCGCGCCGCCGTCCGGGTGGAGCGCGCCTTCGGCAAGGGCTCCCGCATCACGCAGACCGTGACCTTGCACGCGGGCAGCAAGCGCGTCGACGTCGAGACCGAGATCGACTGGCACGAGACCGAGAAGATCCTCAAGGCCGCGTTCCCCGTCGACGTCCGCGCCGACCACTCCAGCGCCGAGATCCAGTTCGGCCACGTCAAGCGCCCCACGCACACCAACACCAGCTGGGAGGCGGCCCGCTTCGAGGTGTACGGCCACCGCTGGGTCCACATCGGTGAACCCGGCTACGGTGTCGCGGTCCTCAACGACTCCACGTACGGCCACGACGTCTCGCGCACGACCCGCGACGACGGCGGCACGACCACCACGGTCCGTCTCTCCCTGGTGCGTGCCCCGCGCGTCCCCGACCCGGAGGCGGACCAGGGCGCGCACCGCTTCACCTACTCTCTGCTGCCCGGCGCGAGCATCGCCGACGCCGTCGCCGAGGGGTACGCGCTCAACCTGCCGCTGCGCGTGGCCGGTTCGGGCGGTGCGGCCGAACCGGTGGTGTCGGTGGACGGCGACGGTCTGACGGTGGAGGCGGTGAAGCTCGCCGACGACGGCTCGGGCGATGTCGTCGTGCGGCTCTACGAGTCGCTCGGAGGCCGGGCGGCGGGCACGCTGCGCACGGGGTTCCCGCTAGCGGGCGTCCAGGTCACCGACCTCCTGGAGCGGCCGCTGGCCGAACAGCCGGACCAGGTGCGGCAGTCGGCGGACGGCGGGGACACGGTGCGGGTGGCACTGCGGCCGTTCCAGATCGTGACGCTGCGGCTCGCGGTGGGGGAGCGGGGCTGAAGTCGCGCACGGGGAGGGCCGCTTGGTTCTCCCCGTCGGGCGAGGCACCTTGAGACTCGGTGATTGTTTCTGACGCATACGGCGAACTTTCATGCAAGTGTCATCACCCCTTCCCCTTCGGCGGGTCCTCTTGGAACACTCTGTTCGCTTCCGTCCCCACACACCCAAGAGGCCCCACACCCATGCCTGAACTCAACCGGCGGCGCTTCCTGCAGATAGCGGGCGCGACCGCGGGCTTCACCGCCCTGTCGAACAGCATCGACCGCGCCGCGGCCATCCCGGCCGCCCGCGTCAAGGGCACCGTCCAGGACATCGAGCACATCGTCGTCCTGATGCAGGAGAACCGGTCCTTCGACCACTACTTCGGCACGATGAAGGGCGTCCGCGGCTTCGGAGACCCGCGTCCGGTGACGCTCCCCAGCGGCAAGCCCGTGTGGAACCAGGCGAGCGGCGGCAAGGAGGTCCTGCCCTACCACCCCGACGCGGCGGACCTCGGCATGCAGTTCATCGCGGGCCTCGACCACGACTGGGCCGGCGGCCACAGCGCCTTCGACAACGGCAAGTACGACAACTGGATCGCCGCCAAGGGCACCGGCACGATGGCGTATCTGACGCGCCAGGACATCCCGTTCCACTACGCGCTCGCCGACAAGTTCACGGTGTGCGACGACTACCACTGCTCGTTCATGGGGGCCACCGACCCCAACCGCTACTACATGCTGTCGGGCCACGTCGGCAACGACGGCACCGGCGGCGGGCCCGTCCTCGGCAACCAGGAGGCCGGTTACGGCTGGACCACGTACGCCGAGCGTCTGGAGAAGGCCGGAGTCTCCTGGAAGGTCTACCAGGACATCGGTGACGGCCTCGACGCCGCCGGGAGCTGGGGCTGGATCGACGACGCCTACCGCGGCAACTACGGCGACAACTCGCTCCTCTACTTCAACAACTACCGCAACGCCAAGCCGGGCGACCCCCTCTACGACAAGGCCCGCACCGGCACGAACGCCAAGGCGGGCGACGGCTACTTCGACGTCCTGAAGGCCGACGTCAAGGCCGGGAAGCTCCCGAAGATCTCCTGGATCGCCGCGCCCGAGGCGTTCTCCGAGCACCCCAACTGGCCGGCGAACTACGGTGCCTGGTACATCTCGCAGGTCCTCGACGCGCTCACGTCCAACCCGGACGTGTGGAGCAGGACGGCCCTGTTCATCACGTACGACGAGAACGACGGCTACTTCGACCACGTCGTGCCGCCCTACGCCCCCGCCTCCGCGAACCAGGGCCTGTCCACCGCCGACACCACGCTCGACTACTTCAAGGGCAACGCGAGCTACGCGGCGGGCCCCTACGGCCTCGGCCAGCGCGTCCCCATGATCGTCGTCTCGCCGTGGTCCACGGGCGGCTACGTCTGCTCCGAGACGCTCGACCACACCTCGATCCTGCGGTTCATGGAGAAGCGCTTCGGCGTCAAGGAGACCAACATCTCGCCGTGGCGCCGCGCGATCTGCGGCGACCTCTCCTCGGCGTTCGACTTCTCCCTCACGAACACCGCCCCGGCGCAACTGCCGAGCACCGCCGGGTACGTGCCGCCGGACCACGACCGGCACTCCAGCTACGTGCCGAAGCCGCCGGCCACGCCCGTGCTGCCCAAGCAGGAGTCGGGCTCCCGGCCCGCGCGCCCGCTGCCGTACGCGCCGTACGTCGACGGGGTCTCCACGCCGTCGACCGGCAAGTTCCAGCTCACGTTCAGCGGCGGTCCCTCCGCGGGCGCGGCCTTCCAGGTCAGGTCGCAGAGCCGGACCGACGGCCCCTGGACCTACTCCACCGAGGCCGGCAAGTCGATCTCGGACGCCTGGAACTCCGCCTACTCCGCCGGGAAGTACGACCTCACGGTGCACGGCCCGAACGGATTCCTGCGCGCCTTCAAGGGCACGAACACCGTCGCCGAGCCGGGACTCTCGGCCCGCCACGACGCGAGCTCGGGCAACGTGACGCTCACGCTGACGAACCCCACCGGCGCCGATGTCCGCCTCACCGTCACCAACGCCTACGGCGGACAGCCGCAGACGTACACCGTGCGGGCCGGTGCCACCGTCACACAGACCGTCGACCTGCGCGCGACCAAGCGCTGGTACGACCTGAAGGTGACCGCCGACAGCGACAGCACGTATCTGCGTCGCCTCGCGGGCCATGTCGAGAACGGGCAGGCCGGCGTGAGCGACCCCGGGATCCTGACGGCCTGACCTTCGGGGGCGCTTCGATCCCGTAGGCGCTCGAAATTCGCGCCGCCGCCCGTTCCGTACCGGTTCGGGCGGCGGCGTACGTCACATCTGTCCGGACTGGATACCGCCACAGGATGGCGCGATAGTGTGCCCGGGTGACGACGCAATCGAACACCCCTGCAGGCTGGTACCCGGACCCCCAGGGCGCGCCCCAGACCCTGCGGTGGTGGGACGGCGCGCAGTGGACCGAGCACACCAGTCCTGTGCAGCAGCCCGCCGGCCAGCAGGTCCCGCACCAGGCGCAGCAGCCTCAGCAGCAGCCCGTGCAGCAGTCGGCCCAGGGCCAGTTCGCCCCTCAGCAGCAGCCGCAGCAGTCTGTGCAGCACCAGCAGCCCGGGCAGTACCAGCAGCCCCAGCAGGCCGCCGGTCCGTACGGGCAGCAGGCCCCGCAGCAGCAACAGAGTTACGTCGACCCCGCCAAGGTGCAGCGCCAGGTGCAGCACCAGGCCGGTGTCGCGCCCACCGCGCAGGGCGGCGGCAGCCTCTTCACCGAGCCGGTCCTGGTGGTGAACCAGAAGGCCAAGCTGATCGAGCTGACGAACGAGTACACCGTCATGGATCAGAACGGCGGCCAGATCGGCTCCGTCGTCCAGGTCGGCCAGAGCACGCTCAAGAAGGTCGCGCGCTTCGTCTCCAGCCTCGACCAGTTCATGACCCACAAGCTGGAGATCCGCGACGCGTACGGGCAGCCGCAGCTCGTCATGACGCGGCCCGCGAAGTTCATGAAGTCGCGTGTCGTGGTGGAGCGTCCGGACGGCTCGCCGGTCGGTGAGATCGTCCAGCAGAACATGATCGGCAAGATCAACTTCGGGATCAACGTGAACGGCCAGCAGATCGGCGCCATCAAGGCCGAGAACTGGCGGGCCTGGAACTTCTCGATCGTCGACCACGCCGACAACGAGGTCGCCCGCATCACGAAGACGTGGGAGGGACTCGCCAAGACGATGTTCACGACCGCGGACAACTACGTCCTCCAGATCCACTACCAGCTGCCCGAGCCCCTCCTGAGCCTCGTCGTGGCGACCGCCCTCACCGTGGACACCGCCCTCAAGCAGGACGCGCGCGGCTTCGGCTGACCGGGCCGGCGCCCCCTGGGAGCGCCGGTTCACCGCGGCATCGGCTGCTCCAGGTTCACCTGCTCGTCCGCCCCGGCCGTCGTCCCGTGCGCGGCCGGGACACGCGGTCCGCGGGCGCGGCGTGTGGCCGGGACCAGCAGCGCCGCGAGCGCGGCGGCGAGGCACAGCGCCGCGAGCAGCGTGAAGCCGTGGGTGTACCCGGAGGCGTAGGGGAGTCCCGACGCCTGGAGGTGCCCCGTGACCAGGCTGCTCATCACGGCGGCGCCGATCGAGCCGCCGATGGTGCGGATGTTGGCGTTCATGCCGGTGGCCGCGCCGGTCTGCGCGGCCGGGACGTTCTGCACGATCAGGTTCGCCATGGACGCGAACGCGAGCCCGATGCCGAGCCCGAACACGCCTGCCGCGAGAGCGACCTGCCACTGTTCGGTGTGCCAGGCGGCGAGCATCGCGCAGGAGACCGCGCCGAGCGTGGCGCCGGTGGTGAGCAGCGACTTCGCGCCTACGACGGGTTCGATCCTGCCGCTGAGCACTCCGGCGAGGAACATGGCCACGAGCATCGGCAGCATCAGCAGCCCCGCACCCGTCACGCTCGCCCCGAAGCCGTATCCGGCGGACGAGGGTGTCTGGGCGAAGCCGGGCAGGAACGACCACACCGCGTACATCCCCGCGCCGAAGAGCAGCGCGGCCGTGTTCGTGGTCCACACGGCGGGCAGCCGCATGACGCGCAGGTCGATCAGCGGGCTCGCGGAGCGGGCCTCGGACAGCACCCACGCGACGAACAGGACCACGGCGGCGGCCAGCAGACCGGCGACCTTGATCGACGCCCAGCCCCAGGACGTGGCCTGGCTGATGGGCAGCAGCAGGGCGACGAGCCAGCCGGAGAGCAGCACGGAGCCGAGCCAGTTCACGCGTCCCGTGCCGCGGGTCGGCGACTCGGGCACGTAGCGGTGCGCGATCAGCGCCGTGACCGCGACGACGGCCGCGGGCAGCCAGAACAGCCAGCGATAGTCGAGCGCGCCCACGATCGGCCCGGCCGCGACCATGCCCACACCGCCGCCCGCCGCGATGACGGCGGACAGGTTGCTGATGCTGGGGCTGACCCGGTGGCCGGGGAACTCGTCGCGGATGATGCCGAACGACAGTGGGAAGAGCGCGCCGCCGATGCCCTGGACGACACGGGCGACGATGAGCACGGTGATGCTCGGGGCGAGGGCCGCCAGCAGACAGCCCACGGTCAGCGCGACGAGCGCGACGACCATGGTGCGCTTCTTGCCGACGAGGTCGCCGACCCGGCCGAGTATCGGTGTGAAGATCGAGGCGGACAGCAGATAGGCGGTCATCACCCAGGTCGAGGTGGCCTGGCTGGTGTGCAGTGCGTGCTGGACGGTGGGCAGCGCCGGGGCCACCAGCGACTGCATCATCGAGAAGACGCCCGCACCGGTCGCGAGGACCGCGAAGGTGAGGCGGTTGGAGCTTCTGGGCGCCGGGCTCGGCGCCATGGAGATCCCGGATGTCGGATTCCCGGGCAGAGGGTTCCTGGTCGTACGACGAGAGGGCGTGCGATTCCGGTTCAAGGCGGTGTCTCTCTGAACGGAAGGTGGCCGGGCACACCTGCGTGACCTGCGGCAAGGGCCGCGGTCCGCGGGTGCGCACGAGCTGGGAGGATGTGGGATCCGGCCGTTCCGGCCGGTCTGCCCGCAGCGCTGTGCGGCGGGGCGCGGGGTGCGTCGACTGTTAAAGTGGAGGCACCCCTCGACTTGGATAACGATAGCGGAGGGAAGCCTCCGGTACAACCTCGGCAGCTCGCGCTGCCTCACCCCGGGAGTGGCACGCATGACGGACAGGGAACTCGTCGGCGGGATCGTCGCGGCACAGCGCCCGCGCCGCGCGGACGCGCGCCGCAACTTCGACGCGCTCCTGGCCGCGGCCCGCGACGCGTTCGCCGAGAAGGGCGCGGAGGCGTCGCTCGAGGACATCGCCCGCCAGGCCGGCGTCGGCATCGGCACCCTGTACCGCAACTTCCCCACGCGCAGGCACCTCTTCGAGACGGTCTACGCGGGAGAGGTCGACGCCCTGTGCCGGCTCGCCGACGAACTCGCGGACGCCCCGCCGTGGGACGGGCTCGCCACCTGGCTGCGCCGCTTCGTGGACTACACCGTCACGAAGCGCGCCATCCGGGACGCGCTCAGCGGGGAGTCCGACATCTTCGTCGCCTGCCGCCGCGCCATGCTCGACGCCGGCGAACCGCTGCTGCTGCGCGCGCAGGCCGCCGGGGAGGTCCGCTCGGACATGTCGTTCGACGACCTGCTCCGACTGGTCTCGGGCGTCACCGGCGCTGCCTACGTGGACACCGAGCAGCGCGACCGGGTCTTCGGGATCACGCTCGACGGGATGAGGACGCGTCCCGCGCCCGGCAAGCCGTGACGCGGAACCCGTAAGCCGGAACCCGTAAGCCGGAAGTGGTCATGCGGAACCCGTAGAGGGGTTCGCGCTCAGGATGCCTGGAGCGCGCCCGGCGTCTGCTCCGGCTGCGTCGGGATCGACGGCAGGACGACCACCGTGCCGGGCAGCACGGGCATCGGGGGAAGACCCTGAAGGTCCGGCAGAGTCGCGATCGGCCCCGTCCCCGCCACCCGGGACGGCAGCTCGGGCCGGTGTTCCGCCGCGATGAGCGACGGTTCCGGTCGGGACTCCGGCGTCTTCGGCGACGTACGCGTGAGGAGCAGGACCCCCCGGCCCGCGAGCGTCGCGCCCGCCGCCGCGAGCAGGATCCCCGTGATCCCGCCCTGGAGCCGCTCGCCGAGCAGCGTGACGCCGATGATCGCCGCGGCCACCGGGTTGGAGAGGGTGACCATCGCGAGCGGTGCGCCGAGGCCACCGCGGTAGGCGATCTGGGACAGGAGCAGGCCACCCGCGGCGAACGCCGCGATCAGGAGCGCCATGACGATCACCTTGACGCTGAGCAGTGGCCCCGTCCGGTCGGTGACCGCGACGGTCACGGTCTGGGCGAGCGCCGAGGCGATGCCCGAGGCGAGACCGGAAGCCGTCGCGTGCCGCAGTCCCGGCTTCGCGCCGCGACGCGACAGGAGTCCGATCAGCGCTGCCGTCGTACCGGCGACGGTCAGCGCCTCGCCGAGGCTGAGCGTGTCGTCGGGGGCCGGGCCCGAGGCCGTGAGCAGGAGCGCGCCGAGCCCGGCGAGCGTGAGCGCGGTGCCGCGCCACTCGACGGACAGGACGCGCCGCCCGGCCATGCGCGCCCCGAGCGGCACCGCCGCGACGAGCGTCAGCGCGCCCAGCGGCTGTACGAGGGTGAGGGGGCCGTACTTGAGCGCCGCCACATGCAGCAGCGCGGCGGACGCGTTGAGCAGGACCGACCCCCACCAGGCGCCGGTGCCGAGCAGGCGCAGGACGCCGGCGTCGGTCCCCGCGGTGCGTGACGCGAGGCGTTCCTGGGCGACGGCGGCGGCCGCGTAGGCGACCGCCGAGACGAGGGAGAGCGCGACGGCGAGGAGGGTGGCGTTCACCGGAGTGCTCCCGTCGCCGTGAGGGCCGAGCGACCCGGACCCGTCGCTCCCGACGGGGCCGGCGCGTCGACGGCGGACGCCGAGCCCGCGGTCACCGACACCGGGATGCGTGCGAGCACTTCGGACGCGGAGAGGGATCCGCCGCGCTGGTGCGCCGGGGTCCACGGGGCGGGCAGCGCCTCGCCCATGGTCTCCGCCGTCGCCATGAGCGAGGGGGCGGAACGCGGGGCGGGCAGCAGGCGCCGGCCGACGGACTGTCCGGGCTTCGCGGCCGGTGTGGTGCCGGGCAGCCGGATCACCGCGAGCGCGATGCCCAGGAGGGCCGTCGCCACGATCGTGTCCAGCCAGTAGTGGTTCGCCGTGCCGACGACGACGAACAGGGTGAGCGCCGGGTGCAGCAGCCACAGCCAGCGCAGCCGGGAGCGGGTCGCGGCGATGAGGCCGACGGCGACCATCAGGGCCCAGCCGAAGTGCAGGGACGGCATCGCGGCGAACTGGTTCGCCATCGAGTCGGTCTGCGGCGTCGCGCCGTAGACGGTCGGCCCGTACACCTGCCCGGTGTCCACGAGGTGCGCCGCGGCCAGCATCCGGGGCGGTGCCAGCGGGAAGGTGAGATGCAGCACAAGGGCCGCGGTGGTGAGGGCGGCGAGTATCCGGCGCGTCCATATGTAGTGCCGGGGCCTGCGCAGATACAGCCAGATCAGAAAGGCGGCCGTCGCCGGGAAGTGCACCGTCGCGTAGTAGGTGTTCGCGATGTGCACGAGGTCCTCGCTGTGCAGCAGCACATGCTGCACAGCGCCCTCGCCCGGCAGGTGGGCGGCGCGTTCGAGGTCCCACACGCGGTGCGCGTTGTGGAACGCCTCGCCGGTGTGGCCATTGGCCAGTTGCCTGCCGAACTTGTAGACGAGGAACAGTCCGACGACCAGCAGGAGCTCCCGGACCAGGGGCGGGCGGGCGACGGCGCCGGCCTGGTGGCCGACGGCGTCCGTCTCGCGGCCGGCTGTGTCCGGCTCCGGTTCGGCAGGCTCGGTAAGGGAATTCATCCCCCGGCCCCTTTTCATGACGACTGGGTGGTGCGGTGATGCGGAGGTGAGCACGGCGTGAACCGCGCTCATCGATACGCCAGTGTACCGAAACGCTGGCGTACCGGTACACTGGCGTATCGATAGCGAAGATCGCGAGGAGAAGAGCCATGACGTCCCAGGAGCAGGCAGGCACATCAGTGACCACTTCGCGCCGCTCCAAGATCACTCCAGAGCGCGAGCGGGAGTTCTACGACGCGGTCCTCGACCAGCTCCGTGAGAACGGCTACGAGGCGCTCACCATGGAGGGCGTCGCGGCCCAGGCGTGCTGCAGCAAGTCCACGCTCTACCGGCAGTGGAAGACGAAGCCGCAGCTCGTGGCCGCCGCGCTGCGGGCGGGGCGCTGCGTGAAGTTCGCCAGTGTCGACACGGGTACGCTCGCCGGTGACCTGCGCTCGGCCGCCCGCGCGGCGGCGCAGCAGGCGGGACGTGACACCCAGCTCGTCCAGGCCCTGGGCCACGCGGTCCTCAGCGACGAGGAACTCCAGGGGGCGCTGCGCGAGGCCCTGGTCGAGCCGGAGCTGGCCGCGCTCGGGGAGATGATCGACCGGGCCGTGGCGCGCGGCGAGATCGCCGCGGACCATCCGGCCCTTGAGTTCCTGGCCGCCCAGCTGCTCGGGGTGCAGCGCATCCGCCCGGTCCTCGAGGGCCGGTACGCGGACGCGGACTACCTCACCCGCTTCGTCGACGCCGTGGTGCTGCCCGCACTCGGCCTGGGCGAAGCCACCTGAACGGGAGACCGCCGTCTGTCGGGATGACCTGACGGCGGTCTGCCCGCGCCGCACCGTGGGGACGGGCGCGGCGCGCACCCCCGGGCCGGGCTGGTCCCTCCTTGAGCGGAGGGGGACCTGCCCGGCCCCTGGGCTTTCTCCCCGATGACGCCCCCGAGTGGTTCACGGGGTTCCGCACGTCCTCCTACGGGGTCCTACACGTTCTGCCCGTTGCCGCCGCCCTCGGCGATCGCGGACTTCTTGATGCCCTTGGTGATCTTGTCCATCGACGTCACGTCCGGCGCCTTGTCGTTCACGTCGATGCCGAAGCGGACGACGACGAGCGACTTGGGGTCGGCGGGCGCGGGGAAGACCAGCGACTCGACGTAGCCGTCGTCGCCCTTGGCCGTGACGACCTGCCAGCGCACCAGGTAGCCCTTCTGGCCGGCCACGGTGACGGCCTCGGAGGCCAGCTCCTTGTGCGAGGTGATCTTTCCGTAGATCGCGCCGCCGTACGACTCCTGCGCGTTCTTGGAGATGTCCTCCTCGGCCGCGGCCTTTGCGCCCGTCGCCTTGAGCTTCAGCGCCTCGGCCGACGCCGAGAACGCGCCGCCGCGCACACACTGCTGCTTCGTGTCGCCGGGGCAGGCGTACGGGCCGGTCGTCACCCCCGCGTTGCCGCCCTTCGTCGTGCCGCCGGTCCAGCCGTCGAGCACGGGCACCGACACCCCGTTGACGAGGTCGGCGGCGAAACCGCCGCCCGAACCCGGCGCCTGCGGAGCGCCGCTCTCCCCGCCGGCACCGCCGGTGCCACCGCTTCCCCCGCTCCCGCCAGGACCGTCACCCGGCGCCTGGGGAAGTCCCGGATCAGCGGAGGGACTTGACGACGAGTCGGCCCGGTCGCTCTTCCCGTCGCCGTCACCGGAGGTCAGCGCGTACACCCCGCCGACGATGCCGCCGAGCACCACCACGGCGACACCGGCGGCGATGGCTATCTTGAGGCCGCGCCTCGGCTTCGGCTCCGGGTACGCGGGGTAGCCCGGGTATCCGGGGTGGCCGAACTGCCCCGGCGGCTGCGAGGTCTGCGGATAGCCGTACGCCTGCGGATGCGCGCCGGGAGCCGCCGGCGCGTACGCGGGCGGGCCGGGCGCGGCGCCGGTCTCGGCGGCACGGGTCTGCTCCGTCCACACACTGCCGTCCCACCAGCGTTCGGTGCGGGGGCCTTCGGGCTTCTGGCCGGGATCGGGGTACCAGCCGGGGGGAGTCACCTGGGTCATGGGCGCCACAGTATGAGGCGTGCGTGAAAGGGGCATGAGAGGGGGCGGGTCCCGTTCCGGAAGGGCCCCTTCCCACTTATGGCGAAGACCTGCGCGGACCCCCACCCACAACCCCCCGGCTGCGGCTACTCTCAACATCTGTACGTCGATTGAGCGACTTCGGGAGAGTGCGGGATGACGCAGAGTCGGCCTGACGGAGCCGCCTCGGCCGCCCTGTGGGAGCGGGACAAGGAGATCGCGGTCGTCGAGCGGGCGCTCGCCGAACTCTGCGGGGACGCGGCGTCGTCGGGCAGCCTCGTCGTGTTCAGGGGCGAAGCGGGCATCGGCAAGACCGCCCTCCTCGAAGAGGTGCGCCGCATCGCGGCGGGACGGGCCATGGTCTGGTCGGCCCGCGGCGGCGAGACCGTCACCTCCGTCCCCTTCAACGTCGTACGCCAGTTGCTGCAGCCCGCCCTCCTCGCGCTCTCGCAGGAGGAGGCCCGCGAGTACTTCGGCGACTGGTACGAGATCGCGGGCCCCGCGCTCGGCATAGCCGAACCGGGCGGCCGCCAGGCCGACCCGCAGGGTGTGCGCGACGGACTCGTCGCGGCGGTGTCCCGGCTCGCCCGGCTGCACTGGCCGCTCGTCCTGCTCGTCGACGACGCGCAGTGGGCCGACGAGGAGACGCTCCACTGGCTCGCCGCGTTCGCCGAACGCCTCGACGACCTGCCCGTCCTCGTCGTGGTCGCCCACCGCGACGGCGAGGCCACCGCCGTCTCCACCGGCCACCTCGAAGCCGTCGGCGCCGCCGCCCGGCCCCGGACCACCCTGTCCGCGCTCACCCCCGACGCCACCGCCGGACTCACCCGCGCCACCCTCGGCGAGCACGCCGACGCCCCCTTCTGCCGCGAGGTGTGGGCCGTCACCGGCGGCAACCCGTACGAGACCGTGGAGCTCCTCGCCAAGGTCCAGGACAGCGATCTCGAACCCGCGGAAGGCTCGGCCGGCGAGCTGCGCGCCCTGAACAAGTCGGCGCGCGGCCGCGGCCTGGTCGACCGCCTCGAAGGCCTCGGCACCGACGCGACGCGCCTGGCCTGGGCCGCCGCCATCCTCGGCACCCGGATCGCCCCCGAACTCGCTGCGCGCCTCGCCGGGATGACACCCGGCGAGGCGGGCCGCTGCGCCGAGCGGCTGCGCGGGGCCCGCATCCTCACCGACGCGACGTACGAAGACGGCGCCGCGGGACTGGAGTTCGTGCACCCGCTGATCGCCAGCGCCGTGTACCGCTCCATCCCGGCGGCCACCCGCACCGCCATGCACGGGCAGGCCGCCTGGGCCGTCACGGCCTCGGGCCACGGCGCCGCGGCAGCCTCCCGGCATCTGCTCCAGGTCCACCCGGACGACGACCCCGAACTCGTCGAGCAGTTGCGCACGGCGGCCGGTGAACACCTCGCGGTCGGCGCCCCGGAGGCCGCCCGCCGCTGTCTGGAGCGCGCGCTCCAGGAGCCCCCGCTGCCCGACGTACGGTCCGAAGTCCTCTACGAGCTGGGCTGCGCCACCCTCCTCACCTCGCCCGCCGTCACCATCGGCTACCTGCGCCAGGCCCTCGACACCGACCCGGGGCTCGGCGGGGACGCGCGCGTGGACGCCGTGTGCCGGTTGTCCCAGGCCCTCGTCCACAACAACCAGCTGGAAGAGGCGCTGCGCGAGATCGACGCCGAGGCCGCGCGGCTCGACCCGGGCCCGGCCCGCCTCCGCCTCCAGGCCACGCGGTACATGTGGGAGGGCATCCACGCCGGCGAGGAGGACTCCCCGGGTCGCTCCCGCAGCCTCGCCGCCCTCGCGGGCTCCCTGACCGGCCGGGACAACCCCGAGCGGGTCCTGCTCGTCCTGCGCGCCTTCGACGCGATGACGCGCGGCGAGAACGCCGAGGTGGTGGTCGAACTCTGCGACCGCTCCCTCGTCAACGAGCGCCTGGCGCCGGGTCTCGGCTGGACCGACCCCGAGTGGGGCTTCGAACTTCTCGCCATGCTCGGCAGCGCGTATCTCTTCTCCGACCGGCTCGACCGCGCGGAGAGCCTGTTCACCGAGGCCGTACGCGCCTACGAGACCGCCGGCTGGAGCGGGGGCCATTCGGCGCTCGCGCACGCCTTCGTCGGTTACGTGCACCGCAGGCGCGGCCGTCTCACCGACGCCGAGGCCGTCCTGCGCGAGAGCCTGCGCCTGGCCGACCGCGTCGGCCGTGGCCTGCCCATGCACTGGGACGCCGCGTGCATGCTCATCGACACGCTCGTGGCCCGCGGCCGGATCGGCGAGGCCATGGAGATCGCGGACCGCTACTCCTTCGGCCCGCCCTACCCCTCCACGATCGTCCTGCCCGACGCGCACTCCGTCCGAGGCCGCCTGCTGATCGCCGCGGGCCGCACGGAGGAGGGCGTCAGCGAGCTGGAGGCGGCGGCCAAGGCGGCCACCGCCCGCGGCGGACACAACACGATCATGGCGCCCTGGGCCTGTGACCTGGCCCGCGCGCTCGCCACCGAGGACCCCGAGCGCGCCAGGGAACTCGCCGCCGACGCCCGGCTCCAGGCCGAGCGCTTCGGTACGGACACGGCGATCGGGGAGGCGCTGCGCTGCGAGGCGGCCCTGGAGACCGGCCAGCGCTCCCTGACCCTGTACGCCAAGTCGGTCACCTACCTCGAAGCGTCACCCTGCGCGTACGAACACGCGGCGGCCCGCGTCGAGTACGGCATCGCGGCCCGCTCGGTCGCGGAACTCACCCGCGGCCTCACCCTGGCCAGGTCGTGCGGCGCCGACGGCCTGGCCGCCCGCGCCCGCGAGGTACTCGACACGGGGCGCGGCCTGCGCTGACCGTCGGCGTGCGCGGGGTTCAGCCCTCGGCCGGGTCCTCTCCGCTCTCCTCGGCGAGGACCCGCTGGGCCACCGCGAACGCCGAATTGGCCGCGGGGACACCGCAGTACACCGCGGTCTGCAGCAGTACGGCGCCGATCTCCTCGGGTGTCAGGCCGTTGCGCAGCGCGGCGCGTACGTGCATGGCCAGCTCGTCGTAGTGGCCGTGGGCCACCAGCGCGGTCATCGTGATCATGGAGCGTTCGCGGCGTGCCAGCGTCGGGTCGGTCCAGATCTCGCCCCACGCGTAGCGCGAGATGAAGTCCTGGAAGCGGGCCGTGAAGGGGCTCTGCCGCGCCTGGGCGCGGTCGACATGGGCGTCGCCGAGCACCTGCCTGCGCACCTCCATCCCGCGTTTGGCGCCTCCGCCGAGCTGGGCGCGCAGCGCCGTGATCACGGGTTCGGGGCACTGGGCGGGGGCGAGGTGCGAGGCGCCCGCGATCTCGACGAGTGACGAACCTGCCACCGCGTCGGCGATCTCGCGCAGATGCGCGGGCGGCGTCGCCGGGTCCTCGCGGCCCGCGATCAGCAGCGTGGGAGCCGTGATCGAGGAGAGGTCCTCGCGGATGTCGAACGCGGCGAGCGCGTCGCAACAGGCCGCGTACGCCGCGGGGTCGGCGGTGCGGTGGTCCTCGACCAGGGCCGGCACGGTGAACCCGGGGGTGAACCAGCGCCGGTCGGCGGTCTCGGCGACCGGGCCGAGCCCCTCGCGGCGTACCAGCGCGGCCCGCTCCTCCCAGGGCTTCGAGCCGCCGAAGTGCGCCGACGAGCAGATCACCGCGAGGCTCGTCACCCGCTCCGGGTGGTGGACCGCGAGGTGCAGGCCCACCGCGCCGCCGAGCGACACCCCCGCGTACGCGAAGCGCTCGATGCCGAGGGAGTCGGCGAGGTCCAGAACGAGGCCGGCCAGGTCGGCGACGGTCGCGCCGGGGCCGATCAGCGCGGCCGGGGACCTGCCGTGCCCCGGAAGGTCCCAGCGCACCACCCGGTGGGTGACGGACAGTTCGGGCGCGACCGCGTCCCACAGCGCGGTGGACGTGCCGAGCGAGGGGCCCAGGAGGAGCGGGGGAGCGGTGGCGGGACCTTCGGCGCGGTGGTGAAGGAGCGTGCCGTGGTCGGGGGATGTATTGCTCAACGTCGCTCCAGAGCGCGGTCGGTGAGGGCTCCGGCGGAGCCGGTGTAACGGACGGGGTCGGTGAGGTCGGCCAGGTCGACGCCCTTGAGGTCGGGTTCGTCGGCCAGGATCCCGGCCAGTGTCCTGCCCTCGGTGCGGGTGCGCCGCGCCGCGTCGGTGAGCAGGGACTTCGCGCGGGCACGCCCGAGCAGGGGCGCGAGCTCGGCGGCGAGGCGCTCCGAGACGATCAATCCATGGGTGGCGAAGAGGTGTTCACGCATCACGTCCGCGTGGACCTGGAGCCCTTCGGCGAGCTCGGCCGCGTCGCGTGCCGCGCCGCCCACGAGCCGCAGGAGGTCGCGCAGCGGCTCCCACTCCGCGTGCCAGGCGCCGGCCGGACGCTCGTCCTCGGCCGCCATCGACGCGTACAGCGTCGCGGCGAGCGCGGGTGCGCGACGGGCGGCCGCGGCGACGAGCGTGGCCCTGACGGGGTTCGCCTTGTGCGGCATCGCGGAGGAGCCGCCGCCCGCGCCCTCGCCCAGCTCGCCGATCTCGGTGCGGGACAGCGTGAGGACGTCGGCCGCCGGCTTGCCGAGTGCGCCGGCCGTGAACGCGAGCGCGCCCGCGAGGTCGGCGACCGGGGTGCGCAGGGTGTGCCAGGGCAACACGGGTGCCACCAGGCCGAGTTCGGCCGCGTACGCCTCGGTCAGCTCCCCGGCGTGCGTGGCGCCGAACACGCCGAATGCCGCCAACGTGCCCGCCGCGCCGCCCAGTTGGACGGGCAGTGAGGTCCGTACGGTGCGCAGCCGGTCGCGTGCGTCGAGGACGAGGGAACGCCAGCCCGCCGCCTTCAGGCCGAACGTCGTCGGCACGGCGTGCTGCGTGAGCGTACGGCCCGGCATGACGGTGTCCCGGTGCGCGGTGGCGAGCCTCCCGAGCGCACTCTCCGTGCGCGCCAGGTCGCCGAGCAGCCCGTCCAGCGTCCGGGCCGCGACCAGCATGAGCGCCGTGTCCAGGATGTCCTGGCTGGTGGCGCCCCGGTGGACGTACGGCGCGTGCTTCCCGGCCACCGCGGCCGTCAGGTCGGCGACCAGCGGGATCACCGGGTTGCCCCCGGAGCGGGCGCGCAGCGCGAGGTCACGGGCGTCGAAGCGCCCCTCGTCCGCGGCGGCCCGTGTCACCTCGTCCGCCGCGGCCGCGGGCGCCAGGCCCAGGGCGGCCTGCGCCCGGGTGAGTCCGGCCTCCGCGTCGAGCAGGCCGCGCAGCACCGCCGCGTCCGAGGTGGCCGACTCGGCGGGGGAGCCCGCCCGGCCGGGGGAGAGCAGCCCGGCGTCGGGATCGGCGTCAGGATCGACGTGTGTCACTGGAACTCCAGGAAGACCGTTTCGCCTTCGCCCTGAAGGCGGATGTCGAAACGGTACGTGCGGTGCGCGCCTTCCTGCGGCTGCGCGAGCAGCGTCGCGCGCCGCTCCGCCGGCAGGGCGTCGAGCAGCGGGTCCGCGCCGTCGGCGAGGTAGGCGCGGGTGAACAGGTGGTGCAGCAGCCCGCGCGCGAACACGCACACGCTGACGTACGGCAGTCCCGCGTTGCCCGGCGGCAGCGTGAACAGCGCGTAGTGCCCGTCGGCGTCCGTGGCGACCCGGCCGAACCCGGTGAAGTCCGTGCCGTTGCGGCCGAGATGCCCGCCGGTCGTGGTGTCACGGCGCAGCGAGCCCGGCGCCCCGGCGAGCGAGCCGTCGGGGCCCGCCTGCCAGAACTCGAGGATGGCGTCCGGCACCGGGGCGCCCTGGCCGTCGAGCACATGGCCGTGCAGGGCGATCGTGTCGGGATGCCCCTTCGGCGCGACCTGCTCGCCCTCGGGGAAGGGCAGGGCGTAGCCGTAGAACGGGCCGACGGTGTGCGACGGCGTGGGGAGCAGCTTCTCGGGCACGGAGGTCATCGGCCTTCCTCGATCCAGGTGGCGGAGGGACCGTCGAGGACGATGTCCCACTCGTAGCCGAGGGAGAACTCGGGCTGCGACAGGTCGTGGTTGTACGCCGCGACCAGACGGTTGCGGGCTGACTCGTCCGTCACCGAGCGCAGGATCGGGTCGTAGCGGAACAGCGGGTCGTTCGGGAAGTACATCTGCGTCACGAGCCGCTGCGTGAACGCGTCGCCGAACAGGGAGAAGTGGATGTGCGCGGGGCGCCACGCGTTGGTGTGGTTGCGCCACGGGTACGCGCCCGGCTTCACGGTGGTGAAGGAGTACCGTCCCTGATCGTCCGTCAGGGTACGTCCCACACCGGTGAAGTTGGGGTCGAGAGGCGCCGGGTGCTGGTCGCGCAGATGCGCGTACCGGCCCGACGCGTTGGCCTGCCAGATCTCCACGAGCTGGCCGCGCACGGGGCGGCCGTCGCTGTCGAGCAGCCGTCCGGACACGGTGATGCGCTCGCCGAGCGGCTCACCCGCGTGCTGACGCGTCAGGTCCTGGTCGATGTCGGTGATGTCCGTGGGGCCGAAGACGGGCCCGGACAGCTCGACCGTCTCCGGGTCGCCGCCGTTCACGGCGACGAGCGGCTGCTGCGGGTGGCGCAGCAGCGAGCTGCGGTACGGCGCGTAGTCACGCGCCGGGTGGTGCTGGACGGGCGCGCCGCCCGCGCGTGCCTTGTCGTACGCGCTCTGGAGGTCCGCGACCTCGACGTCGATGTCCGACTGGGTGAGTGCCATGGTGGGTTCCTGAGTCCTTAGCGTTCGAGGACGAGCGCGAGGCCCTGTCCGACGCCGATGCAGAGGGTGGCGACGCCGGTCCCGGAACCGGCGGCCTTGAGCTGGTGCGCGACGGATCCGGCCAGCCGCGCGCCGGACGCGCCGAGCGGGTGGCCGATCGCGATGGCGCCGCCGCGCGGGTTGAGGATCGCGGGGTCGAACTCCGGCCACTCGGCGACACAGCCGAGGACCTGAGCGGCGAACGCCTCGTTCAGTTCGAGCGTGGTCAGGTCGCCGAAGCCCTTGCCCGCCCTGGCGAGCGCGCGCTCGACCGCCTCGACGGGGCCGAGCCCGAAGTAGTGCGGGTCGATCGCGGCGACCCCGGACGCCGTCACCCGGGCGAGCGGCTCGCGGCCGGTGGCCTTGAGCCCCTCCTCGTCGACGAGGAGCAGCGCGGCGGCGCCGTCGTTGAGCGGCGACGCGTTGCCCGCCGTCACCGTCCCGTTCCCGGTCCGGAACGACGGCTGGAGCTTGGCCATGGCCTCCAGCGACGCACCCTCGCGCACACACTCGTCGCGCGCGACGACGAGCGGGTCGCCCTTGCGCTGCGGGACGGCCACCGGCACGATCTCGGCGTCGAACAGCCCGTTCTTCTGTGCGGCGGACGCCTTCTGATGGCTGCTCAGCGCGTACGCGTCCTGCTGCTCACGCGTGATCGCGTGCTTGTCGGCGATCAGCTCGGCCGACTCGCCGAGCGGCACGGTCCACTGCGGCTCCATCCGCGGGTTGACCATGCGCCAGCCCAGGGTCGTCGAGTACAGCTCCGCGTTGCCCGCGGGGAACGGCCTCTCGCTCTTGGGCAGCACGTAGGGGGCGCGGGTCATCGACTCGACACCGCCGGCCAGGGCGATGGAGACGTCGCCGAGCGCGATGGCCCGCGCGGCCTGGATGACGGCTTCGAGGCCGGAGGCGCACAGCCGGTTCACGGTGACACCGGGCACGGAGGTGGGCAGCCCGGCGAGGAGTCCGGCCATGCGGCCGACGTTGCGGTTCTCCTCGCCCGCGCCGTTCGCGTTGCCGAAGTAGACGTCGCCGATCAGCGCCGGGTCCAGCTCCGGTGTGCGTGCGAGCAGTTCACGGATGACGTGCGCGCCGAGGTCGTCCGGGCGGACCGGGGCGAGGGAGCCGTTGTACCTGCCGACCGGCGTGCGGACGGCATCGACGACGTAGACGTCCTTCATCGGGCCTCCTCCGGGATACGGACCTTGGCCGCGGTCCTCGCGGTGACGTCGTCGGCGGTGACGCCGGGGGCCAGCTCGACGAGTGCGAGCCCGTCGGCGGTGACGTCGAGGACGCAGAGGTCGGTGATGACGCGGTTGACGCAGGCCTTGCCGGTCAGGGGCAGCGTGCAGTCCTCGACGATCTTGGGCGTGCCGTCCTTGGCGGTGTGCGTCATGGCGACGATGACCGTCCGCGCGCCGTGGACGAGGTCCATGGCCCCGCCGATGCCGGTGATCATCTTGCCGGGGACGGCCCAGTTGGCGAGGTCGCCCCGGGCGGAGACCTGCATCGCGCCCAGCACGGCGACGTCGATGTGCCCGCCGCGGATCATGCCGAAGGAGAGCGCCGAGTCGAAGTAGGAGGCCCCCGGCAGGACGGTGACGGTCTCCTTGCCGGCGTTGATGAGGTCGGGGTCGACCTCGTCGTCCGCCGGGTAGGGGCCGACACCCAGGATGCCGTTCTCGGATTCGAGGATCACCTCGACGCCGGGCGGCAGGTGGTTCGGGATGAGGGTCGGCAGGCCGATGCCGAGGTTGACGTACTGGCCGTCGCGCAGCTCGCGGGCGGCGCGGGCGGCCATCTCTTCGCGGGTCCAGGCCATCAGCTGCTCACCGTTCCTCGTGCCGAGGGCGCGGAGACGGTGCGCCGTTCGATCTGCTTGTCGGTCGCCTGCTCCGGCGTCAGCGCGACGACGCGCTGGACGAAGATGCCGGGCAGGTGCACGGCGTCGGGGTCGATGTCGCCGGGTTCGACGAGTTCCTCCACCTCGGCGATGGTGATGCGGCCGGCCGTCGCGGCGAGGGGGTTGAAGTTGCGGGTGGACCTGTTGAACACGAGGTTCCCGTGGCGGTCGCCCTTGGCGGCGCGCACGAGGGCGTAGTCGGTACGGATGCCGTGTTCGAGGACGTAGTCCGTGCCGTCGAAGGTGCGGACCTCCTTGGGCGGGGACGCCAGCGCCACACCGCCCTGACCGTCGTAGCGCCAGGGGAGTCCGCCCTCGGCGACCTGGGTGCCGACGCCGGCGGGCGTGTAGAAGGCGGGGATGCCGGCGCCACCGGCCCGCAGGCGCTCGGCGAGCGTGCCCTGCGGGATCATCTCGACTTCGACCTCGCCGGACAGGTACTGCCGGGCGAACTCCTTGTTGGCGCCGATGTACGACCCGGTGACCCGGGCGATCCGCCCGGCCGCGAGCAGCACGGCCAGGCCTGAGTCCATTGCTCCGCAGTTGTTGGAGACCACGCTCAGGCCCGTGGTGCCGCGCTCGTGGAGCGCGCCGATGAGCACGTTCGGGACGCCGACAAGACCGAATCCGCCGACCGCGAGGGACGCCCCGTCCCCCACATCGGCGACCGCTTCCGCGGCCGTCGCCACCACCTTGTCCATCCGAGCCAGCCTCTCCACGTACGTCAACCGATCACTCGCCACCCAATTACTCAGCACACTGAGCATTTATGTGACTGGCGCTTACGGTGCCACCGCATGACCGGACCGTCAATAGTTCGGGGTAGGGACGGTTGGCATGGGGGAGTCGACTCGACACGGGCCGCCCTATGGTCGAGTATTGATCAGTACACACCCGAAAAGCGGGCCATGGATCGGGCGCCCCGCACCACGCGGGGGCGGCGCGACCCACATGCCCTGCCGACTCAGACCGGAGGTCCGCGATGGCCGCGGTGGATCTGACCACCCACCCGGGGCACCTGGCCCGGCGCCTCCAGCAGGCGCACTACCTGCTCTGGAACACGATGGTCTCCGAGGAGATCACCTCACCGCAGTTCGCCGTCCTGAACGCGCTCGTCGCCGAGCCCGGTCTCGACCAGCGCACCGTGGGTGAGCGCGTCGGCCTCGATCGCTCGACCATCGCCGAGGTCATCAGCCGCCTCAGCCGCCGCGGACTGATCGACAAGGTGCGCGACCCGCAGGACGGCCGCCGCTCCCTGCTGCGTCTCACCGACGAGGGGACGCGCGTCCACCGCAAACTGACCGTGCGCACGGCCCGGATGAACCAGATCTTCCTCGCCCCGCTGTCGGCCGACGAGCAGGCCGTCTTCTTCGACCTGATCCAGCGCGTCTCGGACGCCGCGGAGGGGCTCCGCAACCCGACGGAGCCGCTCGCGAAGGCCTGACGGCGGCGTCCGGGGGCGAGCCGGGGTTCTCACCGCTCGGCGAAAAGGATCCACACCTGTCCGGGCGCGAACGTCATGCGCCTGTCGCCGGCCGCCGTCGTGAACTGTGTGCCGTCGGCCGCCGAACGCCGCTCCCACCGCACGTCGTAGGACCGCCCGTCCCGCAGCACCGTCGCCTTGCCCGCGCCCACGGTGTCGGAGAACGGTGATGTGTTTCCCGACCGGTCGTGGAACCGCGAACTGCGGACGTCCACGTACTGGACCACGACGTTCGAGGCGTTCAGGGCACCGCCGTCCGTGGTGCGTGCCCGGGTGCCGTCCATCGACACCTGCCAACTGTGGCTCTGCGCCGACCAGTTGAAAGTGAAGCGGGCCGCCGGGAAGCGCACCGCCAGGGCGTTCTTCGCCTGTCCGCCCGCAGGGGCCGCGCCGAACGTGACCCCGGCCGCCGCCAGTGCGTCCGCCTTCGGCGTCACGCCCAGCTTGTCGGGGCGGAGGTAGAGGTTGTGCGGCGCCGGCCTGTCGCTGCCGCGGAAGTACGCCGAGGCCGGCGCCTTGCCGGGCGGGAGCGCGGTGAGCGGGGCCTCGGCGATCAGCGGCAGGAGCTTCGACTGGGCGCCGGAAAAGGCGAGTGCGGGGCGGTCGAACTGCCGCAGCAGTTCGAGATCGGTCTCACGAGCGCTGCGCACGGGGCCGACCACGGGCGGCAGCCGGGTCGCGTACACGGCCATCAGCCGGCTCAGGCCGCTCTCCACCTGCTCGGCGTAGATGATGTCCGCCCGGCCGATACCGGTCTGCGGGCGCGCCGGACCCACGTTGTCGATCTTCACCGCGAGGACGGGGCCACGGGCTCCCTCGCCGGTGGGGCTCGCGGAGTGGCCGTCCGGCGGATGCCCGTCGCCCACGGTGCACCCGGCGGCCGTGGCGGCCAGGACCGCCGCGACGATCACGGACCGTCGCACACGCGTCACCCGCATCCGTCGTATTCGCACGTGTGGGTGATACCCACCCAGGGGCGGATCGATCAGTTCAGGTCAAACATGTTCGAAACAGTGCTCAGTGCTGGGCGGTGAGATGGTCCGCGATCAGGTCGCCGGAGTGCTGGATGTGCGCGTACATGAGGCGGCGGGCGGCCTCGGCCGGTGACGGCCGACGGCGCTCCCGTCGCCGGGAGTGACTGTTCGCCTGGCCCGACGGCACCCGGCGGCGCCTCAGGCGCAACCCTCAAACGCCCCCATCAACCACACCTCTCAACAACAGCCTTCAACAACAGCCCTCGACAAGAGCCGTCCGCAACAGCCCTCAGACCCGGCCCTCAGCCCAGCACATCCGCCAGGTCGTACCGGACCGGCTCGTCCAGCTGTGCGTACGTGCAGCTCTCGGGCGTCCGGTCCGGGCGCCAGCGGCGGAAGCGGGCCGTGTGGCGAAAGCGCGCGCCGTTCTCCATGTGCTCGTACGCCACCTCGGCGACGAGCCGCGGTTCGAGCGGCACCCACGAGAGGTCCTTCTTGCCGGTCCAGCGGCTCGTCGCCCCGGGCAGCCGGGCCTTCTCGTGCGCGGACTCCTCGGTCCACGCGGCCCACGGATGGTCCTGCGCGGACTCCAGCCGCAGCGGCTCCAGCTCCGCGATCAGCTCCGTACGCCGCTTCATCGTGAACGCCGCGCACACGCCCACGTGCTGGAGCACGCCCGCGTCGTCGTACAGGCCGAGCAGCAGGGAACCGACCACCGGGCCGCTCTTGTGGAAGCGATAGCCGGCCACGACGCAGTCCGCGGTCCGCTCGTGTTTGATCTTGAACATCAGGCGTTCGTTCTCGCGGTAGCGCAGGTCGAAAGGCTTGGCGATCACACCGTCCAGGCCCGCGCCCTCGTACTGCTCGAACCACTTCTGCGCCAGCTCGGCGTCGGTCGTCGACGGGGCCAGGTGGAGGGGCGGCGTCGCGCCCGACAGTGCCTCGGCCAGTCGGGCCCGGCGGTCCACCATGGGCGCGTCCATCAGCGACTCGTCGCCGAGGGCCAGTACATCGAACGCCACGAAGGACGCCGGGGTCCGCTCCGCCAGCGTCCTGACCCGGGACGCGGCCGGGTGGATGCGTTCGGTGAGCGCGTCGAAGTCGAGGCGGCCGTTCCGGGCGATCACGATCTCGCCGTCGAGGACACAGCGCTCGGGCAGCCGGTCGAGGAGAGCGGCGACCAGCTCGGGGAAGTAGCGGGTCAGGGGCTTGCCCGTGCGGCTGCCGATCTCCAGGCCGGCGCCGTCCCGGAACACGATCGCGCGGAAGCCGTCCCACTTCGCCTCGTACTGCATCCCCGGCGGGATCTTCGCGACGGACTTGGCGAGCATCGGCTTCACGGGCGGCATCACCGGCAGATCCATGACCATGAGCCGATTCTGACGCGATACGCCCGCACCCGCCCGGTATGCGCAAGTCGGCCGATGCGCCTAGCGTGACCCGCATGGGCAAGTCGAACGGCGCGGCGGTGGAGCTGGAGGCGGGGGAGCGGACGGTACGCCTGTCCAGCCCCGACCGGGTCATGTTCCCGGAGCCCGGCTACACCAAGCTCGACCTCGCCCGCTACTTCCTCTCCGTCGGCCCCGGCATCGTGCGCGCCCTGCGCGACCGCCCCACCACCCTCCAGCGCTACCCCGAAGGCCTGGACGGCGAGTCCTTCTACCAGAAGCGCGCAGCCAAGAACCTGCCCGACTGGATTCCCACCGGCACCATCACCTTCCCCAGCGGGCGCCACGCGGACGAGATGTGCCCCACCGAGATCGCCGCCGTCATCTGGGCGGCCCAGTACGGCACCCTCACCTTCCATCCCTGGCCCGTCCGCCGCGCGCACCCCGACCACCCCGACGAGCTGCGCATCGACCTGGACCCGCAGCCCGGCACCGACTACACCGACGCCGTCCGCGCCGCCCACGAGCTGCGCTCCGTCCTCCATGACGTCGGCGGCCTGCGCGGCTGGCCCAAGACGTCCGGCGGCCGCGGCATGCACGTCTTCGTGCCGATCGCCCCGCACTGGACCTTCGTCGAGGTGCGCCGCGCGGCCATCGCCTGCGGCCGCGAGCTGGAGCGCCGTATGCCGGACCACGTCACCACAGCCTGGTGGAAGGAGGAGCGCGGCGAGCGCATCTTCGTCGACTTCAATCAGACCGCACGCGACCGCACCATCGCCTCCGCCTACTCGGTACGGCCACGGCCGAACGCCCCCGTGTCAGCGCCCCTGCGCTGGGACGAGGTCGACGACGCGCGCCCGGCCGACTTCGACATCGGCTCCATGCCGGCCCGCTACGCCGAAGTCGGTGACGTCCACGAGGACATGGACGAGCACGCCTACCGGCTCGACGCGCTCCTCGAACTCGCCGACCAGGACGAACGGGACCGCGGCCTCGGCGACATGCCGTACCCGCCCGAGTACCCGAAGATGCCGGGCGAGCCCAAGCGGGTACAGCCGAGCCGGGCCAGACACGAGGACTGACCCGGCTCTACACGCTCAACTGCTGTACAAATAGTGCCTGTTACAGCTCCTTGATGCGGATGTCGCGGTACGAGATGACGTCCGTCGTGCTGTGCACCTGGAGCCCGACATAGCCGGAGGAGAACCGCCGGCCGTCCGTGCCCGGGTCGTCCCCGCGCGGGGGCTCGAAGACCTGACCGCCCGTGTTGTCGAACTCGTTGATCAGGACGCCGTTGCGCAGGATCGAGAAGTGCTGGCCGACCACACGGATCTCGTAGTCGTTCCACGTGCCCTTCTGGGTGACGCCCGCGCCCGCGAGACCCACGCGGTCGAAGCCGTAGATCGAGCCGGTCTTGTACATGTCGCCGTCAGGACGGTCGAGGACCTGCACCTCGTGCCCGTACTTGATGGCGACCCACTCCGGCCGCGACTCCTCCGGGTGGTCGTGGACCCACGGGAAGCGCACGAAGACACCGCCGTTGGCGTTGCCCGTGCCCGGCGCGTCGTCCCGCCACTGGAGCTTCAGCGAGAAGTCGCCGTACTTGCGCTGCGGGAACCACAGCATGCCCATGCCCTCGACCGAGGTGCTCGACGTGATCGAGCCGTCCGCGTTCAGGCCGAACCTGCCGCCGCCGACCTGCTCCCACTTGTCGAGCGAGCCCTGCGTACCGTCGAAGATCTTGCGGTAGCCCTCGGTCTGGCCGGGCTTGCCGATCCCCGACTGCTTGGCGGCGCGGTTGATCTTGTTGTACTCGCGCTGGTCTATCACGCCTTCCTTGAGGAGCTTGTCGGTGACGGTCTTGACGTGCTTGAGGAAGAGGGCCTGCGAGGTCCACTCCCGCTCGTCCTCGATCAACTCGTTGATCCGGCACCGGTTGTTGGTGACCCGGTTCGGGATGCCCGTGTCGACCGTGCCGACGATCACCGTCAACCGCTCGTCGAACTCGGCGCAGTTGGGCGCCGGGACCCCGCCGCCCGTCGTGACCGTGAAGGCCTCCGACTTCGCCGCCGACGTGTTACCGGCCTTGTCGGTCGCCCGGTACATGACCGTGTGCGCGCCCGCCCGGTCCACCACGACCGGCGCCGTGTAGGCGAGGTAGGGGCCCGCGTCGAGCGAGTACTCGATCTTGTCGACACCCGAGTCGGAGTCCGTCGCGGAGACCGTCACCTTGGCGCCCTTGAGGTACGCGCCGTCGGAGTTCCGGTCTCCGTCGACCTTCGCGGACACCTCGGGCGGCGTCTTGTCCTGCACGGGCGGGGCGACCACGGTGAAGTCGACCGACTTCTCGGCGGCCACGTTCCCCGCCTTGTCCGCGGCCCGGTAGCGCACGGTGTGGGCGCCCACCTCGTGCACCATCACCGGTGAGGTGTACGGCTGCCAGGCGCCGTCCGAACCCAGCGCGTACTCGATGGAGTTGACTCCGGAGCCGGTGTCGGAGGCCGTCACCGTGACCGTCGCCATCGAGAGGTACTCGCCCTTGTCGTTCTTCTCACCGCTGACCGTCGCCGAGGTCTCCGGCGGAGCCGTGTCGTCCGTCGGTGGCGCGACCACGGTGAAGTCCACCGACTTCTCCGCCGCCACGTTCCCCGCCTTGTCGGACGCCCGGTAGCGGATCTTGTGCGCCCCGACCTGGTCGACGACGACCGCTGTCGTGTACGGCTGCCAGGCGCCGTCGGCGCCCACCGCGTACTCGACCTTGTCGACACCGGAGCCCGCGTCCGTCGCCGTCACACTGACCGACGCCGAACCGACGTACTCCCCTTGGGCGTTCTTCTGCCCCTCGACCTTCGCCGAGGTCTCCGGTGCGGCCGTGTCCTCGCCGCCGCCCTCGGTCACGACGAGGATGCCCTGCATGGCCTCGTGGCCGGGGATCGAGCAGTGGTAGCGGTAGCGGCCCGGGGTCAGGGTGACCTCGACCGAGTGCTTGCCGCCCTCACTGTCGTTGGGGTTGGCCAGGATGTTCACCGGCACGTCGTTGTTGTACTCGGGGTCCGACGTGTCGAACGTCAGCGTGTGCGGCATGCCCATGGTGTTGCCGGTCGCCGCGCTGTTCTCGAAGACGATCGTCGTCGCGCCCGCGACCGCCGTCGTCGGCGCCGAGGCGTACTTGGTGATGTCGTCGCTGCCGGTCCAGGTCAGGACCTGCTGCGCGGCGGCGTCCGGGGCGTCCTGCCCGAACGCGACGGGGGAGCCGAGTCCGAGCGCCATCAGCAGGGCGGCGAACAGCGCCGTCCACAGTCTTCGGCGGTTCTTGCTGCGCATCCTCATCACTGCGCCTTCCTGGCCAGGTCACCGGCCGCAGGGGTCGCCTCGCCGCCCGTGTAAGTCACCTTCCACAGGGCCGACTTGGCGTCCGAGGTGAAGAAGCCGCGGCCGTAGTCGAGGACGTAGAGCGCGCCGTCGGGGCCGAACTTCCAGTCCATGAGGTTCTTGATGCCGTCGTTGCCGACCGGCACGATCTTCTTGAGGTTCTCGGCGTGCACCGGGATGCCGCCGTCGCCGGCCGTCTTCGGGTCGGTGATCACGGCGTGCCGCGGCTGCGTGGCGTCGTAGAAGTCACCGACGAACCACTTGCCGTCCCAGTAGCTCGGCCACTTGTCGGTGTTCGGGACGGACGCGTCGTAGCGGTAGACGGGACCGTCCATCGCGGCCTGGCCGCCGCCCTTCAGCCACGGCAGGAGGTACTTGGCCTCCTCCTTCTTGTACGAGGGGATGCCGTTGGCGTCGCGCGGGTAGTCGGGCGCCCCGCCCTGCGGCGAGTACCAGATGTTGTTGCCGGTGACCGGCGGGAGGTTGACGAGACCGTCGTTGTTCGGCGACTCGTTCTTCGGGTGGTCGCAGTCGTACCAGCCGAGCGGCTTCGTCGGGTCCGGCAGATTGCGGTCGCGGTAGGGCTGCTTGTTGCCCATGCAGTACGGCCAGCCGCGGTTGGACGCCTTGGTGATGACGGCGAACGTGTCGTACTTCGCCGGACCCCAGGTCGTCGACGGCTCACCGGCGTCCGGACCGACCCAGCCCGCGTACAGCGTGTCGGTCTTCCTGTCGACGGAGATGCGCGCCGGGTTGCGGACACCCATCACATAGATCTCGCCGCGCGTCTTGCCTCCGCCCTCGGCCGTCTCCTTGCCGGTGAAGAGGTTGCCCTCCGGCAGCGTGTACGTGCCGTCGGCCTCCGGGTGGATGCGCAGGATCTTGCCGTTGAGGTTGTTCGTGTTGCCGGCGGTGCGGCGCGCGTCCGCGAAGGAGACGCCCTTGTAGTTCGGCTGCGGGTTGTTGCCCGAGTAACCGTCGCTGAAGCCGGAGGAGTTGTTGTCACCGGTCGCGATGTACAGGTTGCCCTTGGAGTCCCAGGCCATCCCGCCACCCGCGTGGCAGCAACTGTGGATCTGCACCGGCCACTTGAGCAGCACCTTCTCGCTGCCCATGTCCAGCTTGTTGGTCGTCAGGTCGAGCGTGAAGCGCGAGACGCGGCGCTCGGCCATCTGCTTGTCACGGTCGATCTGCGAGTGCGGCGTGTAGTGCAGGTACACCCAGCCGTTCTGCTCGAACTTCGGGTCGAGCTCGATGCCGAGCAGCCCCTCCTCGACCTTGGTCAGCTCGTCACCGCCGCCTTTGTTGCCGAAGACGGTCAGGGCCCCGGCCTGGGTGACCTTCTTGGTCTTCGGGTCGTAGACCTGGATCTCGCCCTTGCCCTTGCCGACATCGGGGTTGTTCCAGTCGGTGATCACCGGCTGCGAGGAGTCGGCGCCGCCGCGGCCGATGTACAGGACGCGTCCGTCGGGCGCGGTGACCAGGCCGTGCGGCTCGCCGATCTGGTCGTTCTGGCCCGCCTGGTTGGGCTGGGTGAGGCGCTCCGCCTTGTAGTTGGAGTCGATCGCGGCCTTGCAGTCGGCGCGCACGATGCGGCTCGTCCACAGCAGGGCGCCGCGCAGGTGCGACTGGAAGTCCACCTCGTCGTAGCTGGAGGCCGTGCCGCCCATGCCCGTGTAGAAGGAGCGTCCGCCGTCGTAGTCGCGGCACCAGGACACCGGGTGGTCCGCGCCGTTGGCGCTCGCGCCCGGCTGGTACGTCGACTCGCGGACCCGGGCCACGGTGTGCACCGAGCCGGACGGGTTCTTCACCCAGTTCAGCCACTGGTCGGGCCGCTTCCACTGCACGGGAAGGTCCTTGGTGGCCGGATGCTGACGGTCACCGACCTCGACGGTGGCCCGCTGGACGTTCGCCGGGCCGGAGTCCGCCGGGCGCGCGCCGATCAGGCCGGTGAACCAGTCGGAGTACGGTTCGGCGCGGGCCGCGTCGTGGATGCCGACGAATCCGCCGCCGGCCTCCATGTACGACTCGAGCCCCGCCTCCTGGTCCGGGTCGAGCACGTCGCCGCCGCCGGTCAGGAAGACGACCGCGTTGAAACGGCCCAGCTTGGTGGCGTCGGTGAACACGGACGCGTCGTCCGTCGCCGTGATCTTGAAGCGCTGGGCGGCGGGGCCGCTCTGGCCGATCTTCTCGATGGCCGCGATCCCCGCGTTCACCACCGGTGACTCGTCGCCGCCCGCGGCGGAGCCGTAGTACACCAGGACGCGCACGTTCGCCCCGCCGGGAGGTGACGGCAGGGACATCGTTGTCACGGATGGTTCGGGGAACGGACGCGCGCTGGCGGCGGGCCCGGTGAGCAGTCCGGCGGCTACCGCCCCGGACGCCAGGACCGCGGCGACGGCACGGCGTCGTCTGCGTCTGTCTCTGTCCAACCCTCTTAAACCCAAGGGTTCTTGATGCGGCGTGGACCGCATGAGTTCACCCACCCCTCGTCGGTCACAGGTACGGCGCGGACGAAGCTAGACCTCTTTTCGCGGCGCGCCAATAGGTATGGCCGCAATGGCGCGAACTTTGTCCTGGGTGTGGATAAACGAAGATCAGCCGGTTACCGTCTCTCTGGCCGTCACGACAGGCACTGGTGGCACGTCCGCGTAAGTCCCGTACGAGGATGGGGAGTTCGGCATGGACAGACGGAGCTTCAACCGGCGGGTGCTGATGGGCGGGGCTGCCGCCGCGACGACTGCGACATCGTTGTCACTTATCGCGGCCACGGATGCAGCCCCCGCGGACGGCCCGGTGCGCACGGCCCCGGCCGGCGGTGAGGTCAAGCACATCAAGATGTACGCCGAGAAGCTCGCGGACGGGCAGATGGGCTACGGGTTCGAGAAGGGCAAGGCATCCGTACCCGGCCCCCTCATCGAGCTCAACGAGGGCGACACGCTGCACATCGAGTTCGAGAACACCATGGACGTGGCGGCCAGCCTGCACGTCCACGGCCTCGACTACGAGGTCTCCAGTGACGGCACCAAGCTCAACAGGAGCGACGTCGAACCCGGCGGCAAGCGCACCTACACCTGGCGCACGCACGCCCCGGGCCGGCGCAAGGACGGCACGTGGCGCGCGGGCAGTGCGGGGTACTGGCACTATCACGACCACGTCGTCGGCACGGAACACGGCACCGGCGGCATCCGCAAGGGCCTGTACGGGCCGGTGATCGTCCGGCGCAAGGGCGACGTCCTTCCGGACACCACGTTCACCATCGTCTTCAACGACATGACCATCAACAACGAGCCGGCGCACGAAGGCCCCGACTTCGAGGCCACGGTGGGCGATCGCGTCGAGATCGTCATGATCACGCACGGCGAGTACTACCACACCTTCCACATGCACGGTCATCGCTGGGCTGACAACCGCACGGGCATGCTCACCGGACCGGACGACCCGAGCCGCGTCGTCGACAACAAGATCGTCGGACCCGCGGACTCGTTCGGCTTCCAGATCATCGCGGGCGAGGGCGTCGGGGCGGGCGCCTGGATGTACCACTGCCACGTGCAGAGCCATTCCGACATGGGGATGGTGGGGCTGTTCCTGGTGAAGAAGGAGGACGGCACCATCCCGGGCTACGAACCGCACCACCCGGCGGGTCACACCGGCTAGGGGCCGTACCGACTGTACGCGACGGGTGTACACCTCCGGGGAGGACGGGGATCATCTCACCTTGACCCCAACCACCCACCCCGGGAGTCGAGTTGAGCAAGGACGGCGAGTACGACTACGTCATCGTCGGGGCCGGGTCGGCCGGCTGTGTGCTGGCCGCGCGGCTGTCGGAGGATCCGGCCGTGCGCGTCGCGCTCGTCGAGTCGGGCCCGCGCGACCGCACACCCGAGATCCGCATCCCGGCGGCGTTCCCGAAGCTGTTCAGGACGCCGTACGACTGGGACTACTCGACGTCCAAGCAGTCCGCGCTCGACGGCCGCGAGCTGTACTGGCCGCGCGGCCACACCCTCGGCGGATCATCCTCGATGAACGCCATGATGTGGGTGCGCGGCCACCGCGACGACTACGACGCGTGGGGCGAGGCGGCCGGTGAGGAGTGGTCGTACGAGCAGCTCGCGCGCTTCTTCCAGCGCGCCGAACGCTGGGCGGGCACCCGGCGGGCCGGCTCTCCGCACGGCACCCGGGGCCCGCTGTGGATCTCCCCGCCGCGCGACCCGAACGTGACGACGTCCGCCTTCCTCGACGCCTGCCGCGCCGCCGGTCTTCGCGAGCTGACCGAGCTGAACCACGAGGACCACGAGGGCTTCGCGCTCACCCCGCTCAACCAGCGCCGCGGCCGCCGGTGGAGCGCGGCCGACGGCTATCTGAAACCGGCCGCGCGCAGGCCCAACCTGCACATCCACACCGACGCCCGGGTCACGCGCCTCGACTTCGACGGCACCCGCGTGGCCGGCGTCGTCGCCGAAGGAGTCCCCGGCGTCCTGCGCGCCCGCCGCGAGGTGATCCTCAGCGCGGGCGCGATCGGTTCACCGCAGCTGCTCCAGCAGGCGGGCGTCGGTGACCCCGAGCAGCTCGCCGAGGCCGGGATCGACGTCCGCGTCGCGTCTCCCGGCGTCGGCCGCCACCTCCAGGACCATCTCTCCTTCGCCGTCACGATGCGCTGCCCCCGGCCCGTCACCCTCACCGGCGCGGACTCCCTCGCCAATGTCGGCCGCTTCCTCCTGGCCGGCCGCGGACCGCTCACGTCGAACGTCGGAGAGGCGGTCGCCTTCATCAGGACACGCCCCGAACTGGCCGCCCCCGACATCGAGTTGATCTACGCGCCGGTGCCGTTCGTCAACCACGGGCTCACCCCGCCCGTCGAGCACGGCATCACGATCGGCGTCGTCCTGCTCCAGCCCGCCAGCGAGGGCCTCATCACCCCGGGCGGGGCAGACCCCTCGGCGCGGCCGCTGATCGACCCCGGCTATCTCGCCCGCGACGAGGACCTGCGCACGCTGATGGCCGGCGTGCGCCGCGCCGAGGAACTCCTCGCGGCCCAGTCGCTCACCCCGTACACCGACGGGCCCCTCGGGCCGTACCCGGGGGCCGTCGGCGACGAGGAGCTCGCCCAGGCGATCCGATCGGGCGCCGAAACGCTCTACCACCCCGTCGGCACCTGCCGCATGGGCACCGACGAGGACTCGGTGACGGACCCGCGCCTGCGGGTCAGGGGCGTCGAGGCCCTGCGCGTCGTCGACGCCTCGGTGATGCCGCGCATCACCCGCGGCCACACCCACGCCCCGACCGTCGCCCTCGCGGAGAAGGCGGCAGAGCTCATCCGCGAGGACGCCGGGGCGTGAGCCGTCCGGGGTCTACCTTTTGATCTTGACCAGTGCTCTGCCCTCCAGGACTCTGCTGAGGAATGCGTTATTCGAGCAGGGCTGGGCCGTTGGGTCCCCATGGTTGTTGTGGTCGTGAGTGGAAGGGTCGAGGGATGTCGTTGGAGCCACGGGCTGATCAGGGGGCCGGAGCTGGCGGCCCGGGTGGTGCGGGCGGCGTTCCCGAAGGGGACGCTCGCGGTGCGGATCCGGGAGGCGTTGGGCTCGTTGTTTGAGGACGAGGCGTTCGCCGGGGCGTGTGCTGGCCGGGGGTGTCCGGCTGTCTCGCCCGGGGCGTTGGCCTTGGTATCGGTGTTGCAGTACGCGGAGGGGCTGACCGACCGGCAGGCCGCTGACCAGGTGCGGCCCCGGATGGACTGGAAGTTCCTGCTCGGCCTGGAGCTGCACGATCCCAGGTTCGATGCCTCTGTGCTGAGCCTGTTCCGCTCCCGCCTGATCGAGCACGGACTGGAACAGACGACGCTGGAGCTGGTACTTGAACGCCTGCGCGGGCTGGGCCTGCTGAAAGCTGGTGGCCGGCAGCGGACCGATTCGACGCATGGGCTCGCGGCGGTGCGGACGCTGAACCGGATGGAGTTCGTCGGTGAGGCGCTGCGGGCCGTGCTGGAGGCCCTGGCGGTCGCGGCCCCGGCATGCTGTCCGGCCTGATCACAGCCGAGTGGGCCGAGCGTTACGGGCCGCGTGTGGACGACTACCGCTTCCCCAAGGGTGAAGAGGTCCGCGAACAGTGGTCCCAGCACGTTGGACGGCCGGATGCTTCCTGCTCGAAGCGGTCTACGCTTCCACAGCTCCAGGCTGGCTGCGTGAGGTTGATGCGGTGCAGGTGCTGCGACAGTCGTGGGTCCAGCAGTATCACCGCGACGAGAAGGGGGTGCGCTGGCGGGAGGGCAAGGACCTCCCGCCAGCGCATCACCGCCTGTGCTCGCCCCATGACACCGATGCCTGCTGGGGGATCGAGCGTGGTCAGGCTGGACCGGCGCCACAAGACATACCTGAGCGAGACCTGCGAGCTAGACGTGCCGCACGTGATCACTCAGGTGGCCACCACCGACTCGGCGACATGCGGTCCAACGCTATGGTGACAACGTGACTACGGAACGTGCAGAAGTTAAGCGGCAGTTCGGGCACCGTGCCCGGCTGGCGCTGACGCCTGGGCAGGTCCGGCTCATGGACGGCCAGGCGCACGCGGCGCGCACGATGTGGAACTGCTTGCACGACTGGTGGACGATGCTCCCCAAGGACAAGCGTTCCCTGGCTGCGGCCGATGCGGCGATCCGCCAGGCGCGCAAGGAGATCGACTGGCTCGCCGTGCTGCCCGCCCAGGCCGGGCAGGCGGTGCTGAAAACGTACGTCCAGGCGTGGAAGAACTGCTGGAACGGCCGCGCTGACGCACCGAACTTCAAGGCCCGCCTGCGCACGGCGATGTCGGTGGACATCCCGCAGGGGCGCGATCTCCAGATCAAGCGGGTGCACCGCCGTTGGGGCATGGTCAACATCCCCAAGGTCGGACGTGTCCGCTTCCGCTGGACCAAGGACCTCCCGGTCGGCAAGCTCGCCGACAGGGAGAACCGGATCACCGGGGCACGGCTGGTCAAAGACGGACTCGGATGGCATATCGCCTTCCGCGTCCAGACTCTGGAATCAAAGCCTGAGCCGCACACTGGCCCTCAGATCGGCATCGACGCCGGGGTCAATCTTCCCCTTGGCCTGTCCGATGGCAACCATCAGGATCACGGACGACCCGCCCGGCTCCCGGATGGCACCGCCGACCGGGACAAGTGGCTGAACCCGGATGAAAAGGCCAAGCTGCTCCGCCTCGAACAACGGGCCGCGCACCGCAAGTCCTTCCGCAAGCCGAAGGAGCGCAGCTCCAACCGGCTGAACCGCACCTACGACCAGATCAAGCAGCTCCGCGCAAGAGCCACGCGCCGAGTCGTTGACTGGCAGCACCAGACCACAACGAACCTCGCCCGCACCTACGGCACGGTCGTGGTCGAACAACTCACCATCACGAACATGGTCAAGTCGGCCAAGGGCACCATCGAGGAACCAGGGAAAAACGTCGCGCAGAAGTCCGGCCTGAACCGCTCCATCAGCCAGGAGGCATGGGGCCGCACCGTGACGATGCTGACGTACAAGACCGCCCGCTATGGCGGCGCCCTGCACAAGGTCCCCGCCCCGGGCACCTCCCTGCGTTGCTCGGCATGTGGGTTCACGACACCGGGCAGCAGGGAGGACCAGGCCACGTTCGTGTGCAAGAACCCCGACTGCGGCTGGTCCGGCAACGCCGACTGGAACGCGGCCCGGAACGTCTTGCACCTGTACCGGATCGGCCTCGTGGCGATCCCGGCTGCCGGGAGGGCAGTCGTCAGGCGCACTCGTGGCGCCAAGCCCGCCACCGCAAGGTAGGCAGGAATCTCCTTCCCGAGCTTGCGACGGCAGGAGAGCACTTCAAGATCCGACGCTGACGGTGAAGCGCCGCGGGTTGCCGTCGTGCGCCGCGCCGGACACGTCCGGCTGCCCGTCGGGACGCACGTCGTCGTAGGGGAAGGCGTACCCGATGGGCGAGTTGGCGTGCACGACCCGCGACCAGTGGTTGGTGACGTCGCCCTGGTAGTAGTCGGCCGTCGTGGTGCCGTTCGGCTGCTCGGGGTGGGTCAGCATGATGCTGCGGTTGAACCCGGCGGCGAGACGGGCGAGGAGGCCCTTCTTGTCGTCGGGGTCGCCCGGGTTGTTGGTGAACGGGCCGTGGTTGCAGGTGAAGATGTCCTTCGAGGCGGGCTTGGGGAAGCTGTGCCCGCCGTTGAAGGTGAGAGTGTCGCCGCTGACGCGACCGGTGAACACGCCCCGGCCGCCCTGGAGGTCGATCTTCAGGTCGGTTGTGCGGTACTTCTCCCAGACCTGGTCGACGTAGCTGTCCCAGACATCCCTGAACGGCATCTGGTCGGGGCGGTCGAAGTACGGGGCCATCAGGTTCTGCGGCGAGATGACGCGCAGGACCTTGCCGTCGCCGCCGCGGATGACGAGCTTGTCCCAGGGCTGCCCGTCCTTGGCGGTCTGGGCCGCGAGATCCGCGGCGATCTTCTCCACGGCGCCGTCCGGGAGCGGCGCGACGGTGTGCGTGGCGTCGCCCTCCAGGGTCAGGCCGATGGGCAGGGCGGTCACCAGGTCGACGTAGCTGATGTTCGCGTACAACTGGTCGGAGTTGAAGGTGAATTCGCAGAACGACCAGGTCTTCCCGTAGTTCGCGTCCGTGGAGGTCGCGAAGGCCGGCTCGACGAGCGAGGGGCCGGGGTTGAGGAAGAAGTCGAGCATGTTGTCGCGTACGAAGTAGACGCGGGCACCGTACATCTGAGGAAGCGTCAGGACCTTTGGCGCCGAACCCGCCGCGCCCAGCGGGATGGCGCAGTCGACGGGCAGCGGGGTCTGCGGGGCGGACGGTGAGTCGGGGTGGTAGACCCCGCCGTCGGGCTTGAGCAGTACCCAGCGGTCGGTGCCCTGCTCGTGGCCGGTGACGTAGGCGCGCGCGGTGCCGGGCAACGACTTGTTGTGCAGGGCGAGTTCGCAGGTGGCGGGGGCCGCCTTGGCGTCCGGGCTGAGGGTGCTGCCCCAGGCCGGGTAGGTGAGTGCGGTGGCGGCCGTGGCGGCGCCGGTCAGGAACAGTCTGCGCGATATCACGGAGGACTCCTGATGTGTGGGGGAGCCCTACTGTTGCGAGTGAGGCGCGACGGGTCAAGACTTGTGACGGGGAGCGCTCCCATTTCTGTGAATCGTTCAACTCTTGGCGGTGGCTGAGCGATGGGTGGGTGGTCGTCCGGGGCGGTGGCGGCGCGTGGAACGGCCGTTGTCGGTGCGCGGTGCCAGACTCGGTGAGGCAGTCAACGGGACCCCTGCCAGGGGGCACCCTCAACGAGGAGGGCACCATGCTCACCACCCGTTTCGTCGACGGCTCGCCGAACTGGCTGGATCTCGGAACGCCGCATCTCGACGCCGCCGTTTCCTTCTACAGCGGACTCTTCGGCTGGCAGTTCCAGACGGGCGGCCCCGAGGTCGGCGGCTACGGCCTGTTCCAGCTGGACGGCAAGAGCGTGGCCGGCGCTATGACGGTCACGGCCGACCAGGCCCCGCCGTCCTGGACCGTCTATTTCCAGACGCAGGACGCGGACGCGACCGTGAAGGCCGCTGAGCGGGCCGGTGGATCCACGCCGTTCCAGACCATGGATGTGTTGGACCTGGGCCGCATGGCCGTCGTCGCCGATTCCGCGGGGGCGTTGTTCGGCCTCTGGCAGCCAGGACGGAACAAGGGCCTGGATCTCGCCACGGTCGACGGCTCGCTCAACTGGATCGAGCTGTACACCCCGGACGTCGGCGCGGCCAAGGATTTCTACGGTTCGGTGCTCGGCTGGGGCACGTTCGACGTGTCGTTCCCCGGCGGTACGTATGTGACGGTGAACCCGGCCGGCACGAGCCAGGACGACATGTTCGGCGGCATGGTCACGCTGGGCGACGACCCGTCGGAGTCCGACATCGGGGCGCACTGGACGCCGTACTTCCATGTGCCGGACGTCGACGCAATCGCCGCCCGGGCCCAGGAGCTCGGAGGTAAGGTGCGGTTCGCGCCCACGAGCCTGCCCGGCGTCGGCCGTATCGCCAAGCTGACCGACCCGCAGGGCGCCCGCTTCGCGGTGATCAAGGGAGACCCGGACCAGACCTGAGCCGGTCGGGCCGAGCCGGACGGGCACAGGTCGCGATCCGTCCGGCGCGCCGCGTTGATCAGTCGTTGATCGTCTGTTTTTCGCCACCCGGCACGATCTGTGGCATGTACTCGAACCACACGCTGCGCCCCGTGACGAGCGCTCCCGTGGCCCCCGTCCCCGTCCCCTCATGGCAGGACGCGGCGCTGTGCGCCCAGACGGGCGCCGACTTCTTCTTTCCCGAGCCCGGCAGCTCCGTGCGCGAGGCGAAGAGCATCTGCGGCCGGTGCGAGATGCGCTCCGCCTGCCTGGAGTACGCGCTCGACAACGACGAACGCTTCGGCGTCTGGGGCGGACTCTCCGAGAAGGAGCGCCTCCAACTGCGTCGCGGCTGAGGGGGCCACGCGCCCGTGACGCGGCACGCCCCGGGCGCGTGGCCCGGGGCGTGCGTGCGTGACAGGGGGCGGGTCAGCCGGCGGCGCGGGCCGCCATGCGGGCCTTGCGGGCCGCCAGCTTCTCGTCGAACTTGGCGGCCTCGCTGTCCAGGCCGCCCATGTACAGACCGAGCTCCTCCTGAGCCTTGAGACCCTCCGGGCCGAGCCCGTCGATGTCCAGGACCTTCAGGAAGCGCAGCACGGGCTGGATCACGTCGTCGTGGTGGATACGCATGTTGTAGATCTCGCCGATGGCCATCTGGGCGGCGGCCCGCTCGAAGCCGGGCATGCCGTGGCCGGGCATCCGGAAGTTGACGACGACATCGCGCACGGCCTGCATCGTGAGGTCGGGGGCGAGCTCGAAGGCCGCGCCGAGCAGGTTCCGGTAGAAGACCATGTGCAGGTTCTCGTCGGTGGCGATGCGCGCCAGCATGCGGTCACAGACCGGGTCGCCCGACTGGTGGCCGGTGTTGCGGTGCGAGACGCGGGTGGCGAGCTCCTGGAACGCGACGTACGCGACCGAGTGCAGCATCGAGTGCCGGTTGTCGGACTCGAAGCCCTCGGCCATGTGCGCCATGCGGAACTGCTCGAGCTGGTCCGGGTCGACCGCGCGCGAGGCCAGCAGGTAGTCGCGCATCACGATGCCGTGGCGGCCCTCCTCGGCGGTCCAGCGGTGCACCCAGGTGCCCCAGGCGCCGTCGCGGCCGAAGAGGGAGGCGATCTCGTGGTGGTAGCTGGGGAGGTTGTCCTCGGTCAGCAGGTTCACGACGAGCGCGATCCGGCCGATATCGGTGACCTTGGACTGGTCCTTCGCCCAGGCCTCGCCGTCCTCGAAGAAGCCGGGGAAGTTACGGGCGTCGGCCCACGGCACGTACTCGTGCGGCATCCAGTCCTTGGCCACCTTGAGGTGCCGGTTCAGTTCCTTCTCGACCACTTCCTCCAGCGCGTACAGCAGCTGCGCGTCGGTCCAGGTGGAGGACGAGCTGCCGAGGTGGGGAGAGGTGATGGTCACGAGGGCTCCAGGGGGACGGGAGTAGTGCGAGGAGTCGAATCGCAGGCACGAGCGGTTGTACCTACGGTGTCGTAGGTTACGTTGCCGTAGGTTAAACCCTCTGTAAAGGGCCCTCCGGAACTGACCCCTCCGGTCTCAGCGGCCTCCGGCGCTTCATTCCGCCTCAGGAGTGCAGCTCGCGGAGCCTGACTGAGAGGCACGTCACACAGCCTTCGAGCTTTTCGAACTCGCCGATGTCCACCAGAACCGGCTCCAGCCCGATATCCGAGTAGAGCTCCGCGGTCCTCGGCGCGCTCGCCGCGATCAGAAGCTTCCCGCCTCCCAGGAGCACCACATGCGCGCCGGCCTCCTCCGGGACGGGCAGGAAGCGCGGGAACAGGGACGGCACGTCCACCATCGGCTCGTGCCCGACGACCGTTCCGTCGGGCAGGGCCGTCACCGCCGACTTCAGGTGCAGCACCTTGCTGACCGGTACGGCGACGATCCGCGCGCCGAGCGGCTCGAACACGGCCCGCAGCTGAGCCACGCCGTCCGCGTTCGTGCGGCCGCCGCGTCCGACGTAGATCGTGTCGCCGACCTTCAGGACGTCGCCGCCGTCGAGGGTGCCCGGCTCCCGCACCCGGTTCACGGAGCAGCCGAGCCGGACCACGGCCTCCTCGACACCCGCCGTCTCCCCGCGCCGGGACGCGGCGCCGGGTCGGGTGATCAGCGCGACGTTGCGGTACATGACCACCGCGTCCTCGACGAAGACCGCGTCGGGGCAGTCGTCGGCGGCCCCGACCTCCACCGTCTCCCAGCCGTGCCCCCGCAGCGCCGCGACGTAGGCCTCCCACTGCGTGAGCGCCCGCTCCGGATCGACGGGCGTGCGCTCGACATGCGTGACGAGCCCGTCCGCGAGGCGGGGTCCCGGGCGGCGGATCAAGGCCTTCTGGCTGGGCACGGGCAGTACTCCTCGGGACTCGGGCGGCGCTTCCACGGGGGCCTGGAAGGCTCGGGGGCGGACTCGGGCTCCGGGCGGGTCGGCGCGCGACGGTCCGGCGCGGACATCATGCACATCCCTGCCCCGGCGACGGAATCCCCCGCCCGCACCCGGTCCCGCCCCGCCGTCCGCCCCCGGCGCGGCTACCCGCCGTATCCGGCCTCCCCCTTCGTGACGTCCCGGAGCCGGCCTCCCTCCATGAGCAGCGTCCGCGTGACCCCGACGGACTTCAGGAACGGCAGGTCGTGGCTCGCCACGAGCAGCGCGCCCTCGTAGGACGCCAGGGCCGTGGTCAGCTGCCGTACGCTCGCCAGGTCGAGGTTGTTCGTCGGCTCGTCGAGCATCAGCAGCTGGGGTGCCGGCTCGGCGAGCATCAGCGCCGCGAGGGTCGCCCTGAACCGCTCGCCGCCCGAGAGGGTCGCCGCCGCCTGATCGGCCCGCGCCCCCTTGAACAGGAAGTGGGCGAGACGCGCCCTGACGCGGTTGTTCGTCGCCCCGGGAGCGAACCGCGCCACGTTCTCGGCGACGGTCAGGTCCTCGTCGAGCACGTCGAGCCGCTGCGGCAGGAAGCGCAGCGGGACATGCGCCACCGCCTCGCCCGCAACGGGATCGAGGTCCCCGGCGATCGTGCGCAGGAGCGTCGTCTTGCCCGAACCGTTGCGTCCCACGAGCGCGATCCGCTCCGGGCCGCGCACCTCGAACTCGCCCTTCACGCAGGCCCCGTAGGCCATGTGCAGCTGACTCAGCGTGAAGACGGAACGGCCGGGCGGTACCGCCGTGTGCGGCAGATCGACACGGATCTCGTCGTCGTCGCGCACGGCGTCCACCGCCTCGTCGAGCCGCTCCTTCGCCTCGGCGAGCCGGCCCTCGTGCAGCTGGCGGTGCTTGCCCGCGGAAACCTGGGCCTGCCGTTTGCGCTGGGCCATGATCGCCTTGGGCTCGCGCTTGGTGTCCCACATCTTTTGTCCGTAGCGCTTGCGCCGGGACAACTTGACCTGGGCGTCGGCCAGTTCGCGCTTCTGCTTCTTCAGGTCGGCGTCGGCGACCCGCACCATGCGCTCCGCCGCCTCTTGTTCTGTCGCGAGCGCCTCCTCGTACGCGGAGAGGTTCCCGCCGTAGCGGACGAGACCGCCCGGGCGCAGATCGGCGATCTGGTCGACCCGGTCGAGGAGTTCACGGTCGTGACTGACCACGACCATGATGCCCGGCCACGCCTCGACGGCCGCGTACAGGCGTCTGCGGGCGGCCAGGTCGAGGTTGTTCGTCGGCTCGTCGAGCAGCAGGACGTCGGGGCGGCGCAGGAGCAGCTCGGCGAGGCGGATCAGTACGGACTCGCCTCCCGAGAGCTCGCCGACGGTGCGGTCGAGACCGATGCGGCCCAGGCCGAGCCCGTCCAGGGTCGCGACGGCGCGCTCCTCGACGTCCCAGTCGTCGCCGACCGCGGTGAAGTGCTCGTCGCGCACGTCGCCCGCCTCGATGGCGTGCAGCGCGGCCCGGGCACGTGCGATGCCGAGGGCCTCGTCCACGCGGAGCGAGGTTTCGAGGGTGATGTTCTGTGGCAGGTAGCCGATCTCGCCCGCCACCTTCACCGTGCCGTCGGCCGGGACGAGTTCTCCGGCGATGAGCTTCAACAGCGTTGACTTTCCTGCGCCGTTGAGACCGATGAGCCCGGTCCTGCCGGGCCCGAACGCGGCCTGGAGGCCGTCGAAGACCCGGGTGCCGTCGGGCCAGGCGTAGGTGAGGGAGGTGCAGGTGACGGATGTGGGGGAGGTAGACATACGGGCCTCGCGGTCGCTCGGTGGGAACGGTGGGCAACGCGTCGGGACACCGCGGGCGACGACAGCCGGAAGCAACGAGAGCGCATGAGGCGCGAAGGACGGTCCTGCGCCGGATCGCGGCAGGAGGACGGCTCGATCATCCGAGGTCGCACACACAGGACACGTGGGGCACCGGTGGGGTGCGGCCGCGTGACACGGTGTCTCAGAACCTCAGAAGAGCAACGTCCTACTCCGATCGACGACAACAGGATCAACGGGAACGCTCAACACCGTACGAAGGCGGATGCGGGCCGTCAACGAATTATCTTGACCCCCGCGCCCCCGCCCCCACCCTCCAGGAGGAGGCCCCCGTGCCCCACGGCTCGCTCTCGCTGCCCGCCCGGCTGTTCCTGCTGGGCTTCGACACGGAGAAAGGCAGGGTCTCCGGCGCCCCGGACCTTGCGCTCTCCGTCCGCGCCGCCGCACTCGCCGAACTGGCCCGCCGCCGCATCATCAGCGACGTGGACGGAGTCGTCACTCCGGTCTTCGACGCGCGCACCGGCGACCCCGTCCTCGACGAACTGATGGAACTCGCAGAGGAGTCGAGGCCGCGCACATGGCGCACCTGGATCGGCTACCGCTCCGGCGCCACCCTCGACACCGTGCGACGTCAACTCGCCTCCGAGGGCTATCTGTCGGCCGAGCGCAAGCGGGTCTTCGGACTCTTCCCCGTGACCCGGTACGGCCTGGAGCGCGCCGGATACGTCGAGGTGCTGCGGGCCGAGGTGCTGGGCGCGCTGGAGGGGGCCGAGCCGGCCGGCCGGGTGGACGAGGACGACGCGGTCCTCGCGGTGCTCGCCGCCACGGGCAAGCTGCGCCGGCTGATCCCCGGCAAGGCCCGGCGCGCGCACAAGGACCGCCTCGACGACCTCGCCGAGCGCGCCGGGAGCCTGTCCCCCGAACTGGGCCGGAGCCTGGGCGACATCCGCGCCGCGCTGGCCGCGGCCGTCAAGGCGGCGGAGGCGGCGCGGGCCTCGGCGGCCGGGGGCGGCGGGGGCTGAGCGGCGGTCGAGCGCGCATCACACGTACGTGTCGGATTCCTGCCAGCCGCGCCCCGGGGCCGGATGGTTGGCTGTCCGGCATGACGAACCGTACGCACCTGAATGACCAGGCCCTGGACTTCCGTTCACAGCATGTCGCCGGCTGCCCGCTCGTCCTGCCCAACGCCTGGGACGTCGCGAGTGCCCGCATCGTCGCGGACGCCGGAGCCGCCGCCGTGGCCACCACCAGCGCCGGACTGTCCTGGGACCTCGGCGCGGCGGACGGGGACCGGCTCGGCCGGGACGAGGCGCTCGACGCCGTCGCGCGGATCGCCGCCGCCGTGGACGTGCCGGTGACCGCCGACATCGAGGGCGGCTACGCCGACGCGGCCCGGGACGTCGCCGCCACCGTGCGCGCCGTGCTCGACGCCGGAGCGGTCGGCGTCAACATCGAGGACGCCTGGCACGGCGGGAGCGCGCCGCTGCGGCCCGTGGAGGCGCAGGCGGAGCGGATCGCGGTGGCCCGTGCCGCGGCGGACGCGGAGGGCGTGGCGCTGTTCGTGAACGCCCGTATCGACACGTATCTCACGGGTGCGGGGGAGCCGGGGGAGCGGCTCGCGGCGACGCTGGAGCGGGCCTCGGCCTACCTCGCGGCGGGTGCTGACGGGATCTTCGTCCCGGGGGCCGTCGACCCGGTGACCGTGAAGGCGCTCGTCGCCGGCGCCGAGGGGCCGCTCAACGTGATGGCGTGGCCCGGGGCGCCGTCCGTGGCCGAGTTCGCCGCGCTCGGCGTCGCCCGCATCAGTGTCGGCGCGGGCATCGCGCAGGCCGCGCACGCCCTCGTCCGCAGGGCGGCCCGGGAACTGCTCACCGAGGGAACGTACGGGAACCTGGCAGGCGGTCTCGCATATGGGAAGCTCAACGCCCTTCTCGGCAACGAGAGTTGAGCCCGGGGGCCGAGCTCGTCCGGTGGTCAGTACGCGTCCCGCATCAGCTCTGCCAGATCGCCGTCCAGGTCCACGTGCAGATGCTCGTCGCCCACCGGCACCATCGCCGCCGTGCTGCTGAGGAAGCGGCGCAGCTCGCCCGTCCGGATGTGCACGATCGCCGTGCCCTCGTGGGCGTGGAACTCCATGACCGTGCGGTCGAAGCCGTACGGCCGTACCCGGACGTCGCCCGCGCCCGCCGGTTCCCGCACCCCGGCCGAGAGCAGCTCGCGGGCGAACGTCCAGCTCACGTCGACGCCCTCGAGCGTGGCCGGCGCGGGGAACGACATGCGCACGGCGAAGGGGTCCCGCATGTCGTACCGCAACGTCGCGGGAATGGTCGACATCCGCGGCGCGGCGGCGACGAGACGGGCCTCTACGGCTTGCTCGATGACGGTGGACAACGCCTGCTCCCTTGTGACGGCTGAACGGACGGCGGTTCGGGCAACAGCTCGGACGGCGAGTCGGACGGCATGTCGGACGACGGGTGGGACTCCCCGTCACTTGAGGAGACGGCGGAGCGAGGGAATCCGTGCACCGGACGGCCCAGGAAAGATGAGTGACATCGGTCACCGGTGTGCGTCGTTCCGGTCGGCAGGCCATCTGGACGGGGTCGGGGGAGTGGGCTAGCTTCGCCCGCCATGAGGGGCATGGGGAAGTCGAGACGCAGGGTGTCCATGGGGCTGGCCGGGGCGGCACTCGCCCTCGCGTTCGCTCCGGCGGGTCCGGCGCAGGCCGCCGGCGCACAAGCCGCCGCTGCGGAGGCCGGCGGAGGGCATGCGCAGGCGAAGCCGCATTGGGCACTGAAGGGGTCCGGCACGGACGCGCGGTTCCGGGGACTTGCCGGGGTGAGCCGCGACACCGCCTGGGTGGCCGGGAGCAAGGGCACCGTGCTCCGCACCTCCGACGGCGGCGCCCACTGGCGGAACGTGTCCCCGCCCGGCGCGGGCGAGCTGGAGTTCCGTGACATCGAGGCCTTCGACAGCAAGCGCGCGGTCGTCCTCGCGATCGGTGAGGGCGACGCCTCGCGGGTGTTCCGCACGGACGACGGCGGGGCCACCTGGACCGAGTCCTTCCGCAACCCCGACCCGAAGGCGTTCTACGACTGCCTGACGTTCTTCGACGCGCGCCACGGCCTCGCGATGAGCGACCCCGTCGACGGCAGGTACCGGATCCTGTCCACGCGCGACGGAGGGCGCTCCTGGGACGTCCTGCCCAGCGACGGCATGCCCGCGGCGCAGGAGGGCGAGGCCGGGTTCGCGGCGAGCGGCCAGTGCCTGGTCAGCTCCGGTCCGCGCGACGTGTGGCTGGCCACGGGCGGGGCCGCACGCGCGCGCGTGCTGCACTCGTCGGACCGTGGCCTGACCTGGCGGGCGACCGACGCCCCGATTCCGGCGGGCGACCCGGCGCGCGGCGTCTTCGGCCTCGCGTTCCGCGACCGCACGCACGGCATCGCGGTCGGCGGCGACTACCGCGCGGACCAGGCGTCGCCCCGGGCCTCGGCCACGACGCGCGACGGCGGCCGTACCTGGACACCGTCCGCCGGGCCCGTCCCCGCCTACCGCTCGGGCGTCACCTGGCTCCCGCACAGCCGCACGAGCGCCCTCGCGGTCGGCCCGACGGGCACCGACCTCACGCTCGACGCGGGCCGCACCTGGCGCACCGTCGACACGGGCTCGTACGACACGGCGGACTGCACCCACGACGGCGCGTGCTGGGCCTCGGGCGAGAAGGGTCGCATCGCCCGGCTGGAACGGTGACCGGGGCCCGAGCCGACTAGCCGGCCAACTGCTGCCGGAAAAGGGCCAGTTCGGGCGCCGTCTTCGTCGCGATGAACTCCGTGACGCGGTACGCGCACACGTCGCCGGTGACGAAGGGGTCGGCCGCCGTGATCTTCTCGATCTGCGCGCGGTCGTCCCCGACGGCGAGGATGATCCCGCCGTCGCGGGGGTTCTTGCGGCCGGAAGCGATGAAGACTCCGGCTTCGTACTGCTCGTCGAGCCAGGCGACGTGCGCTTCGAGAAGCGGGTCGACGCGCTCGACCGGGGCCGTGTAGGTCAGCTCAAGTACAAACATGATCGCCAGGCTACCCGGGGCCTGCCGGCGCCCCCGACCTATGGTGGTCGCCATCATGAGTCACCGACAGATCCTCGCCGACTGGCCCACCGACGAGCGCTCCGCACGCGCGGTCCAGGACGAACTGCGCGCCCGCGTCGTCCTCGACGAGCCCGGGCCTCCGCCCGGCACCGGATTCGTCACCGGCGTCGACGTGGCCTATGACGACGCACGCGACCTCGTCGCCGCGGCGGCCGTCGTGCTCGACGCGGCGACCCTCGACGTCGTCGAGGAGTCCACCGCCGTCGGCCGGATCTCCTTCCCGTACGTGCCCGGCCTGTTGGCCTTCCGCGAGATCCCGACCGTCGTCGCCGCCCTCGACGCCCTCCACCGCGGCCCCGGGCTCGTCGTCTGCGACGGGTACGGGCTGGCCCACCCGCGCCGCTTCGGCCTCGCCAGCCACCTCGGCGTCCTGACAGGGCTGCCCACGATCGGCGTCGCGAAGAACCCGTTCACCTTCACGCACGAGGAGCCGGACGCTCCGCGCGGCAGCACGGCGCCCCTGCTGGACGGCGACGAGGAGGTCGGCCGGGCCCTGCGCACCCGCGACGGCGTCAAACCCGTCTACGTCTCCGTCGGCCACCGCACGAACCTCGACACCGCGTGCGCCCACACCTTGAGCCTCACGCCGAACTACCGCCAGCCCGAAACGACCCGCAGAGCGGACGCGCTGTGCCGGCGAGCGCTGGCGGAGGCCCAGGAAGACGCCACGCGCGCGTAGCCACCGGTCGTGTCCTCGGCGGGGCGGGCGCAGGGGGTGGCCCCGTGCGCGTGGCTGGCCGCTGCCGTGTCGCGGCCGCTGGCGCTGGTCGCTCGCGAGGGCCCTGGGGAGTGCCCCGCGCGCGTAGCCACCGGTCGTGTCCTCGGCGGGGCGGGCGCAGGGGGTGGCCCCGTGCGCGTGGCTGGCCGCTGCCGTGTCGCGGCCGCTGGCGCTGGTCGCTCGCGAGGGCCCTGGGGAGTGCCCCGCGCGCGTAGCCACCGGTCGTGTCCTCGGCGAGGTGAGGCCAGGGCGTGGCACCGTGCGCGCGGTCGGCCGCTGCCGCGACGTGGCCGCGCGCACCGGTCGCTCGCGAAGCCCCCGGAGAGCGCCACGCGCGCGTAGCCACCGGCTGGGGCCCGCCTCCCCGCGTCGCCCGGTCACCGCCGCGCGCGCAGCCCTTACCGTGTGGCCGCCACCCGGAACCTGATCCCCGCGTCCCGCAGGCGGGTCGTCAGGGCGTCGCCCATCGCGACGGCCGTGGTGACCTGGCCCGCCGTCTCGGGCAGGTCGTCGAGGGCCAGGCACATCGCGGACTCGCCGAGCATCTTCGCCGTCTCGTCGTAGCCCGGGTCCCCGCCCGAGACCTCCGTGTACACGCGGCGGCCGCCGCCCTCGCCGACGAAGCGCACCGAGAACCAGCTCGCCGCGCGCCGCGCCTCGTCCGGCCCGTCACCCGGCTTGAGCCGTCCCGACAACCACCTGCGTGCGGGCGGCAGTTGGGCGGCGGCGAACAGCGCGCCCGTAGCCGCGACGCCGCCGAACGCGACGGGCAGGTGCCGCACCGCCGCGTAGTGCCGGTAGCGGAAGTCGGGACCGTAGCGCTCCAGCGCCCGCGCGGAGCGCTGCACGACCTGCGGATCGATCGTCGGGAGCGGCAGCGCCCACGCGTCGACCTCCTTGGCGTAGTGCGGCGCGCCCGTCGGCGCGTACGCCCTGCGGCCGACGAGGCGCGGCTGGTGCCGCCGCCGGTCCTGCTGCGCGGCCAGCATCTGCCGGCCCCGCGAGAACTGCGTCAGCGCGGACGCGAACGTGCCGCCCGAGAACGTCGCGTTCGACCGCACGAACCCGTCGATGCGCAGCGGCACGCCCTCGGGGAGCTGCCCCACCGTGAAGTGCACGCCCAGGTCGTGCGGGATCGAGTCGAAGCCGCACGCGTGGACGAGGCGTGCCCCGGTCTCCCGAGCGCGGGCGTCGTGCCGTACGTACGTGACGTCGACGAACTCGGGCTCGCCGCACAGGTCCGTGTAGTCGGTGCCCTCCTCGGCGCACGCGGCCACGAGATCCTGGCCGTAGGTGACGTACGGGCCGACGGTCGTGGCCACCACGCGCGTGCGTGCCGCGAGGGCGCGCAGGGAAGCCGGGTCGGCGACGTCGGCGCGGACCAGCGGCAGCACGGCGCACGCGGGGTCGATCGCGGTGAGGCGCTCGCGCAGCCGCTCCAGCTTCCCCGTGTCGCGCCCCGCGACGGCCCACCGCAGCCCTTCGGGCGCGTGCGCCGCCAGATACTCGGCGGTGAGTCCGCCGGTGAACCCGGTCGCCCCGAAGAGCACGATGTCGTACTCGCGGCCTGTCCTGTCGGTTCTGCCGGGCCTGTCCCGCATGTCCCGGTCCTTGCCGTGCCCGCTGTCCTGCTTGGTCATGACACCCCTCAGCCCTGCGCCCCGCGCCGTTGTCGGTGGCCGAGGCTAGCGTGAGGAAGGAGCGGAGGTTCAGGGGCCCCGCCTGGAGCGGGAGGTCGTCGTGGCCGAGCCGAGGAAGCCGTCGCAGCGGGCGCTCAAGACGTGGGCGCGCGTACGGGAGTTCGCACTCGGGATGCCGGGTGCCACGGAGGACTTTCCCTGGGGCGAGACGGTCGCGAAGGTGAACAAGAAGGTGTTCGTGTTCCTCGGCGTCGACGACGGCAGTTGTCCGATGGGCCTCACGGTCAAGCTCAGGGACGAGGAGGCCCACGCGCACGCCCTCACGACTCCGGGCGCCGAGCCCGCCGGCTACGGCCTCGGCAAGGCGGGCTGGGTGCAGATCCCTCTGGACGTAAAGGGCGCCCCGGGCGCGGAGCTGCTCTGCGACTGGGTGGAGGAGAGCTACCGGACGGTGGCCACGAAGAAGCTCGTCGCCGAACTGGACGCGCGATGAGCGTCGGCCCCGGGAGGTGATGGCATGCCGTCTCGGACCCGTGCCCCCGAATCCATACGCGCCTCCTGGCGACACGGCGGCAGCGCGTCGTAAATTACTAAGCGCTTGCTCTCCAGGGGTTGTGCTGAGTGGAACACGTTCTTAGCATCGCTGGTGTTACATCAGTTGTGTCACAGTGCTGGGGGCTCGATGGCAGTGGCAGGGATGGCGAACAGCGGCCCGCTCGCCGGGGTGCGCGTGGTCGAACTGGCGGGCATCGGCCCGGGCCCGTTCGCCGCGATGCTCCTCGCCGACCTGGGCGCCGATGTCGTGCGCGTGGACCGCCCCGGCGGCGCCGGGCTCGCGATCGATCCCGAGTACGACATCACCAACCGCAACAAGCGCTCCGTGGTCATCGACCTCAAGGCGGACGACGGCCCCGCGCGCGTCCTCGATCTCGTCGCCAAGGCGGACGTCCTCATCGAGGGCTACCGTCCCGGGGTCGCCGAGCGCCTGGGCGTCGGCCCCGACGACTGCCACGCCCGCAACCCGCGCCTCGTCTACGGACGCATGACCGGCTGGGGCCAGGAAGGCCCCCTCGCGCAGCGCGCCGGGCACGACATCGCGTACATCGCCCTCACCGGCACCCTCGGCATGATCGGCAGGCCGGACGAGCCGCCGACCGTCCCCGCGAACCTCGTCGGTGACTTCGCGGGCGGCTCGCTCTACCTAGTCGTCGGCATCCTCGCCGCCCTCCACCACGCGCGTGACACCGGCGCGGGCCAGGTCGTGGACGCCGCGATCGTCGACGGTGCCTCGCATCTCGCCGCGATGATCCACGGCATGCTCGCGGCCGGCGGCTGGCAGGACCGGCGTGGCAGCAACCTCCTCGACGGCGGCTGCCCCTTCTACGGGACGTACGAGACCTCCGACGGCCAGTACATGGCGGTCGGCGCTCTTGAACAGCAGTTCTACGACGAGTTCATCGCTCTCCTCGGCATCGAAGGCACGGTGCCCGCCCGCAAGGACCTCGCCCGCTGGGGCGAGCTGCGCGAGGCCGTCGCCGCCTGCTTCAAGACCCGTACCCGCGAGGAGTGGACGGCCGTGTTCGAGGGGTCCGACGCGTGCGTGGCGCCGGTCCTGTCCCTGCGCGAGGCGCCCGGCCACCCCCATCTGGCCGCGCGCGGCACCTTCACCGACCACGGCGGCATCACCCAGCCCGCCCCCGCACCCCGCTTCTCCGCGACCCCCACCACCGTCCGCAGAGGCCCCGCCCAGCCGGGCGCCGACACGGCCGGCGTGGCCCGCGACTGGGACGTACCGAGCCTGACGAAGGAAGAGAACTGATGGAGCTGTCCGCACTCCTCGCCTACGCAGCCGATCCCCGGCAGGCGGCCGACGACGCCGCCGCGCTCGAGTCGGCGGGCCTCGACGCCGTCTGGGTCGCGGAGGCCTACGGCTTCGACTCGCCCACGATCATGGGCTACCTCGCCGCCCGCACCGAGCGCATGAAGATCGGCGCCGCGATCCTCAACGTCTACTCGCGTACCCCCGCCCTCATCGCCCAGACCGCCGCCGGACTCGACGCCGTCTCCGGCGGCCGCGCCGTCATAGGCCTGGGCGCGTCGGGCCCGCAGGTCGTCGAGGGCTGGCACGGGAAGGCGTACGACAAGCCGCTGGGCCGTACCCGCGAGACCATCGAGCTGACCCGGCGCATCCTGCGCCGCGAGGTCATCGACCACCACGGCATCACGGACATGCCGCTGCCCCCGGAGAAGGGCGGCAGGCTCGGCAAGCCCTTGAAGATCCTCTCCAGGCCCGTGCGCCCCGAAGTCCCGCTGTACGTCGCCTCGTTGGGCCCGGCCAATGTCCGGATGACGGCCGAGATCGCCGACGGCTGGCTGCCCACCCTCTTCATCCCGGAGAAGGCCCACCAGGTGTGGGGCACCCCGCTCGCCGAGGGCGCCGCCAAGCGCGCCCCCGAGCTCGGCCCCCTCCAGGTCGTCGCGGGCGGCCTGCTCGCCATCGGCGAGGACGCGGCGGCCGCCCGCGACCTCGCCCGTCCCAACATCGCCCTGTACGTGGGCGGCATGGGCGCGGTCGGCAAGAACTTCTACAACGACCTCGCCGTGGCCTACGGCTACGAGAAGGAGGCCAAGCTCATCCAGGAGCTCTACCTCTCCGGGAAGAAGAAGGAGGCGGAGGCCGCCGTCCCGGACGAGTTCTGCGAGCTGATGAGCCTGTGTGGGCCCGAGAGCTATGTACGCGAGCGTGTCGAGGCCTTCCGCGCCGCCGGCGTCACCATGCTGAACGTCATCCCGGTCGGCCCCGAGCCCGCCCGGCTGGTCGAGACCGTCAAGAACTGGCTGTAGGGGAGGGCACCACGATGGCAATGGAACGGCAGATCTTCACCGAGGAGCACGACGCGTTCCGCGAGAGCGTGCGCACTTTCCTGGCCAAGGAGGTCACCCCGCACTACGAGCAGTGGGAGAAGGACGGCATCGTCTCGCGCGAGGCGTGGCTCGCGGCCGGTCGCCAGGGCCTGCTCGGGCTCGCCGTGCCGGAGGAGTACGGGGGCGGCGGCAACGCAGACTTCCGCTACAGCGCCGTCATCGCCGAGGAGTTCACGCGCGCGGGAGCCGCCGGCCTCGCGATCGGTCTCCACAACGACATCATCGGGCCGTACCTGACGTCTCTCGCCACGGACGAGCAGAAGCGCCGCTGGCTGCCCGGTTTCTGCGACGGCTCGCTGATCACCGCCATCGCGATGACCGAGCCGGGCGCCGGATCGGACCTCCAGGGCATCCGCACCTCGGCCGAGGACCGCGGCGACCACTGGGTGCTCAACGGTTCCAAGACGTTCATCTCGAACGGGATCCTCGCCGACCTCGTGATCGTCGTCGCGAAGACGACGCCCGAGGGCGGCGCCCACGGCCTGTCCCTCCTGGTCGTCGAGCGCGGCATGGAGGGCTTCGAGCGCGGCCGCAACCTCGACAAGATCGGCCAGAAGTCCCAGGACACGGCCGAGCTCTTCTTCAACGACGTACGCGTCCCGAAGGAGAATCTCCTCGGCGAGCTCAACGGCGCCTTCGTCCACCTGATGACGAACCTCGCGCAGGAGCGCATGGGCATCGCCGTCGCCGGGATCGCCGCCGCGGAGCACCTCCTGGAGATCACCACGACCTACGTCAAGGAGCGCGAGGCCTTCGGCCGGCCCCTCGCCAAGCTCCAGCACATCCGGTTCGAGATAGCCGAGATGGCCACCGAGTGCGCCGTCACCCGGACCTTCCTGGACCGCTGCATCGTCGACCACTCGGACGGCGCACTCGACGCGGTGCACGCCTCGATGGCCAAGTGGTGGGCGACCGAACTCCAGAAGCGTGTGGCGGACCGCTGCCTCCAGCTCCACGGCGGCTACGGCTACATGACGGAGTACCGCGTCGCCAGGGCCTTCACCGACGGACGCATCCAGACGATCTACGGCGGCACGACCGAGATCATGAAGGAGATCATCGGGCGCTCGCTGCTCGGCTGACTCCCCACCGACCTCCCGGCCCGGCCCACCCTCATCGCCCGGCCCACCCTCATTGAAAGGCAAGCGAGTGAGCACCGAAGCGTACGTGTACGACGCGATCCGCACCCCGCGCGGACGCGGCAAGGCGAACGGCGCCCTGCACGGCACCAAGCCGATCGACCTCGTCGTCGGACTGATTCACGAGGTCCAGCGGCGCTTCCCGGACCTCGACCCCGCCGCCATCGACGACATCGTGCTCGGCGTCGTCGGCCCGGTCGGCGACCAGGGCTCCGACATCGCGCGGATCGCGGCCATCGCCGCCGGACTGCCCGACACCGTGGCCGGTGTGCAGGAGAACCGCTTCTGTGCCTCGGGCCTCGAAGCGGTCAACCTGGCCGCCATGAAGGTCCGTTCGGGCTGGGAGGACCTCGTCCTCGCCGGCGGCGTCGAGTCGATGTCGCGCGTCCCGATGGCCTCGGACGGCGGCGCCTGGTTCGCCGACCCGATGACCAACTACGAGACGGGCTTCGTGCCGCAGGGCATCGGCGCGGACCTGATCGCCACCATCGAGGGCTTCTCCCGGCGCGACGTCGACGAGTACGCGGCGCTCTCGCAGGAGCGCGCGGCCGCCGCCGTGAAGGACGGCCGTTTCGCCCGCTCCGTCGTGCCCGTCACGGACCGCAGCGGCCTGACCGTTCTCGACCACGACGAGTTCCTGCGCCCCGGCACGACCGCCGACTCGCTCGCCAAGCTGAAGCCGTCGTTCGCGGACATCGGCGACCTCGGCGGCTTCGACGCCGTCGCCCTGCAGAAGTACCACTGGGTCGAGAAGATCGACCACGTCCACCACGCGGGCAACTCCTCCGGCATCGTCGACGGCGCGTCCCTCGTCGCCATCGGCACCAAGGAGGTCGGCGAGCGCCACGGCCTGACCCCGCGCGCGCGGATCGTCTCCGCGGCCGTCTCCGGCTCCGAGCCGACGATCATGCTCACCGGTCCCGCGCCCGCCAGCCGCAAGGCCCTCGCCAAGGCGGGTCTGACCATCGACGACATCGACCTCGTCGAGATCAACGAGGCCTTCGCGGCGGTGGTGCTCCGCTTCGTGCGGGACATGGGGCTGTCCTTGGACAAGGTGAACGTCAACGGCGGGGCGATCGCGTTGGGGCACCCGCTCGGTGCCACCGGCGCGATGATCCTGGGGACGCTCGTGGACGAGCTCGAGAGGCGCGATCTGCGCTATGGGCTCGCCACGTTGTGTGTCGGGGGAGGCATGGGTATCGCCACGATCGTGGAACGGGTCTAGCGCCGCCGGGGCGGTCTTCGTCGCCGGGTTGTCTGTGGCTGGTCGCGCAGTTCCCCGCGCCCCTGAAGGCGAGCGGCTTCGCCGCCGGCCTTCATCGGGGAAATGCGGTACGCAGTGCCCGCATTTCAGGGGCGCGGGGAACTGCGCGACCAGCCCCCACCGGAGCCGCACCCAGCGACGAAGAACCAGCCCACTCCCACCTCACCGCCCGCACGAATTTCACGGAGCCACACATGCCCGAGAGCACCACCATCCGCTGGGAACAGGACGAGACCGGCATCGTCACGCTCGTCCTCGACGACCCCAACCAGTCCGCGAACACGATGAACCAGGCGTTCAAGGACTCCATCGCCGCGATCGCCGACCGCGCCGAGGCCGAGAAGGACTCGATCCGCGGCATCATCTACACCTCCGCCAAGAAGACGTTCTTCGCCGGCGGTGACCTCAAGGACATGATGAAGGCCGGCCCCGAGAGCGCCCAGCAGGCGTTCGAGACCGGCACCGGCATCAAGCACTCCCTGCGCCGCATCGAGACGCTCGGCAAGCCCGTCGTCGCGGCGATCAACGGCGCGGCCCTGGGCGGCGGTTACGAGATCGCGCTCGCCTCCCACCACCGCATCGCCCTCGACGCGCCCGGCTCCAAGATCGGCCTCCCGGAGGTCACGCTCGGCCTGCTCCCCGCGGGCGGCGGCGTGACCCGCACCGTACGCCTCATGGGCATCACCGACGCCCTGCTGAAGGTGCTCCTCCAGGGCACCCAGTACACCCCGAAGCGTGCCCTGGAGAACGGCCTCGTCCACGAGGTGGCCGCCACCCCCGAGGAGATGCTCGCCCAGGCGCGCGCCTTCATCGACGCCAACCCCGAGTCGCAGCAGCCCTGGGACAAGCCCGGCTACCGCATCCCGGGCGGCACCCCGGCCAACCCGAAGTTCGCGGCGAACCTGCCCGCCTTCCCGGCCAACCTCAAGAAGCAGCTGAACGGCGCCCCCTACCCGGCCCCGCGCAACATCCTCGCCACGGCCGTCGAGGGCTCCCAGGTCGACTTCGAGACGGCCCTGACCATCGAGGCGCGCTACTTCACCGAGCTCGTCACCGGCCAGACCGCGAAGAACATGATCCAGGCGTTCTTCTTCGACCTCCAGGCCGTCAACTCCGGCGCGAACCGGCCCAAGGGCATCGAGAAGCACACCGTCCGCAAGGTCGCCGTCCTCGGCGCCGGCATGATGGGCGCGGGCATCGCCTACTCGTGCGCCCGCGCGGGCATCGAGGTCGTCCTCAAGGACGTGACCGCCGACGCCGCCGCCCGGGGCAAGGGCTACTCCGAGAAGCTCTGCGCCAAGGCCGTCTCCCGCGGCCGCACCACGCAGGAGAAGGCGGACGCCCTCCTCGCCCGCATCACGCCCACCGCCGAACCGCAGGACCTCGCGGGCTGCGACGCCGTGATCGAGGCCGTCTTCGAGGACCCGGCGCTCAAGCACAAGGTGTTCAAGGAGATCCAGCACGTCATCGAGCCCGACGCGCTGCTGTGCTCCAACACCTCGACCCTGCCGATCACCCTGCTCGCCGAGGGCGTGGAGCGGGCCGAGGACTTCATCGGGCTGCACTTCTTCTCGCCCGTCGACAAGATGCCGCTCGTCGAGATCATCAAGGGCGAGCGCAGCGGTGACGAGGCGCTCGCCCGCGCCTTCGACCTGGTCCGCCAGATCAACAAGACGCCGATCGTCGTGAACGACTCGCGCGGGTTCTTCACCTCGCGCGTCATCGGGCACTTCATCAACGAGGGTGTCGCGATGGTCGCCGAGGGCGTCGAGCCCGCCTCCGTCGAACAGGCCGCGGCCCAGGCCGGCTACCCGGCCAAGGTCCTGTCCCTGATGGACGAGCTGACGCTCACGCTGCCCCGCAAGATCCGTAACGAGACGAAGCGAGCCGTCGAGGAGGCGGGCGGCACCTGGGCCGGCCACCCCGCTGATGTCGTCATCGACCGCATGGTCGAGGAGTTCGACCGTCCCGGGCGCAGCGGCGGCGCGGGCTTCTACGAGTACGTGGACGGCAAGCGCGCCGGCCTGTGGCCGGGCCTGCGCGAGCACTTCACCCAGCCCGGGTACGAGATCCCGTTCAAGGACATGCAGGAACGCATGCTCTTCTCCGAGGCGCTCGACACGGTGCGCCTCCTGGAGGAGGGCGTCCTGACCTCGGTCGCGGACGCCAACATCGGCTCCATCTTCGGCATCGGCTTCCCGGGCTGGACCGGCGGAGTCCTGCAGTACATCAACGGCTACGAGGGCGGCCTGCCGGGCTTCGTGGCCCGCTCGCGCGAGCTCGCCGAGCGCTACGGCGAGCGTTTCCAGCCGACCGCGCTGCTCGTCGAGAAGGCCGGGAAGGGCGAGACCTTCACCGACGCCTGACCGTCACGGGGTTCCGCGCCGGGGGCTCAGCTCTCGGCGCGGAACGCCTCCCGCAGCTGCTCCTTGAGCGACCGCTGGAACGCGGTCACCAGGGCCTGCACCACCAGCGGCTGCATATGGGCCGACAGCGACTTCATGGCCGCCACGTGCGCGGGATCCTCAGGGTTCGACTCCCGCTCCCGGTAGGGCCCCCACACCTCGTCGCGGAACAGCCGCGTCAGCTCCTGCGCGGCGTCCCGGGTGTGCTCCATGAGGACGGTGCGCGCCGCGAGGATCGTCTCGTGGGCGATCGGCACCCCCAGCAGCTCCACCCCGAGCCGCAGCAGACCGGGGTCCACGCGGAAGCTGTCGCTGTCCTCCAGGTACGCGACGGCGCCCATCGCGGCGAGCCGGTCCAGATCCTCCCCGGACAGGGCCCGCCCCGCCCGGCGCTCCAGCTCCGCCCGTGTGACGTCCTCCTCCGCGTCCGGGGCCCAGCTCGCGACCAGCGCGCGATGGATCGCGAGATCGTGCGCGCTCAGGTCCGTCGGCAGCTGTTCCAGATACCGCTCGATCGCGGCGAGGGTCATGCCCTGGTGCTGGAGCTCCTCGATGAGCGCGAGCCGGGAGAGGTGCTCCGGGCCGTAGTGGCCGACCCGGCGCGGCCCGATCACGGGCGGCGGCAGCAGGCCCTTCGTGCTGTAGAAGCGGATCGTACGGACGGTGACGCCCGCGCGCGCGGCCAGTTCGTCGACCGTGAGCGTCGGCTCCTCGGTGTCCGTCGTCATGCTGCGCCTCGCTTCTCGGCTCCCGCGTCCTGCCGCGCTCCGGTTCCACGCCCAGCAGGTTCAACAGTATTGCTGACACACCAACGTTGTGAAAGCGCGGCGCGACGGAAAAGGCGGGCGCCCAGGGGCCGTTCGGGAATGAGCGAGTGCTTATACGCCTCGCCGAACCCGCTGTACAGGGGTTGATCATCATGTGAGAAGTGCCGCTATGTGATCTCCGCCACCGCGTGCCGCTCGGTTCGTGGGGGAAGGTGCACAGTCGGTCCGCGCCATGTCAGGAATGTCGCGGGCCGCAGCACATCCGGACCCCGGAGCGATCCGGGCACCACAGAGGGATCCCCCCACGTGAGCAAGGAAGCCGCCAACACGGCTCTGGACGCATCCCGCACAGATGCGTCCCAGACGCCCGCCGACGCGGGTGACGCCGGCTACAGCAAGGACCTCAAGGCCCGCCACGTCAACATGATCGCGATCGGTGGCGCGATCGGTACCGGACTGTTCCTCGGAGCGGGTGGCCGCCTCCACTCGGCGGGCCCCGCACTCGCCGTCGCGTACCTCGTCTGCGGTGTCTTCGCCTACCTGGTCGTACGCGCCCTCGGTGAGATGGTCGTGTACCGGCCGTCCTCCGGTTCCTTCGTGTCCTACGCGCGCGAGTTCCTCGGCGAGAAGGGCGCCTACGTCGCCGGCTGGATGTACTTCCTCAACTGGTCGATGACAGGCATCGCGGACATCACCGCGATCGCCCTGTACACCCAGTACTGGAGTGCCTTCACGACCATTCCGCAGTGGGTGCTCGCGCTGATCGCCCTCGCGGTCGTGCTCGGCGTGAACCTGATCTCGGTGAAGTACTTCGGCGAGATGGAGTTCTGGTTCGCGATCATCAAGGTGGCCACGCTCGTCGCCTTCCTGTTCGTGGGCATCTTCCTGGTCGCCACCCAGCACCCGATCGACGGCCAGACCCCGGGCCTGAACATGATCACGGAGCACGGCGGATTCATGCCGGGCGGCACCATGTCGGTGGTCCTCGTCATGCAGGGTGTCGTCTTCGCGTACGCCGCCCTGGAGCTGGTGGGTGTCGCGGCGGGCGAGACCGCCGACCCGCAGAAGGTCGTCCCGCGCGCGGTGAACTCGATCATGTGGCGCGTCGGCCTGTTCTACTGCGGCTCGGTGCTGCTCCTCGCGCTGCTGCTGCCGTCCTCGGTGTACTCGTCGAACGAGAGCCCCTTCGTCACGCTCTTCAGCAAGCTGGGCGTGGGCGGCATCGGCGACATCATGAACCTGGTCGTGCTCACCGCGGCCATGTCCAGCCTCAACTCCGGCCTCTACTCCACGGGCCGCATCCTGCGCTCCATGGCGATGTCGGGCTCCGCCCCGAAGTTCACCGCCCGCATGAACCGCAGCCAGGTGCCGTACGGCGGCATCCTGCTCACCGCCGGCGTCGGCGTCCTGGGCGTGGGCCTCAACTACCTCCTCCCGCACGACGCCTTCGAGATCGTCATCGAGGTCTCCTCGATCGGCATCATCGGCACCTGGGTCATGATCATGGTCGCCCACCTGGCGTTCGTCCGGCGGGCCAAGCAGGGCCTGATCAAGCGGCCGTCGTTCCGCCTGCCCTGGTCCCCGGTCACCGAGATCGTCACGATCGTCTTCCTGCTGCTCGTGCTCGGTCTCATGTGGAACGACCCGGACACGGGCCGCAAGACCCTGATGTTGATCCCGGTCATCGCGGTCCTGCTCGTCGCCGGCTGGTTCGCCGCCCGCCGCCGCATCCAGCGCGAGGCGACCCAGGAACTGGCCAAGCTGACCGACGGCGAGTAACGCCGCCCCCACTGTCAGTGGCAGCCCCTACGGTGGCGTCATGTCGGAGATCGCGTAGGTCTTCGAGGTGACGCCACCTTGCCGTTGGGCCTCGCGGTGACGGTGTACGACCACGGGGACTGAGCCGCACGTTGCGAGTCGGGGGTGGTCGGGTAGGCCCAAGGCATGGCCCTCGTACCCCTGCCCCTGGAATTCCACCTCAAGGTGGGTCAAGTCGGCGCATCGGTCGCCCTGTTCGCGGCAGGGGTCCTCGGCCGGGCGCGGCGGTGGTCCGGCGCGCAGGGCTCGGCCGCCCCCGGGCGCGAGCAACCGCCCCAGCCTTGCCAGTGCGCCCCCGTCCGGCCCCGCGCGGACCTCACCGGAGTGCCACGCGGCCCGGTCGCCGCCGCCGAGACGGACCTGCGCACCTGTGTCTCGGAGCTCGCGTCCGACCTGGCGTCCCGGTTGGGCAGTGAGTCACAGGGCAGTGGCGGCATGGCACACCGTTCCTAGATAGTGAGCGGGAGTGAGTCGTAGATCCACTCTCGTTCGCTACGCCCGTCCCGAACGGTGTTGGGCGGGCTGGGTCGCCGCTTTCGCTTCCCTGGTGGCGTCACCACTGCTGGTGGTGGTCCGGGCCGGGGTGGGCGGTCTCCCTCACGTCCGGGGTTTCGGGGTGCGGCCTGGGCGATCCGATGCCCCGGGCGATCTCTCCGGTCGCGTGGGGGCGGTGTCGTCCGTCGCCGCGCCCCGAAACCCTGGGCGCGCCTTCCGACCACGAGGCTTGCGGCTTCGTGCCGGGTGGTCTGACGGGTGGGGATGCTGGTCGGCTTCTGCCAGTGCTCGGCGCCCCACCGGCTGCTGTAGGCGGCATCGACCGCGATCACGCTGATGCCCTGCTCGGCAGCCATCGAAATGAGCCGGGCAGCTAGCTGTGCGGTGGGAAAGCGGGAGATCAGGCGGCGGAAACGCTTGTTACGGCCGTGCTTCTCCCGGGTCTTGGAGTCCGCGAAATCGAGGTTCTCGATCGCAATGGCGCTCGCGCCGCACTGTTGCGCGTAGTGGAGCAGGCGGCTGGTGGCGTGCCGGATCTGCGCATCCCGATGCAGGGCGCTGCCGGACAGGTCGTAGGAGAAACACTTCGGACGCCCGAGGGGGTTGCCGTGGACGTCGAGGCGCCAGGCGGCGTAGTGATCGTTGTTGGTGTCCACGCCGATCACGGTCCCGTCTGCCAGGGCGGCTTCCAGGGTGAGGGCGGGGGCGGGGGTGCGTTGCCAGGATGCGGTCACATACCAGCGGTCTCGCAGCACATCATGGTGGATGCGATACGCGACTGCCCGGTGGTCGGCGACCCGGTCCGCCCACTCCTGGCCCCGGTGCGCGAACACCGCCCGGGCGGCCAGTGCGTAGCGGCCGTGCGGGGCGTTCGCCAAGTGGGCGAGCGGGGCGGGGAGTTTGAGGCTCAACTGCCCGTCGAGATCGAGGCGGATGGTCTCGTTGCCGCAGCGTTTGCCGGACTCGCCGTCGGCGGACAGGAACATCCGGGCCGCCTCCCAACGAGAGCGCCACCCCTGCTCGCTGAGTCCGGCCGCATCCAGGTGATGCCGGGTATTGGCCAGCTGCTTTCCGCCACGCACCACCCGCACCCGGCCCGCTACCCAATCCGCTCGTGCGAGGGCCAAACGGTCCTCAAGGACGCGCAGGCGGCGCGACTTGGCATGCCACTCACGCCGTGAGCGATACCCGCCCGGCACACCCCGCTCGCCCTTGGCGCCCAGTTCCAGGGCGAGGCGCTGCCGGATACAGGTGATGCCCGCCTCCAGCTCCCGGACATGCGCGGCCAGGCACCGCCGCGCCAGCGCCCACTGGTCATGCGAGGCCTTGGTAACCGACCCCGCCCACCGCGCCGATGAGAGGGCACTCAAATCCCGTTTACGCACCGCCCATTGACCGGCATCGTGACCGAGCCCAGCCCTGCTGCGGACCTTCAGATCCCGTGCAGCCAACGACCCCAAATGCCGCCCGACCACACCGAGTACCGCGGTATCGGTTGCGGACAGGCCCTTGAGACGGGTCCGCACCGCTACCCCGCTCGGGGATGGAGTCACAAACGGAGCCGCCAACACCCGCAACGCCTTCCCGGCCACCCCACCCGCTCCGTCCAGCGAGCCACTCACGCAATCCGATCATCAGTCCACCTGCCCAACGAGCCCCACCCGGCCGAGGTCACGCATTCGACACAGGATTCCGCGTGCCCACCGCACACTCCACACACTCACGCTCACTCCTGCGCGGTAGAGCACGCTCAAAACCCAACAGTTCGCCACCCCTGACCGGCACCACCGGGCCTCGGGGTCGCATACTGGATCACGTATCACCCGGGAACCGCTGGGGAGCCGTATGAAGCAGCACGAGCCCGATCCGGAGCCGCCCCCGCCCGGCGGCATCCTGTGGGACATCGCAGGTGAGGCGCGTTCCCTGCTCGCGCTTCCGGCGGCGCTCACCCTTCAGGTGGCCCACCCGGCCGTCGGCGCCGGCGTCGACGAGCACTCCGTTTTCCGCACGGACCCGTGGGGTCGCGGCGAGCGGTCGCTGCGCTCGGTGATGCTGTGGGTCTACGGCGGTGACGCCGCCGCGCGCGAGGGCCGCCGGCTCAGGCAGCTCCACCGCACCATCCGCGGCACCGACACCCGGGGCCGCAGCTACCACGCGCTGACCCCCGCCTACTACGCCTGGGTCCACGCCACCGGCTTCCCCGTCTACCGCCAGGCCCAGCGCTACCTCGGCCGCCGCCCCTTCACCGAGGCGCAGGAGCGCCGTCTCTACGCGGAGTGGCTCCAGGTCGGCCGGATCCTCGGCCTGCACGACCGGGACATGCCGCAGACCGTCGAGGAGTTCTGGCCCTACTACCGCAAGGTCCTGGCCGACGAGGTCGAGCTGACGGTGGTCGTGCGTGAACTCGTCGCGGTCGACGTGCCTGTCCCGCCGCCCGACCGCGGGCCGCTGCCGGTCAGGCTCGCGTTGCGCGCACTGTGGCCGGTGCTGCTGCCGCCGCTGGCGCGCTTCCGCCGCTTCCTCACGATCGGGCTGATGCCGCCCGACGCGCGGGAGGCCATCGGCCTGCCGTGGACCCCGGTCCAGGAGCGCAGGCTGCGTCGGTTCGGCGCGGTCGTACGACGGGTGGTGCCGCTCCTGCCGGAGCGCCTGCGCTATCTGCCGATGGCGAGACGGGCGCGAGCCGCCGAAGCGGCCCGCACCCGCTGACCCCGGAGGGTCGCTGACCCCGGAGGGTCGCTGACCCCGAAAGGTCCCTGACCCTGAAGGGCCGCCGACCCCGAACCGCCGCTGGCCCGAGAAGCGGTCACCGCGCCACGGCGCGATCAGGCGTCAGTGGTCGTGCACCGAGTTCGTCGCGGCGATCTGCTTCCACGACTTCGGCTTCGCCGGCGCCACCCCGGCCCGCGCCACGCGGTCCCGCTGCGCCGCGGCCGCGCCCGGCTTCGACGGCTGGTAGAGCCACGTGTCGAAGAGCCCCGCCAGCGGCTTGCCCGAGACCTTCTCGGCGAACTTCACGAAGTCGGAGACCTTCGCGTTCCCGTACGCGTGCTCCTGCGGCCAGCCCTTGAGGATCGCGGCGAACTTCTTCTCGCCGACCTCGTTGCGCAGCGCCTGGATGGCCAGCGCCCCGCGGTCGTACACGGCGATGTCGAACTGGTTCTCCGCGCCCGGGTCACCGGGCTTGACCTGCCAGAACGCGTCGTCGGCCGGGTGCTGCGCGTACGTGTAGTCCGCCAGCTCCTGCGCCGTGCCCTCGCCCTCCTTCTCCGACCACAGCCACTGGCTGTAGCGGGCGAAGCCCTCGTTGATCCAGATGTCCTTCCAGCCGTCCACGGAGACGCTGTCGCCGTACCACTGGTGCGCCAGCTCGTGCACGATCACCGACACGTTCGACCCGTTCGCGAACTGCTTCGGGCTGTAGAACGGCCGCGTCTGCGTCTCCAGGGCGAAGCTGGACGGCACGTTCGGGACGTACCCGCCGAGCGCGTCGAAGGGGTACTTCCCGAACTTCGTCTCCAGCCACTCGGCGACCTCGGTGGTCCGCTCGACGCTCGCGCGCGCCGCGCCGTAGTTGTCGCCCAGGTCCTTGCTGTACGCGTTCACGACCGGCAGGCCGTCCGCGGTCTTGTCGGTCGTGATGTCGAACTTGCCGACCGCGAGGGTGGTCAGATAGGTCGCCTGCGGCTTGTTGGAGCGCCAGTTGAAGCGTGTCCAGCCGAGCTTCGACGACTGCGACTGGAGCACGCCGTTGGAGATCGCCTGCGTCCCGTCCGGCACGGCCACCGACACGTCGTACGTGGCCTTGTCGCGCGGGTGGTCGTTGGACGGGAACCACCAGGCCGCGGACTCCGGCTCGTTCGCCCCGACGCCGCCGTCCGGGGTGCGCTGCCAGGACGTGAAGCCGTACAGCTTCACCTCGGACGGCTTGCCGGCGTAGCGGACGACGACGGTGAACGTCGATCCCTTCGGCAGGCCCGCCGGCGGAGTGACCTCGAGCTCCTCCACGCCGGACGTGGCGAACTTGGCCTTCTTGCCGTTGACGAGGACCTCGCTGACCTTGAGGCCGAAGTCGAGGTCGAAGCGCGAGAGGTCCTGCGTGGACGTGGCGAGGATCGTCGCCGTGCCCTCCAGGAGGTCCGTCTTCGGCTGGTACTTCAGCCGCAGGTCGTAGTGGGAGACGTCGTAGCCGCCGTTCCCGTAGTCCGGGTAGTAGGGGTCGCCGATGCCCGAAGCCCCAGGGGCGAAGTCCGCCGCCGATGCCGGGATCGCCAGCATGAGAGCGGCCGCCAGTGCGCCCGGGGCGATGAGTCTGCGGTACACGAAAGCTCCAAGTCGTAGGGCCGTGAAGGTTGTTGCCGACCCTATTCAGCCCCTCCTGCCCCGGTCATGTCCATGGCCCCACGTGTCACACGATCGCCATTCGGCCGACATGTGCCACAACGTCCCACACTCCTTTCCTCGTACCTTCCATCGTCACGGACTGCCCTCTTTTGCACGGGAGTTGACCGGGGTAGCTTCCGCCCCATGCCGATACCTGAGAGACGCACGCGCCACCTGTGGAGGACGCTCGCGACAGCGGCCACCGCCGCACTCCTAGCCGTCCTCGTCTCTCCCGGGGCCGCCCAGAGCGCCGCGCCCCGTGAGTCGAAGCCCGTCTACTCGTACGACAAGGCCATCCGCGAATCCGTCTGGGTCGACACCCGGCTCGACGGGGACGGCGACGGAAAGACCGACCGGGTCGCCGTCGACATCATCCGGCCGCGCGAACCCGCGCAGCAGGGCCGCAAAGTCCCCGTGATCATGGACGCGAGCCCGTACTACTCCTGCTGCGGCCGCGGCAACGAGAGCCAGCTGAAGACGTATGACGAGCACGGGAACGTCGTCCAGTTCCCGCTGTACTACGACAACTACTTCGTGCCGCGCGGCTACGCCTTCGTCGCCGTCGACCTCGCCGGAACCAACCGCTCCGACGGCTGTGTCGACGTCGGCGGCCGCTCCGACATCCAGTCCGGCAAGGCCGTCGTCGACTGGCTGAACGGTCGCGGCAAGGGCTACACGACCCGCACGGGCACCGAACGTGCCAAGGCCGGCTGGACCAACGGCAGAACCGGCATGATCGGCAAGAGCTACGACGCCACCATCGCGAACGGCGTCGCCGCCACCGGAGTCGAGGGCCTGAAGACGATCGTCCCGATCGGCGGCATCTCCTCCTGGTACGACTACTACTTCCAGCAGGGCGCGCCCCTGTACGACAGCGGCCCCGAGTGGCTGTCCGACTACGTCGAGAGCCCCGAGGCCCGCGCGCGCTGCGCCGCCGTGCAGAAGCGACTTGTCGATGAGGCGCCCAGGTCGGGCGACTGGACCGGCCTGTGGGACGAGCGGAACTACGTGCCCGACGCCGGCAAGGTCAAGGCCAGCGTCTTCGTCGTGCACGGCATGCAGGACCTCAATGTCCGCGCCAAGCACTTCGGCCAGTGGTGGGACGCCCTCGCGAAGGCGGGCGTCGACCGCAAGATCTGGCTCGCGCAGACCGGCCATGTCGACCCCTTCGACTCCCGCCGGAGCGCCTGGGTCGACACCCTCCACCGCTGGTTCGACCATGAACTCCTCGGTTACGACAACGGCGTGGATCGCGAGCCGATGGCCGACATCGAACGCACCCCCGACCACTGGACCACCGACCGTGTCTGGCCGCCCCGCACCACCGACGCCGTGCGTCTGAGCCCCGCCAAGGGCAGCGCGGCCGGTGTCGGCACGCTCGGCCTGAAGCACGGCTCGGGCACCGAGGCGTTCACCGACGACCCGAAGCTGAGCGAGACCGACTGGGCCGCGCAGATCGACAAGTCGACGCCCGACAAGGCCGGGTTCATCACCGAGCCGCTCGGCAAGGACCTGCGCCTGTCCGGCTCGTCGAAGGTCACCGTCACCGCCACCCCGTCGACCACGACCGCCCACCTCTCGGCCGTCCTCGTCGACCTCGGCCCGGCCACCATCCGCGACTACGCCGACGCCGGCGAGGGCATCACCACGCTCACCGACCGCACCTGCTGGGGCGCGAGCACGGCCGGCGACAGCTCCTGCTTCCTGCGGACCGAGGCCAAGACCGCCGACGTCGACCGGACCGTGTTCAGCCGCGGCTGGGCCGACCTCGGCAACTACGCCTCCGACCGCACGGGCAAGCCGCTCACCCCGGGCAAGCCCTACACGATCACCCTCGACCTGGCCCCGAGCGACCACGTCGTGCCGGCGGGCCACCGTCTCGCGCTGATCGTCGCGGGCACCGACAAGGACCTCATCGACCCGCCGTCCACCAGGCCCACGCTCACCCTCGACCTGGCCAGGACGTCCGCGCGCGTCCCCCTCGTCGGCGGAGCCCACGCGTTCGAGTCCGCCACGGCCGGCACCCACACCGCCGCGCCGCGCACCTCGGCACCCGAGCGCCTGGCCGAGCCCCGCCCCTTCCGCCCCGTCCCGGGAGGCAGCGCCCTATGACACCGCGTTCCATGACACCCCGTATCCGTACCCTCGCCCTGGCCGCGACGGCGGCCGCCCTCGCCGCGCCCCTGCTCACGGCCCCGGCCCAGGCGTCCACCGCGGTGCCGCGGACCGGCTTCGAGCAGCGCGACGGAGCCGGCTGGACCAGCCAGCCCGAGGAACAGGACTTCCTCGCGGCGGTCGACAAGGGCAGTGACCGCGTTTCCGTCGATACGGCCGGAACCACCAAGCAGGGCAGGCCCGTCCAGCTCGTCCGCATAGGCGAACACCCGACCGCGAACACCGTGCTGCTCATCTGCAGCCAGCACGGCAACGAACCGTCCGGCCGCGAGGCGTGTCTCACCACGATCCGCGACCTCGCCTACGCCAAGGACAAGAAGACGCAGGCCTTCCTGTCCCGCACCACCCTGCTCGTCGTCCCCACCGCCAACCCCGACGGCCGCGCCGCGAACACCCGCGGCAACTCCGACGGCGTCGACATCAACCGCGACCACATCGCCCTGGACACCGCCGAGGCACGGGCCATGGCCGCCGTCATCCGCGACCGCAAGCCCGACGTGATCTACGACCTCCACGAGTACGGGGCCACACCCAAGTACTACGACAAGGACCTCTTCGACCTCTGGCCGCGCAACCTCAACACCGACACCCAGGTCCACGACGAGGCGGAGACCCTCTCCACGGCGTACGTCCGTCCCGCCGCCAACTCGGGCGGATACTCAACCGGCACGTACGGCATCTGGACCGACCCCGTGACCGGTGAGCCCGTCAAGCAGACCGCGGGGGACGGGCAGGAGCGCATCCTGCGCAACGTCTCCGGCGTGAAGCACGCGGTCGGACTGCTCATCGAAAGCCGCGTCGACCCCCGGACCGACGCGGAGAAGGCCGACCCGGCGCTCAACAACCGCCGCCGGGTGAACAGCCAACTCAAGGCTCTCGGCGGCTTGTTCACGTTCACCGACCAGCATCGCGGCAGGATAGAGGCGGCCACCGGCGCCGCCCGCGTGGCCGGATACCGCGACCGCGGACCCGTCTACGTCGGCGGCGCGGACAACGACCCGGCCGAGCCCGCGGAGATCATCCAGAACCCGCCCTGCGGCTACCGCCTCGACGCGGCGCAGTACGCGTCCGTGAAGGACAAGCTGGCGCTGCACGGGATCACCGTGCGCAAGGACCGGGCGGGGGAAGGGGTGTTCGTGCCGCTGCGCCAGTCCGAACGGGCGCTCGTGACCCTGCTCCTCGACGCGCGTGCTCCGTACCACCTCATCGAGGGGGAACCCGACACAACCTGCTGAATCCGGGGCATTCACGCCATTTGTGGTAGGTCCTGAAGGGTGAATAATCCCGACATCAAACCTGCCGCGGAGGCGACGGGGCGACGGAGTCCGGCGACCGACCGGGTGGTGTTCGGCGTGACAGCCGCACTCACCGTGGCGTTCGTCATCTGGGGCTCCGTCGCCACCGACTCCCTCGAGGACATCTCGACACGCCTCCTCAAAGGACTGATCCACAACGGCGGTTGGGCATTCATGCTGGCCGCCTCCGGCTTCGTCGTCTTCGCCCTCTGGCTGGCGATCAGCCGGTACGGGAAGATCACACTGGGCGACGAGGGCGAGACGCCCGAGTTCAGGACCGTCTCCTGGGTCGCCATGATGTTCAGCGCCGGCATGGGCATCGGCCTGATGTTCTACGGCGTCAGCGAACCCCTCGCCCACTACACCACGCACCCGCCGGGCACCCGGCCCGTCGACTCCGCCCAGGCCATGGAGACCTCCATGGCCACGACCCTCTTCCACTGGACGCTGCACCCCTGGGCGATCTACGCCGTCGTCGGACTGGCCATCGCCTACAGCACGTTCAGGCGCCGCCGCCGGCAGACCATCAGCTCCGTCTTCGTGCCGCTGATCGGCGAGCGGCACGCGCACGGCGCCTGGGGCCGCGTCATCGACATCATCGCGATCTTCGCCACGCTCTTCGGCTCCGCCGCGTCCCTCGGCCTCGGCGCCCTGCAGATCGGCAGCGGATTCGAGGTGCTCAACTGGATGGACAAGGCGAGCACGGGCCTCCTCGTCACCATCATCGCGGTCCTCACCGTCGCCTTCGTCGCCTCGGCGGTGTCCGGGGTCGAGAAGGGCATCCAATGGCTGTCCAACATCAACATGGTCCTCGCGCTGATCCTGATCGTGTTCGTGTTCATCGCCGGGCCCACGATCCTGGTCCTCGACCTGCTGCCCACGTCCCTGGGCGCGTACCTCGGTGACCTGCCGCAGCTCATCGGCAGGACGGAAGCGTCCAGCGGCAAGGGCGTCGCCGCCTGGCTGGGCAGCTGGACGGTCTTCTACTGGGCGTGGTGGATCTCCTGGACGCCGTTCGTCGGCATGTTCATCGCCCGCATCAGCAAGGGCCGCACGATCCGGCAGTTCGTCGGCGGCGTCATCCTCGTCCCCAGCACCGTGAGCCTCATCTGGTTCTCGGTCTTCGGCGGTACGGCGATGAGCCTGAAGGAGAGCGGTGCACTCGGCAACGCCTCCACCCCCGAGGCCCAACTCTTCGGCGTACTGGACGAGTTCCCCATCGCCACCGCGACGAGCCTGCTCGTGATGATCCTCGTCGGGATCTTCTTCGTGTCCGGCGCCGACGCGGCCTCCATCGTGATGGGCACACTCTCGCAGAAAGGCGCCCTCGAACCCGGCCGCGTCGTGGTCATCTTCTGGGGCGTCGTCACCGGAGCCGTCGCCGCCGTCATGCTCCTCATCGGCAACGGCTCGGGCAACGCGCTGACGGGCCTGCAGAACCTGACGATCCTCGTCGCCGCGCCCTTCACCCTCGTCATGATCGGGATGTGCGTGGCCCTGATGCGGGACCTGCGCCACGACCCGCTGATCGTCCGCGGCGACAAGGGCGTCGAGGCCGTCGAGGCGGCGGTCATCGCCGGACACGAGCAGTACGACGGCGACTTCGAGATCCGGATCGGGCCGGGCCAGGGCACGGACCGTGAGGGCGACCCGATCGGCTAGCCCCCGGCCCGTACGGTCGCGGCACTCAGGAGACGGCGAGCCCGGCCGCCTCCTGGGCGCAGCCCCACGCGACGGTCACACCGGCCCCGCCCTGGCCGTAGTTGTGGACCAACACCCCGCCCCACGACGCCCGTTCACGCTCCACCCGCACCTCGGGCCGCGTCGGCCGCAGACCCACCCGGTGCCCGATGACCCGTGCCCCCGCGATCTCGGGCCGCACCCCCGCGCACCGCGCCACGATCGCCTCCGCCACGGCGGGATCGGGGTCGAGCGACCAGTCGTCCTCCTGGGCCGTGCCGCCCAGGATCAGCCGGCCGGGCTGCGGAAAGAAGTACGTCGAGGTGTCGGGGGAGTCGCCGCCACCGGTGAACCACGTGTCCACGCCCGGGTTCTCCACGAGGACGAGCTGCCCGCGCAGGGGGCGCACCGAATCGTCCGGTACGAGCGTCCGGGCGCCGATGCCCGTGCAGTTCACCACGACCGGAGCCGCCGCGCCCGCCTCCGCGAGGTCCGAGACCTCCCGCGTCTCCACGCGCCCGCCGGCCGCGAGAAAACGCTCCTTCAGCCACTCCAGGTGCACCGGCATGTCGACCAGCGGAAGCCGCGCCCACAGGCCGGCGCCGCCCCCGTACTCCGTCGCGGTCGCCGGACGAAGCCCCGCCACCCCGTCCGCCCACGGCCCCAGACCGTCGAGGACGGTGTCGGCGTGCACGCCCTCCGCCATGCGCACGCCCGCCGTACCGGGCCGCGTTGCCAACTCCTCGTACACGCGCAGGGAGCGCAGCGACCAGTCGGTCACCCGCTCCACCGGGTCGATCCGGTACGGCCACCACAGCGCGCCCGCGACCGCCGACGTCGTCAGAGGCGTGGGGTCCCGCGTCCAGACCCGCACGCGCCGTCCCATGCCCACGAGTTCAAGAGCCGTCGTCAGGCCGATGACCCCGCCGCCGACCACGATCACGTCGCTGCTCGCGTCACTGTCCACGAACGGACCGTAGCGGAATGCGTCGTGCCGTGCTCACATCACGTCTCGGGTGGGAATGCTCAGGACATGTCTGCCGAGTACGCGACCTTCGGCCTGGCACCGGCCATGCGCGCCGGTGGAGTTCTCACGAACGGGGACTACCAGGTCCACCGGGAGTTCCTGGACTTCATCGTGAACGGCTCGCCGCTGCTGTTCCAGCTCTCCGACCTCGACGCCGTCTCCCCGCTCGCCTCCGACGTCCCGCCGGCGATCTTCACGGCCCACGTCCGCAGCCTGCTCCTCGAAGCGGACGCGCCGCTGCCCGGCGGCCGCTACGTCATCTACGGGTGCCCGGAGTGCGAGGGCCTCGAATGCGGGGCCGTCACCGCGGTCATCGAGGCGGACGGGCCCGACGTCATCTGGCGCGACTTCGCCTGGCAGACCGAGGAGCGAGCCGACCTGGAACTCAACGGGTACCACGGCCTGGGCCCCTTCCGCTTCCACGGCGCCGCGTACCGCGAGGCCCTGCGACCGCTGCTCGACGGCGCGGCGGAGCCGGCCCGCCGTGTCCTGCTCATCGGGGCCCGTGTCGCCGTCCTCGCCAAACTCGCCGCCGCGCTGCGCACCATCGGCATCGGCGCCGAGATCACCCAGGACGCGGCCGGTGTGCCGCCCGAGGAACTGCGAACCTACGGCGCGGTCGCCTTCGGGCGCGCCGTCAGCGAGTCCGACCGGGCCGCGGTGCGCGAACAGTTCGAGCGGGCGGGCGCCGAGGTGGCGTACGTGGACGGGCTCGCCCCGATCATCCCGCTTCTCGTCGCCCAGATAGAGAGCGCCCTGGACCGCCGCGCCGTTCCGCAGCGGCGCCTCACCCGTCTCGTCGCCGCCGACGGGGAGGCGGGCGTGGAGGTCGCCTCCGCCTGCCGGGTGCGCCTCACCGCGTACCGCCTCGACCGGCTCTACCGCACCCACGCCGAGGACGTCTTCGACGCCGTGCTCGAACCGGGCCGCCACCGCATCGCGCTCGACCCGAAGGCGACCAGGGGCGAGTCGTTCGTCGTGGCCCGCACCACGGGGAGCGTGCTGGTGGCGGCCATGACCCGATGAGGGGGGTCTTGCGCCGGCGGGGAGCGGCGGGCGTGGGCGGTCCGCCCGATCGCTAAAATCGGCGGTCTGATGACTGCCACTCTCGTAGCCAAGAACCTCGCCGCCGGGCACGGCGACCGGTCCCTGTTCTCCGGGCTCGACCTCGTGGTCGCGCCCGGCGACGTGATCGGGCTCGTCGGCGCCAACGGCGCGGGGAAGTCCACGCTCCTCAAACTCCTCGCCGGCCTCGACACCCCTGAGCAGGGCGAGCTGCGGCTCTCGCCGCCCGGCGCGACCGTGGGGCACCTGCCCCAGGAGCCGGAGCGCCGCCCCGGCGAGACCGTGCGCGAGTTCCTCGCCCGGCGCACCGGCGTCGACGCCGCACAGCGCGCCATGGACGAGGCCACCCAGGCCCTCGTCGACGGGGCGCCGGGGGCCGACGACGCGTACTCCGTCAGCCTGGAGCGCTGGCTCGACCTCGGCGGCGCCGACCTCGACGAGCGCGCCGAGGAGATCACCGGCTCCCTCGGCCTCGGCGTCGGCCTCGACCAGGCGATGACCTCGCTCTCCGGCGGCCAGGCCGCGCGCGCGGGGCTCGCCTCGCTGCTGCTGTC